>CAMATI010000422.1 GCA_945861095.1 Asaia bogorensis | reverse complement strand
TGGGTCGGCCGTGACGCCACCTCCGGGCCGATATGAAGCCAGTCAGGACGTGATCGGGGCGCCGCCGGCGGTCTGATGACCGCGCCGGCGCAGCCGAACAGCCGTCGTTATTGATCGAAAATCCCGAGTCCGACAGGCTGCTAGAGCGGCCCGAGTTTCCCCAGTTCCATCGCCTTGATCTGCAACGCCATATACTTCGAGTTGATACGGCATTGCGCCAGTCCGCCGGCGATGAACCACAGGCCTTCCTGCGGGGTGCGCTTGAACATATTGTTAAGCTCACCGTCGTCGCCCAGGCCCCAAACCGGCCCAATCCGATCCGCCATCGCCTCCCCGAGCGCTCGGAGGACCAGTTCCTTCTGCGGATAATAGCCGGTCGCGAGGACGATCAGGTCGGCCGGAACCGTCGAGCCATCCTTCAGCAGCGCGCCCTGGGCGGTAAACCGATCGATCAGGTCGTATTGCAGCAACCCCAGTTCGCCCTTGATCATCAGCGCCGAACTGCCGGCGTCCAGATTATAGCCGCCGCCACGCCGGAAATACTTCATCTGGTGGCCGGTGTCGTCCGCGCCGATGTCGAACTTGAAGCCGATTCCCTTCAGGCCCTCGATCATCTCCTTGTCGAGTTCAATCATACGCTGCGTCACCGCCTTGTAGGCCTTGGTGATCAGGGTCGGAGTCGCGGACGAAACGATGAGGTCGCAATCCTCCAACGGCGGGCCTTCGTCCCATATCGCTTCGTTGAGCCTGGCGCTGGGATCGATCGACACGACCGTCGTGGAGCCGCGTTGCACCAAGGTCGTGTGCACACCATGGCTGTGCAGATCCAGCGCGATATCGTTCGCACTGCTGCCGGTGCCTATGATCAGCGCCTTCTTGCCTTCCCAACCGGCGCCGCTGTTGAAGCCTTCGGAATGAAGGATCTCGCCCTTGAAATCGTTCAGACCGGGGATATCCGGGATCATGGGATAGGAGCTGACGCCGTTGGCGAAAACCAGATGCCGTGGCCGCACGACACGCTCGGTCCCGTCGGATCGCTTCAGGCGGGCGGTCCAGGTCTTGGATTTCTCATCCCAGGTCCCGGCAACGAATTCGGTATCCGTCCAGCAGTTGATCTCCATGACATCGGCATAGAATTCGAACCAGTTCCCGAGCATGTCTTTGGGGATATACTTCGGCCAGGTCGGCGGGAAATCCATGTAGGGCAGATGATTGAGGTGGATCGAGTTGTGCAGCGCCAGTGAGTGATAGCGCTTCCGCCAGCTATCGCCGATGCGCGGCCATTTTTCGACCAGGAGCGTGTCGATGCCAAGCTGGTTGAGTCGCGCGGCGATCGACAGACCGGCCTGGGCGCCGCCGACGACGAGTACCGTCGGCTCCCGATCCGTGTAGGCCTGCGCTTTCTGGCGTATGTCGGCCCAGTTGTCGCCGCCGAAATTCCGCGAATATGCGGCACCGGTCGGACGATTGGCGCCGATTTTCTCCTCATGCCCGCGCAACTCTTCAAGTGTTGTCGACAGCAGCCACGCCTTCATGTCATCGCCATCTTTTGCCAGCGACAGGCGCAGGATCCCGGCACCATGGCCCACCGCGGTGCTGAACTCAAAGATCGCCTCGATGCAGTCGATGCCGAGGCGGCGCACATGGCGGGGCGGTTTGCGGCCCGCGGGCAGGTGGAACCCGTGCGCATCGGTGCGCGCCTGTTCGGCCGCGAGCCGTTCCGCGAGCTTGTCACGGCCTTCGACCGGCGTCAGATGCCACGTGAAAGCCAGGATGTCGCGCCAATAGCTGTCCTCGTGAAACAGCGCGCCGATCCGCTTGGCATCGCGTGAGACCAGGGCGGTCTCGAAGGCCGAGAGCCAGCGTGTGGCCGACCGGCGGGCCTGCTCCGCGAGCCGGAATTCCTGTAAGGATTGATCGACATCGTCCATCTGAAATATCTCCGTTCGGCGTCGCTCCTGACGCGCGACACTTGGCGATAGTCTGTCAAGCGTTGGGTGCTGTGTCCATGTGCACGGTCAGCCGCCCTGGTATGCCGGACGGTCAGAAGATGTTCTCGGGCGGCAGGCCGAGGAGGATTTGGCCGACGGTTTCGTAGTGGAGGATGCGGCCCTGGCCTTGCTGCGCGACCGTATGGATGTCGCGCAGACGGCGCTCGAACGGATTTTCCTCAAACACCGCCATCGATCCGCAGTCGTGATAGAGCGTGTTGACGATTTCGCGCGACGACTGGATGGCCCAGGTGGAGGCGAGGCGCAGGCGGGTGCGCTGATCGGGGTCCATTTCGCCGCGTTCCTCGATCGTTTCCAGCGCTTCGTCGGCGGCGGCGTGCAGGAAATAGCGGGCTGACCGCCAGCGGGCTTCGGACTGCGCCACGTGGGATTGTACGACGTTGTTTTCCACCATCGGCCTGCCGGCGCCACGGCGGGTTTTCTCCCGTGGCAAGGCCAGAAACGCGTCCATGGTCCCGCGCGCGATGCCAAGCGCCACCCCGCCGAACCCGATCGAATAGAGCTGGTTGCTGGTGAAACGATAAAGCGGGCTGTTCGTGCGCCGGTCGCGCGGTCCGTCGCGATAGATCGCGCGTTCGTGCGGGATGAACAGGTTGTCCACCGCATATTCGTTGCTGGCGGTGCCGCGGAGGCCCAATGTGTGCCAGATATCGTGGAACGTGGCGCTGGACTTGGGATACAGGAAGGTCTTGACCTCGTCGGTGCCCTTGACCCGCAGATGCGCCCCCAGCCAGGTCGCGTTCTGACTGCCGCTCATGAAGCGCCATTTGCCGGTGATGCGATAGCCGCCCTCGACCGGCGTGCCTTCATAGGGCGAACCGGGCGGTCCCCAGGCGACGATGCCGTCCGGCCGCCCGAAAATCTCCTGCGCGACGGCAGGATCGAGATAGGCACTGGTGGTCGAACAGCCGTTGCTCTGACACACCACCCAGCCGGTGGAGCCGTCCGCGCTGGCGATCGCCTCTGTCACCTGGGCGAAGATCGAGGGTTTCAGTTCCATCCCACCGACCGATTGCGTCTTCAGCATGGTGAAGAACCCGCCATCGATCAGGGCCTTGACGACGGGTTGGGTCAATTCGCGCATGTCGTCGTTTTCGGCCGAGGCGGCGGCGATCAGCGGCATCAGATCGCGGGCTTTCTGAACCTGCGGATGGACGGTTGGCATGGCGTTACTCCGGTCCCGCGAACGCGCGGTTCGGCCGCGATTACCCACCCGCTCGCCCGTTCGGTCAAGCGAGGTGGCGCGCGTGTCCCGGCGCGTGTCCCGGTGCGGATGGAGGACGCAGTGGGGGCGGGACAGAAGCTTGGTCGCGTTCAGACCATGAGGAAGGCTCAGTTGCGTCGGCCCGGAGCGATGTCCACCAGCATCCCGCCATCGACGGGCAACGACACGCCGGTGATGAAATTCGCCTCGTCGGACGCCAGGAACAGGGCGGCATTGGCGACATCCCACGCGGTGCCCTGCCGCCCGCGCAGAGGCACACGGGCATCGCGTTCTTGCATGATCTCATCGCGCGGCTTGTTGATGGCGCGGGATCGCACATCGATCGCCATGGGCGTTGCCATCAGGCCGGGCAGGATGGCATTGGCGCGGATGCCGTATTCGGCGTTGCGGATCGCCAGTTGCTGGGTGAAGGCGATCATCCCGGCTTTCGTGACCTTGTAGGCAACGTTCGGGTAGTTCTCCCACGCGGAAATAGACGAAATCATCAGGATCACGCCGGAATTCTGCGCCCGCATGATCGGCAGCGCATGCTTGCACGCCATGACGGCGCCGCGCAGGTTCACGGCACTGATCAGATCGAACGCATCTTCGGTGATATCCGTCACCGGCGCGTCGCCGCCGGCCACCGAGATGCCGACATTGTAGTGCAGGATATCGATGCGACCGAAACGATTATGCGCGGCTTCGATGGCGGATTTCAGTTCGGCTTCCCGCACGACGTCGGCGCGCGCGGTTTCGCATTCGGCGCCCTCCATGCGTGCCATCGCCGCGGTCTCGTTGGCGGACCCCAGATCGCGGTCCACCGCGAAGATTTTCGCGCCCTCCTGTGCAAACCGCAGCACGGTCGCGCGACCGTTGCCCATGGTCTCTCCCGCGCTCTGTCCGGCGCCGATGATGACGGCGACCTTGTCCTTCAGACGCATGATGCTTCCTCCATTGGCGTGTTCCGGCGCGGCCTGCCCGGGAATGTGCCGCGACGCCCGCGCGCGGGATGATACGGTGGCCGACGTGGTTGCGACAAACGCCGGCAGGTGGACATGACGGCCATCGCCAGTCAGATTGCTGACCCAACGGGACGCTCCCGGACCAAACCAAAAGGGGGAAACAGCGATGGCACGACTGGCCGGACGCAAGATCATCATCACCGGCGGTGCTTCCGGCATCGGTAGAGCCACCGCGCGCCTGTTCCGTCAGGAAGGCGCTTCGGTCGCGATCCTCGACCGGTCCGACAACGCCGCGAAGGCCGTTGCCGACGAAATCGGCGCGGTGGCGATCGCCTGCGACGTGTCCGATCCGGCATCCATCTCCGCGGCCGTCAACAAGGCGGCGGAGGCGATGGGCGGGCTGGACGGTGTCGTCAACGCCGCCGGCATCCTGGCCGAAACCGGTATCGCCGACACGACGGCGGAGGTGTTTTCCCGCACCG
>CAMATI010000421.1 GCA_945861095.1 Asaia bogorensis | reverse complement strand
CAGAGGCCGTGTGCTCGGTTCGAGTGACCGCGATTGCCTTGCCCATTCGATCCCTCCTTGGCCGCGAATCGGCCGACGAGGGTATCGAATCGAACCCGGAGACCTTTGCATAGGGGGGTGAGTCGGTGTTTCGGACGGTTGGTATTAGCTACCCGCCATGACAGCGGTTACCAATTCGCCATGACAGCGGTTACCCATGGGTCGGTGGTTGGGGCGGTTGTGGTAGCGAACCGCGCCCAGGACCGACCCGCGCGGCCTCCTATGTCGGCGTCAGCGTTGGAAGCCGGTAGCGGTCCGCCGGATCGTTCCAACCCTTGAACACCGGTGCCCGCTTGTCAGCGAACGCCGCGCGCGATTCCATCAGGTCGCTCTTGGCGCCATGATCGTGCAGCGCGGCGGCCAGGCGTGCCTGATCGGGGCTGACCGATGGGCGCATCTGCCGCATCATATGCACCGTGTTCACGCGTGACGCCGGCGGCAGTGTCAGCAGATGCTGTGCCATTTCCAGCGCGGTCGGCATCAGCGCATCCGGTTCGACCAGCCGGTTCAGGAACCCGATCTCGTAGAATCGCTGAGCGGTAAAGCGATAGCCCAGCGCCATTTCCATCGCCACCGGATAGGGCAGGTTGGCGATATGACCATGGTTGTAGCCACCCAGCAGCCAGCGCTTGGCTTCCGAGACCTCAAAGATCGCGCCGTGTACGCCAACGCGAAGGTCGGTGTGTTCCACCAGCATGAAACCACCGCCCATCGCGAACCCGTTGACCGCCGCGATCACCGGCTTTTCCAGGGTACCGGCCATGAACGGATCCTCGGTCGCGGGCCGCCGCCCACCCGGGGCACCGTCCTTCAGCGACTCCTTCATGTCCTCGCCCGCGCAGAAGGCTCGCCCGGTGCCTGTGAAGATCGCGACCTCCAGCCCCTCATCCCGGCGGAAGGACGCCCAGGTTTCCGCCAGTTCGGTGCGAAGCTCATGGTTCAGCGCATTGAGCCGCTCGGGGCGGTTCATTCGCACCACGAGTATCTGCCCGTGGCGTTCGGTTTCCACGACGGCCATCTGTTCTGCCTCCTGCGGGTGTGGGCGGTATTGGTGCGCCCGGCAGGACTCGAACCTGCAACCGAGCGGTTATGAGCCGCCAGCTCTAACCAATTGAGCTACAGGCGCACTACGCCACAGTGTGACGATCTGCCGGATCGCGTCAACACTTGGTCGCGCCTCCGGATCGGCACCGACCCATTCCGACGCAAGGGTGCCTACGAAAGTATGCCCGCGGGTGGCCCGAGCAGGAGGGTGGCCCGAGCAGGAGAGTGAGCTGATAGCGAGCAAACCGTAACGCGACCCATCACGACGCCGATTTGCCTGCCGTTCCGGCTTCTGGCATACCGCCAATCCATCACCCACCCCGTTTGGCCACCCCCTTTGGCGGCGGGCGCAACCGCGCGTCTGTCCGCCCCCCGATACGGAAACCCGACAAGAGGACAACCAGGATGCAACTGGCCCATCTCATGATCATCGCCTGCGGCGTGCTGGCGTTGGTCTACGGCCTGATCACCAGCCGACAGGTACTGGCGGCCGATGCCGGCACCGCACGCATGCAGGAAATTTCGGCTGCCGTGCAGGAAGGCGCGCGTGCCTACCTCAACCGCCAATACATGACGATCGGCATCGTCGGCGTCGTGATCCTGATCGTGCTCGGCGCGATCCTTGGCCTGCACACCGCCATCGGCTTCGTCATCGGCGCGGTGCTGTCCGCGGCGGCCGGCTATATCGGCATGAACGTGTCGGTGCGAGCCAATGTGCGAACCGCCCAGGCCTCCCGCAAGGGTCTGGCGGCCGGCCTCGATATCGCCTTCAAGGCCGGTGCTGTAACCGGCATGCTGGTGGTCGGGCTGGGGCTTTTGGGTGTCGCGGCCTACTATTTCATCCTGCGCGCCGGCCTCGCCCCTGGCGCCGATCTTCGCCCCACCCTCGAAGCCCTCGTCGCGCTCGGCTTTGGTGGCTCGCTGATCTCCATCTTCGCCCGTCTCGGCGGCGGCATCTTCACCAAGGGCGCCGACGTTGGCGCGGACCTGGTGGGCAAGGTCGAAGCCGGCATCCCCGAGGATGACCCCCGCAACCCCGCCGTGATCGCCGACAACGTGGGTGACAACGTGGGTGACTGCGCGGGTATGGCCGCGGATTTGTTCGAGACCTATGCCGTGACCATCGTCGCCACCATGCTGCTGGCCGGTATCTTCTTCACCGGCGCCTCCCGCGACGCGATGCTGCTGCTGCCGCTGGGCATCTGCGCCATCTGTATCCTGACCTCCATCGTCGGCACCTATTTCGTGAAGCTGGGCGCCGATAACGGGATCATGAAGGCGCTCTACAAGGGCCTGATCGTGACCGGCGTGCTTTCGGTGGTCGGTGTCGCGATCATCATCGGCTGGTTCATTGGCTTCGGCACGCCCCACAAGTTGGTGGACGGCACGTCCGTGACCGGCATGCAGTTGTTCGTCTGCGCCGTTGCCGGCCTGGTCGTGACCGGCGCGCTGGTGTGGATCACCGAGTATTACACCGCGACGGAATACCGCCCGGTACGCTCGATCGCGCAAAGCTCCACCACGGGTCACGGCACCAACGTGATCCAGGGTCTGGCGATTTCGATGGAGTCGACCGCGATCCCGGTGTTGATCATCTGCGTCGGCATCCTGGCCACCTATCTTGAAGCTGGGTTGTTCGGCATCGCAATCGCCGCGACGACCATGCTTTCCCTGGCTGGCATGATCGTGGCGTTGGACGCCTACGGGCCGGTCACCGACAATGCCGGTGGCATCGCCGAGATGGCCGATCTGCCGCCGGACGTGCGCAAGACGACCGACGCACTGGACGCGGTTGGCAACACCACGAAGGCCGTCACCAAGGGGTACGCGATCGGGTCCGCCGGTTTGGCTTCGCTGGTTTTGTTCGCGGCCTATACGCAGGATCTGGCGCACTACTTCCCGACTCTGAAGGTCGATTTCGCCCTGCAGAACCCGTATGTCGTGGTCGGGCTCTTCATCGGTGGTCTGCTGCCCTACCTGTTCGGCGCCATGGGCATGACGGCGGTTGGACGCGCCGCTGGCTCGGTCGTGGTGGAAGTGCGGCGTCAGTTCCGGGAAATCCCGGGCATCATGGAAGGCACCGCCAAGCCGGAGTACGGCAAGGCCGTCGACCTGCTGACCAAGGCCGCGATCAAGGAGATGATCCTGCCGTCGTTGCTGCCGGTGGTCGCACCGATCGCATTGTGGGTCGTGATCAACATGATTGGCGGGCGGGCCGCGGCGTTTGCCGCACTCGGCGCGATGCTGCTGGGCACGATCGTGACGGGCCTGTTCGTGGCGATTTCCATGACCTCGGGCGGCGGCGCCTGGGACAATGCGAAGAAGTACATCGAAGAGGGCAATCACGGCGGCAAGGGCTCCGAGGCGCACAAGGCCGCGGTGACCGGCGACACCGTGGGCGACCCGTACAAGGATACCGCCGGTCCGGCGGTGAACCCAATGATCAAGATCACCAACATCGTGGCGCTGCTGATGTTGGCGATCCTGGCTGGTTGGTTGAAGTAGGGGCGGGAAGGGGCGGGGCTTCGCCCCGGACCCCGACCAGGGGGCTTTGCCCCCTGGACCCCCACCAAAGGCGACGGCCCTTGGAACCGGAACATTGGTGCTTTAAGATGGGGCCTACATAGACCTTTCCCGGTCCGTGTAGGCCCCATCTTAAAGCACCAATAAATCGAATTCCAAAGGCCGTCGCCTTTGGTGGGGTCCAGGGGCAAAGCCCCTGGCGGGGTCCGGGGCGGAGCCCCGCCCTTCCACCACTACCATCAGGACACGCCGCCATGCATGCCTATCGCACCCACACCGCCGGTGCCCTCCGCGCCGCCGATTCCGGCCAGACCGCCCGCCTCTCGGGATGGGTGCATGCCAAGCGCGACCATGGCGGCTTGCTGTTCATCGATTTGCGCGATCATTACGGCCTGACGCAATGCGTCTTTCCCGCCGGCTCCCCTTCCTTCGCCGCCGCCGATGCGGTGCGCCCGGAAAGTGTCATCACCGTCACCGGCAAGGTCGTGATGCGCGAAGCCGGCACCGTCAACCCTCGCCTGCCCACGGGCGAAATCGAACTCCAGGTTGCCGACCTGATCGTGCAATCCGCGGCCGAGGTCCTGCCCATGCAGGTTGCCGGCGAGGAGCGCTTCCCGGAGGACATCCGCCTCAAATACCGCTTCATCGATCTACGGCGTGACAAGACCCACCGCAACATGGTGCTGCGGTCCCAGGTCATCACGTCCATCCGGCGCCGCATGATCGACAGCGGCTTCCTGGAATATCAGACGCCGATCCTGACCGCGTCATCCCCCGAGGGCGCGCGGGACTTTCTGGTACCCGCGCGTTTGCATCCCGGCAAGTTCTACGCGTTGCCGCAGGCGCCGCAGCAGTTCAAGCAATTGCTGATGGTCGCCGGCTTCGACCGCTACTTCCAGATCGCGCCCTGCTTCCGCGATGAAGCGTCCCGCGCCGATCGTTCGCCGGGGGAGTTCTATCAGCTCGATTTCGAGATGAGCTACGTCACCCAGGAAGACGTGTTCAACACGATCGAACCGGTCATCGCCGGCGTGTTCGAGGAGTTCGCGGACGGCCGAGCGGTGACGCCGCTGCCATTCCCGCGGATACCGTTCG
>CAMATI010000420.1 GCA_945861095.1 Asaia bogorensis | reverse complement strand
CAAACAAGGCGCTGCCGCTTGACCCGGCTATGACCATCATGACATGACCAAAATCGGCCCGCGAGACGATGCCAGCCTGGCCGCCATCAGATTGGAATGGTGGCCGCGATCAAATTGGAATCGGTGGCCGCCTTCGTCGGAATCCGCATGAGGCCGCTCAAGCCGAGACAGCATAAACCCCAGAGACCCTGATGCTCTCCGAGTCGCATGGCGCAGATTTCCACGACTCGGAGCGACGGTAGCCATGAACAAACAAGAGATATCCACAGCGCCGTCGTGGAGTCTGGTGGCGCCTCCGTATTGGAGGGTGGTGGCGCGACTCGTGGTTATCCCGTGGAGTCTTGTGGCACACACTAATAATTAGAGAATCTAATATCTTCCTAATAGCTTTTGCCACCAGACTCCAAGTTGACGGGGCAACCATCACCAGCCACGGTCATTTTATGGCGGAAGTTCATCAACTGATCCTGCTTCACGGGGTAGATGAGGCACGGCGGCAGGCCGTGACGAAGCATGAACGCCAAGTGGTCGAAGCTGCATTCCAGGTCTTAAGCGAAGATGCCGAGAGGATGGGCTTTACCTACAGCGGGTTCGCCCTAACCTCCTTGCCCCACAAACCTCAGCAAGGTAGCACTTGGCGTCGTGAGGGCCACAACCTGACATTGGTGTTGCAAGCAGGCGTCGATCGCAATGAGAAAAGTGTTGGCCTGCCCTACGGTTCATATGCTCGCTTTATCCTACTTTTTTTGCAGAGTGAGGCAATCCGCTCGGGATCACGAGAGATCGCTCTTGGACGAAGCATGCGGATATGGCTTGGCCATATGGGTCTTTCGATCGGTGGCGAGACCTACCGACGTGTAAACGAGCAGGCCAGACGGATCAGCGCCTGTACCCTGATGTTCTTTTCTGACCGTAGCGGCGGCGAACTCATGCGGCGCGGCGGCTTTGTCGATGGTGCCATCACGATGACAGATGCGCTCAGCGAGCAGCCTAGCCTATGGCAGGACCGCGTGCTTATAAACGAAGAGTTCTACCGTGCCCTCCGGGAACACCCCGTTCCACTGTCAGAAAGCGCTCTCAGGGCCATTGGGCCACGGTCTATGGTGATCGATGTCTATATCTGGCTTGCCTACCGGCTGCATGCGCTGAAGCGTGATGTCGAGATTGGTTGGCCATCACTCCATGCCCAATTTGGCGCCGGTTACACCCGGCTTCGGGCCTTCCGATCGCATTTCCTAGAGGCACTGAACCTCGCGTGCGCCGTTTATCCGGAAGCCAACATCTCTGTCGGCGAGCGCGGGATCATTCTCCGCCCATCCCGACCGGCAATCGCCAAAACGTAACCCGCCACCAGACTCCAGTCCGGAGGCATCCCGCCACTGATCTCCACACCCAGGTCACGTAGCTAAGGGAGAGCCGTTCGTTTCCTAGCGTCGGGGGACAATATCGACCGCAAAATTTGGAGTCTGGTGGCGGTCGCCACCAGAGGGACTCAGTAAGTAAACCGATTGAAAGCGGTGGTCCGACAGTCGACTTAAAATGATCTAACATTGATCGACCCGAATCTTAATCAGACTCCCCTCCCCTGCCCCATCTCACGCTCCAGGGCAGCAAGGGCACGTTCGACGACTTCGCCGAGAGTGACGCGGTGTGTGAGTTCTCCCGCTTCGTAGCGAAGGCGTTCACTTTCAACGATTTCATGAAAGCGGTCGTGGGCGGTTCCCCTGATCCGCGCATTGAGCAGCACGATGCGGCCTGTCTTGGCTCTGGCCGGCTTTTTCGACGGCTGCGTCGGCGCACGGCTTGGGAACCCCCCCTCCTCCGACACGCGGCGCACAGTCTCGGGCGGCACCGGCGGGGTTTCCGGCTCGGCTTTGGGTTTAAAGCCGCTGAGATCGATGTCTTCGTCAAAAATGCTGGGGCGCGTCCCGGACATCAAGCCACCTCCGCCTGCTGAACGACGGGCTCTTGACGCCGCGTCAGCATGGCGACCACCTCGGCGGTAAATTGCTTGGCGTTGTTCAGCGCGGAAGACACATTGCTCACCGCATTGGTGTCCAGACCAGACAAGGTGCCACCGAAGGAGAAAATGGCGCGGAAGGCATCGCGCTCATGAAGTGCCGTGCCGAACAGAGGTATGCCTTGTTGCCGCATGTCTTGTTCAAGGCTCTTGAGCGTCCTGGGTCGGACAGCAGGATTCGTCTGGGTAAACAGCACGGCAAATGGGATCGGCTTGTTGTACACCTTCTCCTGGCGGCCGATGAACTTGATGACCTTGATCGCCTCGATAGCGTCGAGTTCGGAGCCTTTGGTCGGGATGATGACAAGGTCGGCGCGGCTCATGGCCTGTGCGACCATAAGCGTCGCCGTGCCTTCAAGATCGACGATAACGAACGCTGTTTGGCGGGCGGCTGCGTCGATGGTGTCAATCAGTGTTTCCTCGGTGACTCCGCCGATGACGTTTAACTTGCTGGGGCAGCCGGGCTTTCTGCTCCACCTGGTGACGGGTTGATTGGGGTCTGCGTCGATGATCGTGACCGCCGCGCCGCGCGCGGCAAGTTCGGTGCCGAGCAGCACGGCGGAGGTCGATTTGCCGGCTCCCCCTTTCGAGCTGGCAAAGGAAATTGTTGGCATGTCGGGACCTGAATCGGTTGTTACCACCCGAAGATATATGACCAACAGTCGTCAATCTGTCAACTGACGATTGTTGGTCGTCAGACAGACAATAACTGTATGACAGTTGTCTAACTGTCGTCTATAAGACGGCTGATAGACAACTATCGTCTTTTAGCGAGGGCGTCCGATCGACCGTCTGTCACCGGTTGGAGGCCCGGCGCTTGCCGAACGGTTTTCGCTATGCCTACCGTGTTGCCACGGCGGTCAGCTTCGATGACCGACCCGGCAAGGCGGTCCCTCTAGCACAGCTATCTGTGCCGAAACGGCAGGGGAGGGGGACTCGTCGCAACAGGAGGTTTCGTCATGTCTGGTGGAGCACACACAGCGCCATCCAAGCGGATCGAACAGCTGGATCCCGTGCTGGGGACAATCATCGACCTGTCCGAGCCCATCCAGGACCTGGCTGATGGGTTCGGGGGGCCTCAAGGCCCAGCGGAAGGCCCCCTTTGGTGGGCCGAAGGCGGTTATCTGCTGTTCAGCGACATTCACAACAACAAGCGCATGAAATACACCCCCGGTACCGGCGTGTCGCTGTTTCAGGAACCGACAAACCGGGCCAACGGGCTGACCCGCGACCTACAGGGGCGCCTGCTCGCCTGCGAACATGATTCCCGCCGGGTCACCCGCCAGGAACTCGACGGCAGCCTCACGGTAATCGCCAACAGCTTCCAGGGTCGTCAACTGAACCGGCCGAACGACGTCGTGGTCAAATCCGACGGGTGCATCTACTTCACCGATCCCTGGACCAGCCCCGCCGCGCCCGAGCAGTGGGATCTGACCTTTTCCGGCGTATACCGCGTCACGCCCGATCTCGGCACGATGAGCCTGCTCATCGGTGACTTCGTGGTGCCCAACGGCCTGGCCTTCTCGCCGGACGAGGCGGTGCTCTACATCAACGATTCCCGCCGCGGGCACATCAGGGCCTTCGATCTGATGCCCAACGGCACGCTCGCGAAGCAGACCGACCGCGTCTTCGCCGATCTGCGGGGAAGCGAACCCGGTGTTCCCGATGGCATGAAGGTAGATTCGGCCGGGAACGTCTATTGTGGCGGCGCGGGCGGGATCTGGATCATGGATCCGACCGGCAAGAAGCTCGGCCGCATCGTGCACGGGGCCCCCGCCACCACCAATGTGGGGTTTGGCGGTGATGACTGGAAAACCCTCTATTTCACAAGCCGGAACCATCTGGGCGCGGTCAAGGTGAAGATCCCTGGGATCCCTGTGCCGGTGCGGGGGAAGTAGCGGTCATTCGCAACCCCGGCCGGTGTCGATCGCTTCGGCAACGGGACCCGGCCTGGCCGGTACGCCGTATGTGTAGCGGCGCGCAATCATAACCGGTCCGACGCGCAATCAAGGGGGCTTTCCGACGCAGATTGTTTGCGACTGAACGCAGGCTCGGTGAGACGGACGCAAGATCAAACGTTCCGACGCACATTATCTGAGACTGGGCGCGCGGCGGCGGGGGGGCGGGTTCGTGCGGAAAACGGGCATTCCGTTAGTTCTGGCCGATGTTAAAGGAACAGCGTCGGACTTGGCCGATCTGGCTGGCGGCAGGAGATGTGCGTCCCGACGAGGGCGAGCTTGCCCAGATTCCTGTCGGCACGGTGATCGTCGGCCAGCCAGTAAGGCCCCAGCAGTCCACCCAGCCGGTCGCTGTTGCGAAACGCCCACTTTGGAGCTTATCGTTCCTCGGTGGCGGCGTAGATGGCCGTTCATCGGGGGAATCCCGGTGAATGTGACGACTGGAGATACATTGGTGAACAAGTTCAAATCAGTGCTCCCGGCACTTGGCCTGCTTGCCGCAGTAGCGGTCGCCCCGGCCCAGGCCGCGCTGATCATCCAGCTCGATTTCGTCTCCGGCACCTCGGTTTCCGAGCAGACCGGAACGTGTCAACGACTTTGATACAGCCGGTTACGATATTTACGCTTGCTTCAGTTCCCATGGCTTCTCCGCGGTTCGATCTGATTGCCATTCCGCCGGTGCGGAGGGCGCGGTGCGGGCCTTTCCTGGTTCGTGTGGCATTGTCGGG
>CAMATI010000419.1 GCA_945861095.1 Asaia bogorensis | reverse complement strand
AAGGTTCACCTCCGGTTGCTCCCCACGCCACCTCGCGGCAACGCAGTTACCTTCGATTGCTGGGTTGCGACCAACCCAGACGGGGACTTGCACCCCGCTGACAAAGCGTCCTCACGGACGCACTCATGGCGGGCGCAGGCCCGCCATCCACGCCTTTTGATGCTGATTCGACAAGAAGTCGTGGATGGTGGGCCTGCGCCCGCCATGACGCGGGGAGGCATGTGCCCCCCCGGATGCGGTTATTTTGCGCGTCGCCTTACCGACCGCTCGAACCGTTGACCGATAGTGTCCCCTCCGCACCGTCGTTGCCGGGTCACGCCCCGCACTGACGGGAGGCCATGGGCCGTCGTGTCACTTGGGCGAGTCTAGCTGCTCCATCAGCGCGAGCCCTTCCATCGCCAGACCATATCCCAGCAGGTCCTGCATGCGCTTTTTCAGATACTCGGTGAACATCAGCCGCGTGTAGCGCAGCAGCAGGGTCGGCTTCTGGGCCAGGATTTCGGCATGCTCCCAGGCGCGCGCCAGCACCTGATCCGGCGGCAGGATTTCCGCGACCAGACCCAGGTCCTTTGCCTCCTGCGCCGACAGGGTCTGACCGGTCAGCAGGAAGTAACGCCCGCGATTCATCCCCATCAGCAGCGGCATGACGATATGCATGCCGTCACCCGGCAACATCCCCGACATGAAATGCGCCGAGTCCTGGAATGCCGCGGTGTCGGCCGCCAACACGATATCGGACAGCAACGGGATCTCGCAGTGCCGCCACGCCGGCCCGTTGATCGCCGAAATCACCGGGACCTCTAGATTCAACAGGTTCATCAGCAGCGCGCGCCCTTCCCAATGCACGCGGTCGAAGGCGTTCGCGGTGATCCCCTGGGTCAACGACCGAGTGCCGACACTGGCGCGGATTCCGGAAAATTCGTCGCCGGTGCCGGTGATGATCACCACCCGGTTTTCCCGATCGCGGCCGACATCGGCGAACGCATCCGGCAATTCGCCGTGCGGCACCAAGCCCCAGCGCAGCGGGCCGTTGTCGGTATGGAACCGCATCTCCAGAATGCCGTTTTCCCGGCGCATGTGGATGCAGGAGTATTTGGTGGCGTAACTGTCGAAGCCGCTCATGGCCCGGTTTCTCCCCTGACGTTTGATCCTGGCCGATTAACCGCCGATCCGATGCCTGTATCAAGCGAGGCCGCCCGATCTTGGCCCCGCGTCCCTCCGGCCCGGGCTTGACGCTGCCCGGTCGGACACGCTGTCCTGCGACCAGCCAACAAGGGAAACGCACCATGGACGACACTGTATTGCTGGTCGAAACACGAGGCCCCGTACGCCTGCTGACGTTGAATCGCCCGGCCAAGCTGAATGCCCTCAATCCCGACCTGGTGCATGCGCTGACGGATGCGCTGCTCGCCGCGCAGGACGACACCGCGGTGTCGGTCGTCATCCTGGCCGGCGCCGGACGCGCGTTCTGTGCCGGCGCCGACACGTCGGTGCCACGGCCGTTCACGGCGGAAAACCGGCCGAACCTGATCAAGCACGGCGACACGAATATCGCGCTGACCAAGCTGCTGACCCGGGTGGACAAGCCGATCATTGCCGCCGTGCATGGCTATGTGCTGGGCGCCGGTGCCGGGCTGGCCTTCGGCAGTGATATGGTGGTCGCCGCGGAAAGCGCCCGCTTCGGCTATCCGGAGCTGAAGGCCGGCCTGGCGGCGACCACCGTCACCGCCCACGCCGTGCACCTGATGGGCCGCAAGGTGGCGTTCGAACTGCTCACCCTCTGCGAAAACATGCTGCCGCAACGCGCCTACGAACTGGGCATGGTCAACCGCGTCGTGCCCGACGACAAGCTGATCGACGAGGCGATGGCGATCGCCACGAAACTGGCGGGCTGGAACCTGGAGCAACTGACGCAGACCAAGCGCACGTTCCACCGCGCGGTGTCGCTGTCGCCCGATCAGTCGCTGGAGATGGCGCGCGACGTGTCGATCATGCTGGGCCGGTTCCCGAAGTAGTCGGCCTACCCATCCGTGTCGTGGTCGGTCTACGCCGACCGATCACGACCCCCGCGAGCCTGCCCGCACCTTACGCGGCCAGCCCGCGCGGCCGGATACCAGCCGTCCGGGCGATTGACCGATCGTGTCACGTTCGGCGACGCGCACGGATGGTCGCTATAAGTGGGTGCACCACCCCTGACCGTCCCTGCCGAGCGCGACACGGCAACCTGTGCTGCAACGGCGGGGGTGCACCGCCTCGCGCTGTCATTGCCGACCTGATCAGGTGACGCCGGGCAATGACGGTGAGGGGGTGCCTGTGGGTCGCTGTTTCGGCCGGTCGGGATAATACAACCGACAGAACCAGTGACCCATGTGTGGCCTCTGTCATGTGTGGCCTCTGTCATGTGTGGCCTCTGTCATGTGTGGCCTCTGTCATGTGTGGCCTCTGTCATGTGTGGCCTCTGTCATTGCGAGCGCAGCGAAGCAATCCAGGGGCCTGGCATTAGCGATCCTGTTGGTTGCCCTGGATTGCTGCGCTGCGCTCGCAATGACAGCGAGCGTTGTCACCTTGGGTCAGTGTTTTCGGCAGGTTGGGATAAAAGGGCGTTCGAGCGCACCGCATGATACCGTGACAGATCGAACACCGACCCTGGTGGAAACCCATGACCGAAGCGAGCCCACCAACGCCCCAACCCGCAACAGGCCGCGTCATCCGCGCCCGCAAGGCGGCGAGCGGTAATGGCTGGATGGGGTGGGTCCCCGGGATCGGGATGCTGCGCCGATACGAACTGGCCTGGCTGCCGCACGATCTGGTTGCGGGACTCGCGCTGACGGCGATCCTGGTTCCCGTCGGAGTCGCCTATGCCGTGGCGTCAGGGGTGCCGGGGGTCTACGGGCTGTATGCCACGGTCATCCCGCTGCTGGCCTATGCGGTGTTCGGGCCGAGCCGGATACTCGTTCTGGGGCCTGATTCGTCGCTGGCCGCGTTGATTCTGGCGGTTGTGCTGCCGCTGTCGGGCGGCGATCCGCTGCGCGCGGTGGCGTTGGCCAGCATGATGGCCGTGGTGTCGGGCGTCGTCTGTATCATGGCCGGATTGGTGCGGCTGGGATTCATCACCGAACTTCTGTCGAAGCCGATCCGCTACGGCTACATGAACGGCATCGCGGTGACCGTTCTGGTCGGTCAATTACCCAAACTGTTCGGCATCTCGATCGACGCCGACGGGCCCTTGAGCAGCCTTTGGGCTCTGGGCCAGGCCGTGTGGGACGGCCAGGCCAACTGGGTGGCGTTCCTGATCGGCACGGCCTGCCTGCTGACCATCCTGACCCTGAAACGGTTCCGGCGCCTGCCGAGCGTGCTGATCGCGGTGATTGGCGCGACGGTGGTGGTGGGGGGGATGGACCTGGCGAGCAGCTTCGATGTCGCCGTCCTGGGATCACTGCCGCAGGGTCTGCCGGCGTTTTCCATTCCGTGGATCACATTCGGCGACCTGACATCGGTCGTGATCGGCGGTTGCGCCGTGGCAATGGTGTCGTTCGCGGATACCAGCGTGCTGTCCCGGTCCTATGCCGCGCGGACCGGCACCTATGTCGACCCCAATCAGGAGATGGTGGCGCTGGGCGCCGCCAATCTGGCCGCCGGATTCTTTCAGGGCTTTCCGGTCAGCAGCAGCGCCTCGCGCACGCCGGTGGCGGAGGCGGCGGGTGCCAAAACCCAGTTGACCGGGGTCGTCGGTGCCACCGTCGTTGCGGTGCTCCTGATGGCGGCGCCCGATCTGCTGCATTATTTGCCGGCGACGGCGCTGGCGGCGGTGGTCATCGCCGCGGCGATCAGCATGGTGGAGGTGTCCGATCTGCGGCGCATCTATCGGATTCAGCAATGGGAATTCTGGCTTTCGATCGGATGTTTCATCGGCGTGGCGGTGTTGGGCGCAATTCCCGGCATCGGCCTGGCCATTGTCATCGCGATCATCGAATTTCTCTGGGACGGGTGGCGCCCGCACACGGCGGTGCTGGGGCGCGCGGATGGGGTGAAAGGATACCACGATATCACGCGGTATCCCGACGCTCGTCTGATTCCCGGCCTGGTGCTGTTTCGCTGGGACGCGCCGCTGTTCTTCGCCAATGCGGAGTGGTTCCAGGAGCGGGCTCTGGACGCGGTAGCGGCCTCCCCCACGCCGGTGCGGTGGCTGGTGGTGGCGGCGGAACCCATGACCAGCGTCGATGTCACCGCGGCCGACGCCCTGGCAGAACTGGATGACACCCTGCGCTCGGCCGGCATCGAACTGCGGTTTGCCGAACTGAAAGACCCGGTGAAGGATAAGCTGAAGCGCTTTGGGCTGTTCGATCGGTTCGACGAAGAACATTTCTGCCCGACGATTGGAGCGGCGGTGAGTGACTATCTTGCGACGCATAAGGTGGAATGGGTCGATTGGGAGGATCGGGGCGGGTAGGACGCGGGGCGTCCGGCGACGCGGACGCAGACCCGACACCGACCCTCCGCGCACCGCCGCTCTGTCGCTAGCTCGTCAACATGTCCGGTTTATGTAGCTCGTGAAGTGTCCGTTTCGTTCTTGTTCTGTCCCGGGGCATGCCCCGGGACAGAACGGCCGCTTTGGAAGCGTGTCATGCGGCCTTGTCCGAGTGTCGTGAACCCTTGCCTCACCTGCCCACACTAATCGCGCCCAAAGCCGAGGGGCGGCTGTATGGCGACGA
>CAMATI010000418.1 GCA_945861095.1 Asaia bogorensis | reverse complement strand
CGCCACCTGCAACGGGAAGCTGGCCCAACTGACCGGGTCATACCTCGAGTCACGTAACCCAGCCTGATACAAAAAGCGGTGTCCAGGAGAGTCGTGCCTGCTTGGGCATAGTAATGCAGGAGTCGAAAATGAGGGGAGTCATGAGGCGGACGGGGATAAATCAATGCTGGTTCTGCGGGTCGGTCAAAATTCGTTCTCTCGCGAAGGGAATGACATGACGGTGCTGAAATCGCGCGGCCTGAATGCGGAATTCGCGGCGTCCGGACGCGATGGTCTCGATTTCCTGCGGGCCTACGACTACGATCTGGTGCTGGTTGACATGCATCTGTCGGATATGCCGGGCCATGAGATGGTGCGCATGGCGCGCGCGGCCGGCTTCAACGTGCCGGTGATGGTGATGTCGGACACCGCCACGGCCCAGGCGCGCGCCAAGGCGCTGGACCAGGGCGCAGACGACGTGGTGATCGTGCCCTGCGATACGGACGAGTTGATGGCGCGGATCCGCGCGGTGGTGCGCCGCAGCCAGGGCCATGCGCGGTCGATCTTGCGGTGTGGCTGCGTCGAGCTTAGCCTGGACAAGCATGAAATCCGGGTCAGCGGCCAGCGCATGGTCGTCTCCCGGCGGGAGTTCGCGGTGCTGGAGCTGTTGTTTCTGAAGCAGGGTGTGATCCTGAACAAGACCGCGTTCCTGAACCATCTCTACAGCACGGACGATGAGCCGGAGATCAAGACGATCGACGTGATCATCTGCCGTCTGCGCAAGAAGCTCGCCGCCGCTGGCGTGCCGACCCTGATCGATACCGTGTGGGGTTGCGGCTACATCCTGCGGGAGCCTCGGCCGGTTGGCGAACTCGCGGGTGGGGTCGCGGCGTATGAGCCTCCCCTCGCGATGGCGTGAGATACCAATCGATCCTGGCCGGTCTGCTGCTTCTGCTGCCGGCCAGTATCGCGCAAGCAACGAGTTCGCTGCCCGCCAACCCCGGCATCTGTGAGCAGGCGGGGGCCGAGGCGGAGCGTGGTTACGGCCTTCCCGCCGGCATGCTGGTCGCGATCGGTCGGGTCGAAAGCGGCCGCTGGGACGCGGTCCGTCGCCGCATCGTCCCCTGGCCGTGGGCCGTTGGCACCCCGTCCGCCGGCAATTACCTGGACAACAAGGACGATGCGATCGCCGCGGTGCGCCGGTTGCAGGCAGCCGGTGCCAGCAACATCGATGTCGGTTGCTTCCAGATCAATCTCGGACATCACCCCAAGGCATTCCCCGATCTGGAACAGGCGTTCGATCCTTTCGCGAATGCCCGCTATGCCGCCGGTTTTCTGGCAACACTGCAGGCAAGACGCGGGAACTGGAACAGCGCCATTGAATCCTATCATTCCGCTGATCTAAGCCGGAGCATTCCCTATCGCCGGCTTGTGCAGGCCAGTTGGACGGCCTCGCCCGACATTGCTGCCCCTGGTCCCGACCAGCCCTATCTCCGGTTCGGAATTCGCATTTGGACACCGAGCGGAACGATGGCGGGATCGCATGTCGGCTCGGCGCCCGCCGTGCCCGGCCTGCCGCGGATCATCGTGCCAGGTCGGTGACTTCGCGCCGTTTCTGCTGCGCGCCATGTGTCAATTCATTTCTGTTGCTGCAACCGTCGGTTCCACCGAGCGGCGGTATGACGGCATCGGATTGGATGCGGTCCACGATGCGGTCCACGATGCGGGCCATGGGCCGAGTGCGATGAAAGACAAATGGTGCGGGCTCCTCCTTGCCCGTCGCCGCGATTTGCATTTTTTTACTGGGTGCGCCTCGCAAATGCCGCGGGGCAACGGTCGAGAGGCCGCGACGCACCTGGCGCCTTATTCCCCCCGCCCCAACCGCTGATACTAGGGTGGTCGCGGCCGCCATGTGTCGCTGTCCCGACCGGCTGATCTTACCGTATCCTTTGGAAAACATTAACCGAACTCCCCGCCGACCATACGATCCTTGCGGCTGGGACTCATGGACTCTCGCCGATTCCGCGGCTCTGGCCCGCTTCGGATCGGACCGTCGGATCGACGGCCAATAGGGCGGGTTGCCCCGATATCGGTTACAGTCCGAAGTCGATATGGGGCCCAGACTTGAAGGCGGGACTCTGGCATCGCCAAAATCCCAGCCGGCGACACGGGATTTCCACACAACCGACCGTGGCGCCGGGAGTCTGTCGATCCAGGTCCGGCATCGACCGATTGCACGGTCCATTCCGCTCCGCCCCGATCAAACCAATCACGAAACCTCAAGAATATTGCTGGCGATAATTCAGATGCCGTGGCGTCGCGTCATGCACCCCGATCGCTGAAATTCTTTTCATGAATCGGCCATCGACGTGGCGTCTTGTAACTATCCGGCAACTCCCGTCGTGCTTATTTCTCTTTGCATGAGTTCGAACCGACCGGGACGGGCCATCGCGGGTTACAACCTAACAAAGCGGGAGCTTACCATGATCACTTTCATCAAGACCTGGCTGGAACTGAAGACCGACCGCCGCGCCGTGACGGCTCTGGAATACGGCCTGATCGCTGGCGTGATCGTCGCCACCGTGGCCGCTGGCTTCACCGTCCTCGGCGGCGACCTGGCGAACAAGTTCAACTCGATGGCGAACAACCTGTAAGGCTTCCGCCAAACAGGTCGCATGATCGTCGCGCTCGGCAGGCCATAGGCTCGCCGCAGCCGGCGATCAGGCGCCATTTGTTTTCCGTCATGATTGAGGTTTGCGATGCCGGCCGATTGGACATCGCTTTTTCAGCTTGGACTCATTACGTCGGCCGGCGCGCTGCTGTTGACTGCCGCCGCACATGACGTCATAGCGCGGACCATACCCAACTGGGTTCCGCTGCTTCTTGCCCTGACCGGCATCTCCCTTCGTTACATCGACAATCGCCTGCTTCTGGGCCTGGCCTGCGGGGCGGCGGTGTTTACCGTGGCCGCGTTCTGCTGGCGGCGCGGCTGGCTGGGTGGCGGAGACGTCAAACTGCTGGGCGCCGTGGCGATCGCGATCCCACCCTCGCTTACGGCCACATTCATGCTGGTCATGTCGGTGACCGGCTTCTGTATCGCCATTGCCTACCTGATCGGCCGGTCCCTGGGGGTTCCGCCCGGTAGTCGGCGCCCCGCGGGTTTCGCCGCCCGCGCCTGGCGGGTGGAACGGTGGCGGCTGGGCCGTGGCGGCCCGTTACCCTACGCCTGCGCGATTGCCGCCGGCGGCCTGTTCGTCCTCTTTTGAAGGGAACGCCCAATGCTCTTTCGCGTCATGTTTTTCGTCCTGATGGCATTGGGCCTGACAGGATTTGGTACCGCGGCCTGGATCATGTCCCGACCGCCCGCGCCAGCGGTTGCAGCCGTGGCGCCGCCCGCCAAAAAACTGGTGGTGGTCGCCGCGCGCACCATCCATGCCGGCAGCCTGTTGAAGCCGGAAGACCTGACCACGAAAGAGCTCGCGATCACGCTGGAAAACGGGGAAATCGCCGTTGAATCCGTCGACGCGCACCGTGCCTTGATCGGTGCCATGATGCGCCGTGGGATGGGGCCGGGCGAAGTCATGCGTTCGGCCGACGTGACCAAGCCGGGAGAACACGGGTTCCTCGCCGCGGTGCTGGAGCCTGGCAAACGGGCGGTCACCATCGGCGTCGATGCGACCAGCGGATCCGCCGGTCTGATCTGGCCGGGCGATCGGGTGGATGTGATTTTGACCGTGTCGTCCGCCGATCCCACCGTGCGTCCGGGCCGGCGCGTGGCGGCGGAAACCGTGCTGCCGAACGCTCGGGTTATCGCGATCGATCAGCAACTGGTGCAGGGCGCCGCCCCGACCAGCGGGGACCCGCATAGCCGCACGGTGACTTTGGAAGTGCTGCCGGGCGAGGCGGAGCGCGTGTCGGTCGCCATGCGGCTGGGTCGACTTTCATTGTCTCTGCGGTCCGCCGGGATTGTGAACGCGGGGGCCGATTCGCGCGACAAGACGACGTGGGCCTTGGATGTATCGTCCGCCGTGGGTAATGATGCGGCTCCAGCCGTCGACAATGTCGTGCGGATCTTCCGTGGCGCTGGCGAGACGAGGGAGTTCAAGTTCTGATGCGACGGGCGCTGCGTATGCTGACCGGCCTTGTCCGGATCGTTGCTGTCATCCTGACTGTCGCGGCCCTGGCCGATCCCGCGCGGGCGCAAGGGGGTGGCCAGGGGAGTGCCATGTCGCTGGAATCCGGCACCGGGCGAGTGATGTCGCTCGCCGATCCGGCCGCGAACATCTTCGTCGCAGACCCCAAAGTGGCGGAGGTCCGACCCGCCAGCGCCACCAGCCTGTTTGTTTTCGGCATCGCGCCCGGCCACACCACCGTGGCTGCCATGGACACGGCGGGCCGGGTGATCGCGCAATACGAAGTCACGGTTCAGCCATCCGGATTTGGCGCGCGGGAAGCCCAGGCCTCGATCGGTCGCCTGGTTCCGGGCAGCCGGGTGCAGGTGCGTGCCCAGGCGCGCGGCCTGCTGCTGACCGGTGCCGTCGCCAGCCCCGCCGACGCGGCGCAGGCGGTGGCGATCGCCCGCGGCTATGCCGGGGAAGCGATGGGCGTGAATAACGAACTGACGGTGGAAGCCTCACGAATCCCCTCATTTTCACAATCGAAATATGGTGTGAATGCGGTGCTCTCGCCTACGATATGTTGATTGGTATCGGACGCGAGGGAGACCATGGGGAAAGTGGATCGTTGGCTTGGCACGCGTCTGCACGACGTTCGGGCGTT
>CAMATI010000417.1 GCA_945861095.1 Asaia bogorensis | reverse complement strand
GGACCTCTTCTCCCTGACCATGGCCCTGGACACCGCGAGACACCCCCGATGAGGATAACCAGCCACTGGAGAGCCGTGTGCGGGAGAACCGCCAGCACGGTTCGGAGGGAGGGGAGGCTGGTAGCCTTCCCTACCCCTATCGCGGAGAGACTCGTGCTCCCCACCGGATGCGGCCGTTGTTATCGAGCGTCACGTTCCTGCCCGGTCAGAAACCCCCAACCATTGAGGAAACCGAACCATGGCCACCACAACCTTCAAGGTCGGCGACATCACCATCCACCGCGTCGTGGAACAGGAAGCGCCGTTCTTCAATCCGTTGGAATTCTTCCCCAACCTTACCAAGGAGGTGCTGGAGGAAAACCGTGGCTGGATGACCGAGGGCGGCTATCTGGACAAGAAAGACGGCCAACTGGTGTTGTGCATCCAGTCCTACCTGGTGCAGACGCCACACCATAACATCCTGATCGACAGTTGCGTCGGCAACCACAAGCCGCGCCCCTCGCGTCCTTTCTGGAACATGATGAACACCGACCGGTTCGAGAAGAGCCTGGCCGCGACCGGCGTTTCGGTGGACCAGATCGACTATGTCATGTGCACCCATCTGCATGTCGATCATGTCGGCTGGAACACGAAACTGGAAAACGGACGCTGGGTGCCGACCTTCCCGAAGGCGAAATACGTCTTCTCCGACCGGGAACTCGCCTATTGGACGGAGACGGAACGGACGGACGCGACGACCGCGCCCTGGATCACCGATTCCGTGCTGCCGATCGTCGCCGCGAAACGCGAGGAAGTGGTGAAAAGCGACCATGTGTTCGGCGATCTGGTGAAATTGCTGCCGACCCCGGGGCATACGATCGATCATTACTCGGTGCAGGTCGGCAAGCCGGGCGCGGATGCGGTGATCACTGGCGACATGATCCACTCGGCGTTGCAGGCACGCTATCCGGAACTGGGCATGCGGGTGGACTACGATTCCGCGCAGGCGGGCGAGAGCCGGCGGAAGCTGTTCAGTTGCCTGTGCGACACATCGACTTTGGTGTGCACGGCGCATTTCCCGTCGCCGTCATCGGGGCGGATCAAGCGCTGGGGGGACGGGTTCAAGTTTGAAGCGGTCTGATACGAAGGCCCCAGCCACTGACCGCCGCGCGTCCCGTCTTCGCGCCCCTCACCGTCGTTGCCGGCCTCGATCCGGCAACCGACCCCCGGCGGTTGAAGCGCGGGTCGCCGGGTCGGCCAGGATCAGCCGCCCGTGCCCTGGCCGATGGCGTTGCGCAGCAAGGTCAAGAAGGCGTCGTTTTCCCAAGGGCCGCGAAACGTTGCGGGCGTCGTGTCGCCGGGTTCGACATTCCGCGCCGGCCGAGCTTCTGGGTTGTGGCAGTGGCCGAGGGCGAAATAGGTCACGCTGCCACGGCCGATATCACGCGTATAGCCCAGCACGCGGGTCTTGCCGTCAGCCTGAAGGGACGTATCCGTGGGGTAAAGCGTGCCGATACTGGGCGACACAGCATCCGGGCCATAATCCGCCGTCAGCAGAATCCGCGTCGAGGCCGGGTCCTGCAACTCGATAAAATAAGGCTCGTCTATCACCTCGAACGCGCTGCCGATCCCCTGGGTCAGCGGGTTGGCCGGGTCGGTAACATCGACCCGAAAGCGGCAGAGCGGCGGATGGGTCAGAAAGAAACTTCCCAGCAGGGCGTGATGGTCCGCTTTCACGGTGCGGCGCTGGCGGAATCCCTCCACCCGTTCGGCGCGCCCGCCGCTGGTTCCGTGCAGGCCCAGCCAGTGCCCTCCGGCTTCCATCCACGCCCTGATGCTTCGGCACTGTTCGGCGTTGGGATAAGGCCCGGCGACATAGGTAATCAGCAGCCCCGCAACCGGCAGATATTTCGCCACATCGGCAAAGTCGTTGGCGACCGAGGCGGGAATATCGCGTTCCGCCAACAGGCCCAGCAGCCGCAGGCGGGCGTGGTCATGGTCATGTCCCGCGCTCGATCCCACTGGAAAGCCGCCCGCGATCACGTGCGCTCGCCTGGATGTCGTGTCTGTCATTGGATGCCCTCTATTGCCGCTTGTTGTTCGCCACGGGTTGGCCGTCAGCTTCTCACCTTGCGGTCCCCCCGGCTAGAGCAGGATCGTGCCGCGGCTGGCCGCGGCGGCATTGTGCCATCGCCAACGCCGATCCAACGGGCCGGGCCGGCGCGGCACGGGCCACGACCATGATGGACAGCCGCGTCGGCGGTGGCTATTGGTCGCGCCCGTTTATGTGCATCGTCGTGTTCGGGGCCTGCCCGAGCCTGAATACGAAGGTCATCACCATGGCGCTGTCCCCCACCGAGCCGGTTCCCCGCCGAGGGTTGATCACGGGATGCCTGATCTTCTCGACGACGATCCAGGCATTGGATTCCACCATCGCGAACCTGGCGTTACCGTATATGCAGGGCAGCTTCGGCGCGACCATCGACCAGGTGGCCTGGGTCCTGACGTCCTATATTATCGCCACCGCGATCATGACGGCGCCGATGGGCTGGCTGGCCAACCGGTTCGGACGCAAGCAGTTGCTGATCGTATGCCTGGTCGGGTTCGCGGTGTTCTCCCTGTTCTGCGCGCTGGCCCAGACCTTGGAGCAGATCGTCTCCTTCCGCCTGATCCAGGGCATGTTCGGGGCCGGCCTGGTGCCGCTGGCGCAGTCCGTGCTGCTGGACATCTATCCGGCCGAACAGAGAGGCCCCGCCATGGCGGTCTGGGGGATGGGGCTGATGATCGGTCCCATCATCGGGCCCCCGTTGGGCGGCATTCTGACCGACCTTTACCATTGGCGGCTGGTGTTCGTGGTCAGCCCGCCCTTCGCGGTGCTCGCCATCGTGGGGCTGCTGATCCTGCTGCCACGGTCGAACCCGCAGTCAAGCCTGCGCTTCGACTGGCTGGGCTTCACCGTGCTGGCCCTCGGGGTTGCCTGCTTCCAACTGATGCTGGATCGCGGCCAGACCGAGGATTGGTTCGACAGCCGCCAGATCCAGATCGCCGCGGTGCTGGCCGGACTGGGATTCTTCCTGTTCATCGTCCATATCCTGACCGCGCCGCAGCCCTTTATCAGCCCGGCCCTGTTCCGCGACCAAAACTACGTCACCGCGACGTTCATGTTGTTCTGCTTTGGCGTGGTGTTGATTTCATCCAACGCCCTGGCCGCGCCCTGGTTGCAGACCGTGTCGAGCTATCCGGTCGGTCAGGCCGGCTGGCTGCTGGCCCCGCGCGGGGTGGCATCCATGTTCGGCATGATGCTGGTGGGGAAATTGTCGTCCCGGATGGATCAGCGGATCATCGTGGCCCTGGGTCTGCTTTGCACCGCCTGGTCGTTCTGGGACATGACCAGTTGGACCCCGAATGTCTCCCCCGATTGGGTCACCTGGGTGATGTCGGTGCAGGGGTTCGGCCTGGGCGTCACCTTCATTCCGTTGCAGGTCATCGCTTTCACCACCCTTGCCCCGGCGCTGCGCACCCAGGGATCCGCGGTGATCAACCTGTTCCGCAACATCGGCTCCGCCCTTGGCGTTTCGATGGTCACCGCGGCCCTGGTCAGCCATGGTCAGACCCTGCACGAGGAAATCGGCGCCCACATCAATCCCTTCAACCGTGCACTGCATCTTTACCCGTCGTTGGGCAGCCTGATGGACGCGGACTCGTCGCGCGGGGCGTTGTTCCTGAACCGCATGGTGAACGGAGAGGCGACGATCATCGCCTATTTGAACGACTTCAAGCTGCTGCTCCTGGTCACTCTGCTGACCTTGTGCCTGGTCCCGCTGATCCGCCAACCGATGACCGGCGCCAGGATGTAGCCTTGTGAGCAGCCTCCGAACCGCCATCGCGCCGAACCGCCATTGCGCTGAACCGCCATCGCGCCGAACCGCCATGGCGCTGAGCCGAGTGCCGCGACGATGGACGGACCTTGCACCAAGCCTTAGCGTTCCGGGCAAAGAAGACACGAGAGGAAACCCCATGCGCCTTGTCCCGGCTCTGCTGTGCGCCGCGTTCTGGCTGATGTTGGGCACAGCCGCCCGCGCCGAAGTGACGGAACTGCGAATCGCCCAGCAGACCAGCGTCGCCTTTCTGCAGTTCAACGTCATGAAGCACCAAAAGCTGCTGGAAAAACATGCCGCGGCGTTGGGCGTGCCCAACCTGAAGGTGACCTACGCAACATTCAACGGCCCGGACGCGATGAACGACGCCCTGTTGTCGGGCGCGGTGGATATCGTGTCAGGCGGGCCGCCGGGCCTGGTCATCATCTGGTCCAAGACGTTTGGCACGGCTCGGGAAGTCCGCGGGGTCGCCGGCCTGGCGCGTCTGCCGTGGCTGCTGAATTCCCGCAATCCGGCCGTGAAGACGATCCGGGACTTTACCGCCGCCGACAAGATCGCCATGCCGTCGGTGAAATCCTCGTCCCAGGCGGTGCTGCTGCAAATGGCGTCGGCGAAGGAATGGGGTGCCGGTCAGTATGACAAGCTGGATCCCCTGACCGCGTCGATGTCGCCGGCGGATGCCACCACTGGCCTGTTGTCGGGCGGCGGCGGGTTCAATGCCGCGTTCACCGTGCCGCCGTTCCAGTACATGCAGTTGAAGAACCCGGCGATCCACACGGTGCTGGATTCACGCGACGTGATCGGGGATTCGACGGCGGCCTATGCCTGGACCACCCGCACCTTCCACACCGCCAACCCGAAAGTTCACCGGGCGGTGGTGAACGCGATCAAGGAGGCATCCGACTTCATCATGGCCAACAAGCGGGAAGCCGCGCTGTATTTCGT
>CAMATI010000416.1 GCA_945861095.1 Asaia bogorensis | reverse complement strand
CCACCACCACCACCTCTGGCACCACCTCTGCCACCCCGTCGCCGGCCCGCAAAATCCGGGCCTTGCCGCCGCTGATGACCCTGACCGATGCCGCGGCCGAGCGGTTGCAGCGGCTGTATGAGAAGGGCGAGCAGGGCAAGCTGCTGCGGATCGGCGTCAATACCAAGGGCTGTTCCGGCCTGTCTTATGACATGAGCTGGACCGATGTGCCGGCGCCGACGGATGAGGTGGTGAAGGACAAGGACCTGACGGTGCTGGTCGATCGCAAGGCCAGCTTGTTCCTGATCGGGACTGTCATGGATTATGAGGTCAAGGCGCTGGCTTCCGGGTTTACGTTTGTCAATCCGAATGAGAAGGGGCGTTGTGGCTGCGGGGAAAGTTTTCACGTTTGAGGGAAGGCGGGGCTTCGCCCCAAGGGCCTTTGGAGACCCCACCAGGGGCTTTGCCCCTGGACCCCACCAAAGGCGCGGCCTTTGGAATGCGACTTTTTGGCGTTTTAATCCCTGGGGCCTACCCGGACCTATCACAGTCCGGGTAGGCCCCAGGGATTAAAACGCCAATTATCCGGTTCCAAGGGCCGTCGCCTTGGCGGGTCCAGGGCAGAGCCCTGGCGGGGTCCTCAAGGGCCCTTGGGGCGAAGCCCCGCCCTCCCTCAAACGAGAAGGAACCGTCCCGATGCCCCACGACCCCGCCTTCGCGCTGGCCGAACACGTCGCCCGCACCACGTATCAAGACCTGCCAGCCTCTGCGATCACCGCCACCAAACGCGACATCATCGACACGTTCGGCTGCATCCTGGGCGGCACCGGTGCCCCCGGGATCGATGACATCTATGCCCTGTTGGACGCATGGGGCGGCAAGGCGGAAAGCCGAGCGGTGTTGCGGCAAAGGATGTTGCCGGGGCCGCAGGCGGCGATGATGAATGCCAGCGCCGGGCATGCGCTCGATTTCGACGACACGCATGATGGCGCGGGTTCGATCCATCCCGGCGTGTCGGTGCTGGCCGCCTGTCTTGCGATGGCGGACCGGCAAGGCGGGGTCAGCGGACGCGATTTTATCCTGGCGGCGACGTTGGGGCTGGACGTGTCGTGCCGGATCGCCCTGGCATCCACGCTCGACCGAGGCTGGCATCGCACCGCGGCGATCGGGGTGTTCGGCGCGACGGCGGCGGCCGGCAAGCTGCTCGGCCTGACCGGTGAGCAGATGCGCCATGCGTTGGGCATCGCCTACAGTCATGCCGCCGGCAATCGGCAATGCATCCTGGATGGAGCGTTGACCAAGCGCTTGCAGGCCGGGCAGGCGGCGCGGGACGGGGTGTTCTCGGCAATCCTGGCGCAGCGGGACTTCACGGGCGCGCATAACATCTTCTCGGGCCGGTTCGGCTTTCTGGAGTTGTATCAGCCGAACGGTGCCGATGCCTCGCTGCTGACCCAGAACCTGGGCGCGGTGTTCCAGGGGGAGGGGCTCAGCTTCAAGCCCTATCCCTGCGGCCGTCCCCTGCATGCCGCCATCGACGCCGCGCTGGCGGTCCGCTCGGCGTTGGGCATCACCGGCGGCGGCGACCTGGCCGAACTGACGATCAGCGCCGATGCGGCCGGCCACGCGGATCAGTTCGAGAATGGGCCCACCAAGCGCCGCCCGGTGCAGGTGGTGCAAGCTCAGTTCGCCCAACCCTTCCTGGCCGCCTGCGCGCTGGTGCATGGCCGCGTCGGCATCGGGGAGGTCGCTGGCTTCGACGATCCCGCGGTTCTGGCGCTGTCCGACCGGATCGCCGGGGTTGGCGTGGCGGGCAAGCCCAAGGGCTGGCTGTCGATCAGCGCGCGTCATCGTGACGGTCGGCAGATCACGATCGAGGCGACCGATCCGATCGGTTCCCCGACCAAGCCTCTGAGCGATGCGCAATGCGCCGAAAAATTCCGCGACAATGCCCGCAACGCGCGCCGTCCGATCGATGGCGGCGTGGTCGAGAACACGCTGGACGGGCTCAACCGACTGGAAATGTTGGCCGATACGCGGGTGCTGCTGGACCCGCTGGCCTGATCTGGGATTGTGGCCGGCTGGTTCGGCGAACAGGCCGTTCTGGCCCGTCCGTCGGTTCCCATGCGGGCATGGCTTTGCGATCGTGGCGTTAAGGGGCGGCCGAAAAATAGCCTCCCCCTCCCCTTGTGGCCTTGGTCCGCTCCGCGGCCCAAGGCTGGGGAGAGCGGTTCATGCCGCTTCTACCCCTCCCCCCAACCTTGGTCCGCTCTGCGGCCCAAGCCCATAAGGGGAGGGGGAGAATATTCTCCGTCGTCGATGCCTATGAAGGCCACCGATCAGGCGGGCAATTCGTAGCCCAGGGCGGATTCGATTTCCAGCACGCGCCGCACCGCCGGGCGAACCATCATGCGGTCGTAGTGGGCGGAGAGGCCGGGGAAGGTCTCTCGTGCCGGCTTGATGGCCTGCACGAACCGCCAATACAGGCGGAACAGGTGGATATCGGCGATGGAGTAGTTACCCACCGCCCAATCCCGCTCGCCCAGCCATTGTTCGGCGATCCGGAACACTTCGTGCCAACGCTCGACCCCGGCACCGCGGGCCGGATGCACGGTGGCGGCGACGAAGGACATCCAGGCGACCACCCGCGCCTCGGCTTCGGGATCGCCGATGGGAAGCAACGCAGCGTCCGGGAAGCGGCGCGCCAGGTAGAACAGGATCCCCGCCACTTCGGTCAGCGGGCGTCCATCGATGACCAGGGTGGGGATTTTGCCTTCCGGATTGATCGCCAGATAGGCGGGGTCCTTCTGGTCGCGCCGGTGGAACGACATGGGGCGCGCATCGAACGTGGCGCCGACCTCATGCAAGGCGATATGCGGCGCCATCGAGCTTGATCCGGGTGCGTGGTAGAATGTGAGCACGGTGTCTGCCTCCTGGGGGGCTGCTCCTGGGGGAGCTCCTGGGGCGCGCGGGGCCGCCCCATGCGATCGCGGGCGGGTGGGCGCGTTAGCTGCCGACCTTCAATGTCGACACCAGACCGCGCAGGCAGGCCAGCATCGACAGCGCGGTCAGGCGTCCGGTCTTGGGGTTATCGGCGCTGGGCACATTCTCGATCGTCATGGTGAAGCGCGCGGCTTGGGCTTCCACGCGGATGGTGTGGACATTGCGATCCAGGGCCGGGTCGGCCCAGATCTGGATGCGGGTGCGGATGGGCCCGATGCCGGCCAGGGCCAGGGCGGCGGCGACGTTGACGTTGGCGGGGAAGCCGGCCACGGCGTCGAGGGCGCTGCCCTCGAACACCAGCAGCGGCTGCGTGATGCCCAGCACCTGGATGCCGTGCTTTTCCAGGTAGGGCGCGCCGGCAAGGCCGTTGGGTGGCTTGCGGGTTTCGATGGTGACGCTTTCCACCGGGCCTTCGGCCGCCGCCCGCACCGCGTCCAACCCCAGCAAAGCGCCGGTCGGCACCACGATTCGCGCGCCGGTCACGGTGGCTCGCCGGATCAGATGCATGCGCGGCAGCAGGGCGCCCACCGATGCCGGGACGAAGATGCGTCCGGCTTCGATGGCGGGCAGGGCGATTCGTTCGAAGATCGCTGCGGGTGCGGCTTCGACGACGATATCGGCTTCCGCGAGTTCCGCGAAGTCCACCAGCCGCGGCGGCGAGCGGAAGCTGACCAGGTTCGTCAAGGCCTTTACCTGGTCGCGCGCCGACACCGAAATCAACCGCAAGCCGTCCACGCCGTAATCGAGCGCTTTTGCAAGCGGAAGGCCGATCGCCCCCAGTCCCGCAATCGCCACGGTCTTTGTCATAGATCGTCCCCTGTTCCGATCCGTTCGGCCAGATCGTGTGCCCGGTGAAGTTCTTCCGGTGTGTTCACATTAAGGAACGGGTCGCATACGTCGATAGCGAAATCCACTGGGCGAGTGCAAATCCATGTGCTGAAACACGATACCTGCCTTGAACTGGCCCTTTGCAGGAATGTTCGCAGGTCATCACGGCAGGCAACCGGCCAAAGTGCCACCAGATGGTGCAGTCTGCCGCCACTGCGGGCGCAGCTTGGTGCCGGGGTCAGGGCGGCGGCGAGGTTGGATGGCACGAAGGGGGTGTCGCCGGGGACGGTCAGCAGCGACTCGGCGCCCCGTTCGGCGGCCCAGGTCAGGCCCGCCAGGACGCCGGCCAGGGGGCCGTGATCGGCGAAGGGGCCATCGTCCAGCACCGGCAGTCCGAACGCCTGGAACCGCGCGGGGTCGCCATTGGCGCTGATGGCGATGGGGGCTGGGTTGGGTCCGAGCGTGTCGATGATGCGTTGGATGATGGTCTTGCCGCCTACGGTGAGCAGCGGCTTGTCGCCCCCGCCCATCCGCCGAGCGGTGCCGCCGGCGAGGATGAGGGTGGGAGGGGGCATGGGGGGACCCTCAGTGGGGAAGGGAAGGGGGATGGGGCGAGCGATGGGATTCGAACCCACGGCATCCAAGACCACAACCTGGCGCTCTAACCAACTGAGCTACGCCCGCCATCCAGGGGGCGCGGTGTAGGACGGGTCGCGGCGTTCGTCAATGATGTTGGTGGGGGGGCGGTTGGGACGGGCGGCGAGGGCCGGTCCCATCCGCTCACCCGGTGGTCCGGCCTTCGGCTTCCACGTCATGTGTTAAGGAGTTATCGCCTTGGTGCAGTAGGTTGAGCACTGTCGCTAGCTCGTCAACATGTCCGGTTTATGTAGCTCGTGAAGTGTCCGCTTCGTTCTTGTTCTGTCCCGGGGCATGCCCCGGGACAGAACGGCCGCTTTGGAAGCGTGTCATGCGGCCTTGTCCGAATGTCGTGAACCCTTGCCTC
>CAMATI010000415.1 GCA_945861095.1 Asaia bogorensis | reverse complement strand
GCTGGCGGATCGCCGTGCCGAGGCCGCTGGCCTGGATCAGCTCGAGATAGAGCGGCAGGCCCGCGAGAGAGGTCAGGCCGCCGCTGGAGCGGTCGGATTCATACTGGAAACCGAGAAGACCTTGCGCCAGCATCGCGCACCCCGTTGGTTGATGATGGTTTTCGATTCGCGAATACAGACTATCTCTCTGATTCTGCATGGTAAACGGGGAATTTAGGTCTTTTTGATGCGGAATTCAGGGAGATGGCTGGCCGGATCGAAACGAAGCTCGCGGAACTGGGGATCACCCTGCCCCTGCCCATGGCGCCAATCGCCAATTACGTGCCGTATGTGGTGACCGGGAACCTGGTCGTCGTCTCCGGCCAGGTGCCGGCGATCGACGGCAAGATCGCCATCACCGGCAAGGTGAGTTGGGGCGTATCGGTGGACCAGGGCAAGGAGGCCGCCCGGTTGTGCTTCGTCAACGTGCTGGTGCATCTGAAGGCGGCCTGCGCGGGCGATCTGGACCGCGTGCGCCGGGTCGTGCGCCTGGGCGGGTTCATCGCGGCGCCCTCCGATTTCCGCGACCATGCGCAGATCATGAACGGCGCCTCCGACCTGGCTGTCGCCATCTTCGGTGAGTCCGGGCGCCACGCCCGCACCACGATCAGCGTCCCGTCCCTGCCCGCCGACGCCGCGGTCGAAGTCGAGGGCCTGTTCCAGATCGATTACTGATCTCGACGGTCGCGTCCCGGCTTGTCGGCGCCGGCCTGCTCCCCACGCCATCTCCGTTGGGTCACCCACGGACGTAGGCTCTCTGGGTGGGGGTGCGGGCGGTTCCGATCAAACCGGGACGCTACCGATCACGACACAGTAGCTTTCAAGACCAGCGCCGGCGTAGGCTGTGCCCGCACTCTCGTGGCGGGCATCCCCCCGACGTGCCTTGGGAGAAATCGCCTCGAAGTGGCTTCGGCGCGAGCGTTGCTCGCGAACAACCAAAAGGCAAACGGCCAAAGTCAAACTTTGGCCGGCGAGGGAGTATTGCGTCATGACACAGCAACGTCGAATCACGCGCCGCACCGCCCTGACCGCGGGCGCGGCAGCGTCCCTGCCCCTGGTCCATATCCGCACCGCGGGCGCGGCCGGCAAACTGAACGTTGGGTTCTGGGACCATTGGGTGCCGGGCGCCAACGAGACCATGCGCGCTCAGGTCAACGAATGGGCCGAAAAGAGCAAGGTCGAGGTCAATATCGACTTCATCACCTCGGTCGGCGGGAAGCTGATGCTGACCCAGCAGGCCCAATACCAGGCCCGCAAGGGTCACGACATCCTACCCGTGGCCAACTGGGAAGTCCGCAACCTGGGCGACCGGATGGAGCCGGTGGACGATGTGGTTGATCACCTCCAGAAGCAGTACGGCACCTATGCGCCCGCCTACGGCTATCTCGGAAAGATTAAGGACCGCTGGGTGGCGGTGCCGTCCAGCACGGGTTCGCTGAACCTGACGCTGTGCGGGCGCATCAGCATGCTGAAGGGACTGGCGGGGATCGACATCCAGAAGCTGTATCCCGCCGCGGTGTCCGACAAGGAGATTGGCCAAAGCTGGGACTACGACGCGTTCCTGAAAGCAGCCGAGGCCTGCCACAAGGGCGGCGTGCCGTTCGCGATGGGGTTGGGCTCCACCAACGATTCCATCAACAACACCGGGTCCTGGTATGCGGCGTTCGGCGCGGAGTTGGTCGATGCGAAGGGCAAGATCGCCATCGATTCGGACAACATGCGCCGCTTCCTGGAATGGGCCGAGCGGTTCGTGAAATTCCTGCCGGCGGATGCCAAGAGCTATGACGACGCGTCGAACAACCGGGCGCTGATTTCCGGCAAGAACGCCATGATCATGAACCCGCCATCCGCCTGGGCGGTGGCCAAGCGCGATGTGCCCGCGGTGGGCACGGACTGCTGGACCTTCCCGATGCCGCGCGGACCGGCCGGACGCTTCATCCCGTATAGCTTCACCTTCTACGCGGTCTGGGAGTTCGGCCAGAACAAGCCCGCGGCCAAGGACCTGGTGCGTCACTTGCAAGAACGCAAACAGGTCGAGGCGCGCTGCATCTCCTCGGAGGGGTTCGACCTGCCGGCGTTCAACAGCATGTCGGATTTCGAGATCTGGACGAAAGTCGGGCCGCCCGAGGGTGTGATGTACAACTACCCGATCCGCCCCTGGCACAACGCCTTGCCGAGCATTACGGCGCAACCGGCGCCTCCCGAGATCGCGGTGCAGGTTTACAGCCGCGGCATCCATCCCGGGATTCTGGCCCGCCTGCAATCCGGCCAGACGATCAAACAGGCCACCGCCTGGGCGAAGGAGGAGTTGGAGGGCATGCTGAGCTGACATTTCCGGCTGGTTTGTCCTGAATCCAGGGCGGGCCGGGTCGGTTTGCGTGTGACAAGCAGGGTCGTTGGGCATAGGCTGTTGCCATGCCCGACGGTTCGGCCATCTTGACGATGACCCTGCACGCTGCGATCGCGGAGGTGCCGGCCGCCGACTGGGATGCCTGCGCCGGGGATGACAACCCGTTCGTCAGCCATGCGTTCCTGAGCGCCCTGGAAGACAGCGGATCGGCCAATGCGCGGACCGGGTGGCTGCCTCAGCATGCCGTGTTGCGCGATGAAGCGGGTCTGATCGTCGCCGCCGCCCCGATGTATGCGAAATCCCATAGCTACGGCGAATACGTGTTCGACCATGGCTGGGCCAATGCGATCGAGCGGGCCGGTGGCACCTACTATCCCAAGTTGCAGGTCGCGGTGCCGTTCAGCCCGGTCCCGGGTCCCAGGTTGCTGCGCCGGCCGGGGTCCGCCGTGCCGGTCAGCGTGCTGGCGCAGGCGTTGGAGCAGGCGTGCCAGTCGCACAAGCTGTCATCCGTGCACATCACCTTCTGTACCGAGGACGAATGGGGGGACTTGGGCGAGGCCGGCTGGCTGCAACGGCTGGGCATGCAATTCCATTGGGAAAACGCGGGTTACGCGGATTTTGAGGGGTTTCTGGGGGCGCTGTCGTCTCGGAAACGCAAGGTGCTGCGGCGGGAGCGGCGGGATGCGAACGCCTGCGGCCTGACATTTCACGCTCTGTCCGGGGCGGATATCACCGAGGCGCATTGGGATGCGTTCTACCGGTTCTACCAGTCGACCGTGGATCGGAAATGGGGGTCTGCTTATCTGACGCGGCGGTTTTTCTCTCTGCTGGGGGAGCGGTTGGGGGACCGGGTTGTGCTGATGTATGCGGAGAATGCGGGGGTGCCGGTGGCCGGGGCTTTGAACCTGGCTGGGTCTCAGGCTCTGTATGGGCGCAATTGGGGGTGCCGGGGGGACTGGCCGTTTCTGCATTTCGAGCTTTGCTACTACCGGGCGATCGATTGGGCGATCGCGCATGGGTTGCAGCGGGTGGAGGCTGGGGCTCAGGGGCGGCATAAGATCCAGCGTGGGTACATGCCGCAGGCTACGTATTCGGCGCACTGGATTGCGCATTTGGGGTTGCGGCGGGCTGTGGCTGGGTTTTTGGAGGAGGAGCGGGAGGGGGTTCGGATGGAGATGCTTGGGTTGGCGGAGGAGAGTCCGTTTCGGCGGGAGGGGGAGTAGGGGAATGGTGAGAAATGCTTATCGTATGAGCCACTTGCAAAACTCGACGCCAATCATGCGCGAAATTCTGTCAGACATCACAACCTCAGATAGAATTCGGGCGATTGCGCCTGATTTCCATCCTCGGAGGCGACGTGCAACCGTTTTCGGCCGAGACGGGCAAATAGGAAGCGTCCTCGCCAGCAGGTTCACGGGCAAGGTGAGCGAGTTGCCGCTGGAGAGCCGTCAAATCACCAGACGCACCAGTTGCAACACGGTGAAGCGCAGAACCCCGAACATCAGGTGACACATCACCTTGTCCGCTCCCTTGACCCGCACCGTCCGCCCGCCGTGGTTGTCTTTCAGCCCCCGTTGACCCGCTCGGCCGTGCTCCGTTCACCGTAACGCACTTGTTCCGCCGGGCGATGCCCGACGCAACGCTGCCGCTTCGCTTCGTCCGCCAGTTCCTGCTTCAACCCCGGCGTGGCGCGTGGATTGACGTCGATGATCGGCACATGGTCCAGGTATCGGCTGTGTTGTTTGATCGCTTCAGCATCGTAGGCGCTGTCCATCAGGTCATAACAACTGGTGACCCGCGTGGCGGTGAGAGTGGCGAGCGGAATCGCCACCTGGCTGTCATGCACGGAGGCGGCGGTGAGCACGCAACTGATCGGTATGCCGCCATCGGCAGTATCGATGTGCAATTTATAGCCGATCCAGGACTCCTTGTAGCCTTTGGCGTTCTGTTTTGTTCCTACATCGCAATGCCGCGGCAGATCCGCCAGCATCGTGGTCGCTGACGCGCCAGTTTTGGCCATTTCCAGTTGTTGCTCTATCCGGCTGGGCGGCGGTGGTTGGCGGACCTCTCCCTTGCGGGGCTGGCCGCGTTTGTGTTTCGGTTGCTCAGCGGCAACTGGCTGGTCTGGTTTCACCGGCCTCTCGCGGGCATCGATCGCCGTGCTATCGCGCGAAATATGACCAACCAAGCGATCTTTGTGGGTTTCCTGGATCAGTGCCGCGTGCAACCTGGACGGCAGGGCACTGGTGGCGAATTCGGCGAAGGCGCGTGAGAACTTAGCCTCACTGGGCACCTCGCCCGCGCGCTGCCAGCCGCATAGATAGCGTAACGTTTTGTCGGCGGACAGCATGTCGATCAGCAGGCGGGTGGTGGGCAGATTGAATACCGATTTAGCAATGAAAGCGCGGGCCAACGCAGTGCGTTCA
>CAMATI010000414.1 GCA_945861095.1 Asaia bogorensis | reverse complement strand
CGCGCAGCCAACTCGCTATGAAACACACACGGCTGTTCATCACACTCTGCTCGGTCCACGGCATCGATCGGCCCTCCCAGACCGATCTTGGAGTGTTACCGACGTTCCCGGTCTAAAGTGTTACCAACGTAGCCGGTTTGTACCCCCCTGGACCCCACCAAAGGCGCGGCCTTTGGAATGCGATTCTTTTGGTGCCTTGCAGGATGGGGCCTACGCGGGCGTATCCGCGTCCGTGTAGGCCCCATCCTGCAAGGCACCAATGGTCCGGGTTCCAAGGGCCGTCGCCCTTGGCGGGTCCAGGGCAAAGCCCCTGGTCGGGGTCCCCAAGGGCCGTTGGGGCGGAAGCCCCGCCCTGTCCCTCTCAGAACAGCCCTTCGATCTCCCCATCCTCCCGCAGCAGGATCGTCTCCGCCGCCGGCACCCGAGGCAGCCCCGGCATCGTCATGATATCCCCGCAAATCGCCACCACGAACCCAGCGCCCGCCGACAGCCGCACTTCCCGCACCGGGATCGTATGCCCGGTCGGCGCGCCCATCACCGTTGGGTCCGACGTAAAGCTGTACTGGGTCTTGGCGATGCACACAGGCACATTGCCGAATCCCGCGTCCTCGAACGCTTGCAACCGCCGAGCCACCGCGTCGGGGACAGAGATGTCGGATGCGCGATAGATTTCACGCGCGATGGTGCGGATTTTGTCGGCCAGCTTCATCTCCAGCGGATACAGCGGCTTGTAGGCGGCCTCTCCGGCGTCGATCCGCTTCATCACGGCATAGGCCAGGGCCTCGGCCCCGGCGCCGCCATGCGCCCAATGCGTGCAGGAAATCGCCTCCACCCCCATTGCCGCCATGGCGTCGCGGATGGCCTCGAACTCGGCCGCGGTGTCGGACGTGAAGTGATTGACCGCCACCACCACCGGCAACCCGAATTTGCGCAGGTTCTCCACGTGGCGCGCCAGGTTGGCGGTGCCGCGCTGCACGGCCTCCACATTCTCCGGCCCCAGTGCGTTCCGAGCAATGCCGCCATGCATTTTGAGCGCACGCACGGTCGCCACCACGACCGCGCAGGATGGCTTCAGCCCCGCCGCGCGGCACTTGATGTCCAGGAACTTCTCACCACCCAGATCGGCGCCGAATCCGGCCTCGGTCACCACCACATCGGCCAGTTTCAGCCCCAGCCGCGTAGCCATCACCGAGTTGCAACCATGCGCGATATTGGCAAACGGTCCGCCATGCACCAGCGCGGGAGAACCCTCCAACGTCTGCACCAGATTGGGCGCCACGGCGTCCTTCAGCAGCACCGACATGGCGCCGTCGGCCTTCACGTCGGCTGCCGTCACATTGGTCCCGTCCCGCTTCTGCGCCACGATCATCCGGCCCAACCGCGACTGCAAATCCGCCAGGTCGTTGGCCAGGCAGAACACGGCCATGACTTCGGAGGCAACGGTAATGTCGAACCCGTCTTCGCGAGGAAACCCATTCGCCACCCCGCCCAGGCTGCCAACGATCGAGCGCAGAGCGCGATCGTTCATATCCAGACACCGCCGCCAGGAAATCCGGCGCGCATCGATGCCCAGCGGATTGCCCCAGTAGATCGAGTTATCGATCATCGCCGCCAAAAGATTATTGGCCGAAGTAATCGCGTGGAAATCGCCCGTAAAATGCAGGTTGATCTGATCCATCGGCACGACCTGCGCATACCCGCCGCCCGCCGCGCCGCCTTTCATCCCGAAGCTGGGCCCCAGGCTGGGCTCCCGCAGGGCGATGACGGCGCGCTTTCCGATCCGGTTCAGTGCATCGCCGAGGCCAACCGTGGTGGTGGTCTTGCCCTCCCCAGCCGGGGTCGGGTTGATGCCGGTGACCAGCACCAGCGCGCCATCCTTGCGGCTTTCCAGGGACTTGATGAAATCCAGGCCGATCTTGGCCTTGTGCCGTCCGTAAGGCTCCACCGCGTCATCGGGGATGTTCAGCTTTGCGGCGATCTCGCCGATCGGGCGGAGAACCGCGGCGCGAGCGATGTCGAGGTCTGGATTGCTCATTGGATGTGCTCCCGGTTTTTCACGCCGATTTCGACCAAGGCCGCGTCCATTGCCGCGACCGCACCCCGCATATCCTCGGGTGTGATCGCGCCGATGCACCCGACGCGGAATGTTGGTGTCGGCGTGTTGTAGAAATTGCTGATCAGGACGTTGCGCGCCTTCAGGGCATCGACGAAGCGTTGCAGGTCCCAGGCCGGATCGGCCGGCGCATGCACGTTGACGATGATCGGGCCCTGGTGTTCGGCGGCCAGATACGGGGTCAGGCCCAGGGCGCGGATCCCGTCATAAAACGCGCGCATATTGGCGGTGTAGCGCGCCAGGCGCGCCGGCTGCCCGCCCTCGGCTTCGTAGAAATCCAGCGCCCGATCGAACGCCGCCAGCACCTGGGCCGGCGGGGTGAAACGGAAACTGCCGGGTCCGCTGCGCAGGCTGTGGGCATGGATGTCGGACAGGTCGAACGACCAGCTTCCCGCGTTGCCGGCACACGCTTCCAGCCGGTCGATACGGGCAACCGCGAAAGCCATGCCCGGCAGCGCCTCGATGCATTTGTTGGACGTGAAGACGATGGCATCGACCTCGGGCTGGGCCGCCATGTCGAAGGGCAGGGCGCCGAACGCCGACACCGCATCCACGACCAACCGCCGGCCCGCGGCGCGCACCACGGCACCGATCGCGCTTGCGTCATGCACAACCCCGCTGCCGGTTTCCGAATAGACCACCCCGACATGGCTGATCGACGGATCGGCGGCCAATGCAGCGGCGACGGCGAGCGGGTCCGTGGGTCGGTTCGGCGTGATGGGCAGGGAGATCGGCACGCGTCCGGCTTCCCGCGTCAGGCGGACCATGCGGTCGGAATAGGACCCGGTGTTCGGGATCAGGATTTTTCCGCCCGGCGGAAGAAACGTGCGCACGGCGGCCTCGGTGATGAAATGATCGCAGCCTTGGAGGGGCAGGGTGGTGTGCGAGTCCGGGGTGGCGTTGGCCACGCGCAGCACACGGTGGCGCAGATTGGTCAGAAAATCCCGGAAATCGTTGTCCCAGGGGGCGAGGTCCCGTGCCATGGCGGCACGGACCTCGGGGCGCGTGGTAACGGGGCCTGGAATCAGCAACAACATGAGTGCACGCTTCGCACGACGGCGGACGGAAATCCACCCACCCTACCGCGCGGGCGTGCTAGGATCGTGGCCATGACCTTGCCATTCGTCCTCCCCGACTGGGTTCCCTGGTGGGTGCCGCTGTTGTTGTTGCTGCCGGCCCTGCTGTACGCCGTGGCGTTTCTGTTCATGCCGTTCAGCGTGATCGGCGTGAAATCCCGCCTGGAGGTGATCGAGGCGCGCCTGGACGAGATCCAGAACGAAATCCGCCACCTGGCGTTGCGCCTGCCCGCGGCGTCCCGCGAAGCGGATTTCGAGGAGATCTACGCCCCACGCCCGCCAGATCGGCGCCCGTCGGAGCCCGTGGCGGCGCGCCCGCCGATCCCGCCCGCGGCCTATGAACTGCCCGATCCCGAGGAATTGAACGACCGCCCGCCGCCGCCGCCGCATACCCGCCCAATCCGGCGGAGCGAGCCGACCGTGCGGTCCGGGCGGAGTGAGCCTCGGGTGGAGTGGCCGCGGGGGTAGGGCGGGGCTTCCGCCCCAATGGCCCTTGGGAACCCCGACCAGGTGCTTTGCCCCTGGACCCCACCAAGGGCGACGGCCCTTGGAACCCGGACCATTGTCGTTTGAATTCCTGGGGCCTACCGAGGCATTGATAGGTCCGGGTAGGCCCCAGGAATTCAAACGACCAAAGAATCGCATTCCAAAGGCCGTGCCTTTGGTGGGGGTCCAGGGGGCAAAGCCCCCTGGCGGGGTCCGGGGCGGAGCCTCGCCCTACCGCCCCCAAGACCTGGACACCACACACCATGGCTGACCTCCGCCCCACCTACCACCGCACCCGCGCCGACACCGCCGATCTCGTCCGCCACTTGACCGACGAGGACCAGGCCGTCCAATCGATGCCCGACGCCAGCCCGGCCAAATGGCACCGCGCCCACACCACCTGGTTCTTCGAGCAGTTCGTCCTGGTCCCCTCCGCCGCCGGCTACCAGGTGTTCGATCCGGACTTCAGCTTCCTGTTCAACTCCTATTACGAGGCCGTCGGCGCCCGTCACCCCAGGCCGATCCGCGGCCTGCTGACCCGCCCGTCCGGAGAGCGCATCACCGCCTACCGCGCCCATGTCGACCAGGCCATGGACGCTCTGCTGCGGGATAGCGTCGGCGACGACCTCGCGGATTTGGTGGAACTCGGCCTGAACCACGAACAGCAGCACCAGGAACTGCTGCTGACCGACATGCTGCACGCCTTCGCGCAATCCCCCCTGGTGCCGCCGGTCTTCCCGGACTGGCGCGACGCCGAGGCCGCGGGGCAACCCGGATTTATCCAGGTCACCGGGGGCCAGGCGCGGATCGGGCATCGAGGCGAGGGCTTCCACTTCGACAACGAAACCCCGGCCCATACCGTGACCTTGCAGGATTTTTCCATCGCCACCGGGCTGGTCAGGAACCAGGACTGGCTCGATTTCATCGCCGACGGCGGCTACCGCACGCCCAGCCTGTGGATGTCCGACGGGTGGGCAACCGCTCAGGCCCAAGGCTGGGCGCATCCTTTGTATTGGCAGTCGCGCGAAGGCGCCTGGTGGCAGGCCGGCTTGGGTGGCTTGCAGCCCTTGGTCCCATCCGCCCCGGTCCGCCACATCAGTTGGTACGAAGCGGACGCCTTCGCACGATGGGCCGGAGCACGTTTGCCCACCGAGG
>CAMATI010000413.1 GCA_945861095.1 Asaia bogorensis | reverse complement strand
TGCGGAGGATTTTGCTGTGATTCGATCGCTGCTTTCGACAGCAAGAAAGCAGGGGTGGGATATCTTACGGGCATTGGCCAGTCGGCCCGATCGTCTGATCGCGGAACTCCAGACCACCTGATCAAAGCCCGCCCTACCTGGGCTGTTACCAAAAAGTAAACATTATGACGATCCCGATGCCAGAAAATCCCCATCCGGCCTGTTCCGACCCTGTTGCCAGCACGCCATCGGCTGATTTTTCCCCGGAAATCGCACGCGGACGTCCGTTTGCACTACCCGATCATCGCATAGAGGACAACGATGACGGCATAATCAATTGTCGCTCGTGTCCACCTGCGCTCGGAACCGAGCAATCGCCGGCGCCAGGGTCTCCACAAGTTGGGCCGCGGCCTTGATCGCCCCATCCGCCTCATCCGGTTCGAATTGGTCATAGGGCCGGACCGCCACATGTCGAAACCGCCGTGTCCGATCGGCGGATCGGGCAACATCGGCGGGCAGGATGGCGGGCCGGTGTCCGGTCGCGGTAGCGGCGCGCCGGATCAGGTCCAGGTGCCAATATTCCCCGGTGGGTCTTTCCTCGCCGAGCATGTCGAGGATTCTGAGAAGGGCTGTCTCAAGCGAGGTGTGGCCGGCCTGCATCGCATGCATCAGACCCATTCGGGTCTTGTATCCTTCCCAGTCCTCGGTGCGCAGATCGGGATCGGCGAACAGCCGGACGGCGCCGGCAAAATGTCGGACCGACGCTGCCATATCGCGATCGACCTCGATCCATCGTTCGTCGCTCATCCCACGACCTCGATATCCCGGTCGATATGGTCCAAAAATGCCGGCCCGCACCAGGACCGAGGCCGGATATCCGGGGTCAAACGATGCCGCCGACAGGCATCTTCCGCGAACACCCAGGCATCGTCGGTCGCATCCTTGGGAAAATCCAACAGGATATCGATATCGCTGTTATGGCGCATATGCCCGCGCGCGGCCGAACCATACAGCAGGAACCGGCCGCCATGCGCCCTGGCATAGGCCGACAAGTCCCCCTTCAGCGCCTCCACGGCCTGACAACGCCGTTCCCGTTCGGCGGATTTCTGCTCCCGCAGGGTGACGAAGGACGACATGGCGGCACTATTCGTCGGCGCTCGGCCCAACACAAGCAAACAGTCGCGGTCAGGTGGCGTCTTCCAGGATATCGGAAATCGCCCGCTCCAGATGCCGCAACGTGTTGCACACGGTCACCATGTTGCAGAACGGCGCATACCGGTACATGTCCGAATCGCCCGTGCCCCAGGCCGACCGGAACTCCGGGTTCAGCCAGATGATGCGCTTGGATCGGTTGGACAGCTCCGACATGATTTCCGTCCGCGGGTCGGTCCGGTTGCCGCGGGCGTCGCCCAGGATGATCACCGTGGTCTTGTTGGTGACATGCTTCATCCAGCCATCGGAGAAGTCGGCGAAGGAATTGCCGTAGTTGGACGATCCGAAGCCGATCAGTTCCATGATCTTGGTGATCGCCTGCTCGACCGGTTCGCGCTCCAGGATTTCGCTGACCTCGATCAGCGACCCGGCGAAGGCGTATGACCGAATGTCCTTCAACGCCTCATTCAGCGCGTACAGGAACATCAGCAGGAACTGCGACATCGCGGATACGGACCCCGACACGTCGCACAACACCATCACGCGCGGCTTTTCGATCCGCTTCTGTTTCCAGACGGTGATGAACGGGATGCCGCCCCAGCCCATGTTGCGGCGCATGGTGCGGCGGATGTCCAACTGCCCGCGCAGCCGGCGGCGGCGGGTCTTGGCGTATCGCGCGGCGAGTTTCTTCGCCATCTGGCGCACCAGGACCCGCATCCGATCCATGTCCCGCCGTTCCAGGTTGGATAGGCGGGCGGATTTCAGCAGTTCCTCGCGGAATTTCTCGGTCTCGCCCTTGGCGAACAGGATCAGGTTGCGCTCGACGAAATCGCGCACGGAATCGCGCAACTGGTCGACCTTGCCTTCCAGGAACTGGGCACGACCCAGGCCTTCGGGCGTGCCGGTCTGGCGCATCGCTTCCATGTCACGCTCGACCTGGCGCAATCCCATGCGGTCCAGGATTCGGCGAGCGTACAGGTTTTTCTGGGTGAAGAAGCGGATGTTTTCGATGCCGGCCTCTCGCGCGGCGGCTTCCATGGCGGTGGCCATGGCGACCCGGTCATCGCTTTCCAGCAACTGGCCGAGCGACTGGCCGCCGGACCCACCCATGCCCTCGCCGCCCTGCTGGTTCTGGCCAGGGTTGGCGCGTTCGCCGGGGCCTCGCTGCTCGTCTTCGTCGTCTTCCTTGGCGGCGAATTCGTCGCGCTTGAAATACAGGTCGAAGGCCTCCCCGTACAGCTCCTTTTCCTCGGGGGTTTTGGCGAGGATCAGGCCGAGGGTGTCCTTCAGGATGCCGCGGTCGGCGTATCCGACGATGTCGACGGCGCGGGCGGCGTCGATGCCCTCGGCCGCCGAAACGCGCAATCCCGCCCCGCGCGCCACTTGCAGGAAGCGGCGCAGCGGTTCGGTGGCGGTCGCAGCGGGACGGGTCGAGACGACGGAGGCAGACACTACGCCGCGATCCCCGCGTCCTGGCGCGCTTTATGCGTCAGGCCGGCGATCTGCTTGTTCGCGGCCTCGATATCGGCCTCAAACTTCAGCAGCACGTTCAGGGTGTCGCGGACCAGATCGACTTCCAGGACCGAGGCGTGCATCAGCACCATGACCTTGGCCCAGTCGATCGTCTCACTGACGGATGGCAGCTTCTTCAGGTCCATGCCGCGGAGTTGCTGCACGAAGCTGACGAGTTGCTTCAGCAGCCGCGCATCGATCCCGGGAACGCGGGAGGCGATGATGCGGGATTCCAGTTTCTCGTCCGGGAAGCCGATATGCAGATGCAAGCAGCGGCGTTTCAGCGCGTCCCCCAGATCGCGGGTGGAATTCGACGTCAACAGCACGATCGGCGGGGTGATGGCGCTGACGGTGCCGATTTCCGGGATGGTGACCTGGAAGTCGGACAGGATTTCCAGCAGGAACGCCTCAAACTCTTGGTCGGATTTATCGATTTCGTCGATCAGCAGGACGGCGCCGCCGGGCTCCTCCAGGGCGCGCAGCAGGGGCCGCGGTTCCAGGAAGTTCTTCGAAAAGAAGATGTCGCCGAACGAATTCAGCTTGTTCAGCGCCTCGGTCAGGTTGTCCGTCTCACTGATGACGGAGCCGATCTTGTCCTTCAGGATTTGGGTGTAGAGGAGTTGCTTGCCGTATTTCCACTCATACAAGGCCTTGGATTCGTCGAGGCCTTCGTAGCACTGCATGCGGATCAGCGGCAGTTTCATCCAGGTGGCCACCGACTTGGCGAGTTCGGTCTTGCCGACGCCGGCCGGGCCTTCCACCAGGATCGGCTTCTGAAGGTGATGAGCCATATAGATGGCGGTCGAAATCTGGCTGTTGGAAATATATCCGGCCGCCCCAAGCCCCGCGTCGACCTCGGCGATCGACAACAGGGGGGATTGCCCCGTCGGAAGCACGTCGTTCACGTCCTGCTGCTCCAGCTACTGTTCGGTAGGTCCCTCGCATCGGGGCGGCGGAATGTCAAACGCCCAGATCGATGGTCAGTTGGGGGGCCAGGTGGGGGAGGGGGGCGATTACATCTCGACGACGACGTATTGCTCCTCGACCGTCACGGGAAGGGTTTCCGCCACATAGGGGCCTTTGACGACGGTCTGGCCGGCCGCGACCTCCATCGGATAGCTGCGGACCGAGATTTTCGACGGGTCGCAGAAGCTCTGGCCAGTGCGGACGTCGAATTCCCAGCCATGCCAGGGGCAGCGGAGGATTTCGCCCTTGCGGGAGTATTCGTAATGGCCGGGTTCGTTGGATTCGATCAGGCCGGTCAGGATGCCCTCGCACATCGGTCCGCCCTGGTGAGGGCAGCGGTTGAACAGCCCGAAATATTCGCCGTCCAGGTTGAACACCGCGATCTGGCGGCCGCGGACTGTTACCAGCTTGCGCGCGCCCGGCGGAATTTCGCGCACTGTTGCGACCACGTGTTTGCTCATCGACCCCGTTTCCCGTCCTGCGTTTCCGTTGCAGGAAATCCTACACCGGCGGGGCGTGGTGGCGGAAGGGCTGGGCGCGGGGGCAATCGGGTGAGGGAGGCAAAGCCTTGGGGCAGAGCCCCAAGGCTTTCTTCCCTGACCCGATCATCCGGCAAGCCCGGCTTGCCGGTTGGCGTCCGGCCCCGTACTGTCCGGCGTTCAAACAACCCCCGGACCTCATCTCATGTCCCAACAAGTCGTATCCGAACTCGCCCCGCACGGCGTCCTGCGCGCGGCGATCAATATGGGCAATTTCCTGCTGGTGACCGGCCGCACGGCATCCGGCGATCCCGACGGCTGCTCGCCCGACATGGCGCGCGCGATCGCCGAACGCCTGGGCGTGCCGGTGCAATTCGTCCCCTTCGCCAAGCCGGGCGATCTGGCGGACGCGGCCGGCACCGATGTCTGGGATATCGGCCTGGTCGGCGCCGAACCCGCGCGCGCGGCGAAGATCGACTTCACCGCCGCCTATGTGGAAATCGAGGCGACCTACATGGTCCCCGCCGGCTCCCCGCTCACCGCGATCGAGCAGGTCGACAAGCCCGGCATCCGCATCGCGGTGGCGGCGCGCAGTGCCTATGACCTGTGGCTGGAGCGCAACATCAAGAACGCGACCCTGGTGCGTGCCAATGGCGGGCCGGAGACCTTGGCGATGTTCGTGAACGACAAGCTGGATGCGATGGCCGGGTTGCGCCCGGGCCTGATCACCGATGTGAAGACGGTGCC
>CAMATI010000412.1 GCA_945861095.1 Asaia bogorensis | reverse complement strand
CTCCGGGCGGTTGGGTTGCCGTGCATAGATTCGGACATTGTGCCGCGCCGGAAGCCATCCGCCCCGCGCGTCGATACGATTTTCCCATTGTGTTGCGGCGCAGACTCACTCTTTCAGCACCGAGGCATAGAGCATTCAACAGCCCTGGTTGGCGAGGGGTTCCGGTAGCAACGAAACCGAAAGTTCGATTTAGCCATCTTCCAATAACTTGGACAGGGTGGATTATCGGCGTGTAGATTGATGCACGGGTTATTGCGGACCAGCGACCACCTCCGACGCTACGTCTGGCGAAAGCGTCCTGTTTGCATCAAACCCTGGTTTTCTGCGTTGCTATCTGGCCGACTACAACCAATGGAAACAGAATGAGCCTTCGTCAGTGCCTTCGTGAACGGATACCCGAAATAGAGATCGCTGCCGAACGTCTCAGAGATGCCGTGTCCGCCCACCTGCGAGGCGAGCCTGATGTGGCGGAAGCACTTTTTCGCTTGGCTGACAACAAGGACGTACGGGACTGGACGGAATCAGTTTGGGGCCGTGGATCCAGCTATAATCGGCCGCGCCGAAGATTGGCGGAGCCGCCCCATATTCTTCTGCAGCAACAGAAAGAACGTCAAAAGACCGTGCCACGTTATGCATCGAGGGAGACCGAACGCCTGGTCCATCAGAGAGACGGTCACTATTGCCGCTTCTGCGATATCCCGGTCATTCGTCCAGACGTTAGGAAGGCTATTCGCAAGGTCTATCCTGCGGCGGTTCCCTGGGGCGACCTGAACCCTAGCCAGCACGCGGGATTCCAGTGCACGTGGGCACAGTACGATCACATTCTGCCGTACTCGCGGGGCGGCACGAGCGACCTTAAAAACATCTATCTCACCTGCGCCCCGTGTAATAACGGGCGGGGCAGTTTCGTGCTGGAGGAGTTCGACCTAATCCACCCGAACCTGCGCGAACCACGGCAAGGACCCTGGGACGGCCTTGAGAATTTTCGATAGCGGTGACGGCTACGCGAATTCTGAATCGAACTTTCGGTTCCGTTGCTACCGGCCCCCCGGCGACTGGTTGGCGCGTCAGATTGCTGTTGCGGCTGGTTTCAGTCAGCCCCACGACATTTGATCATCCGCAGCGGCGTGTAGGTCAGCGCCACGGTGCCGTCCTGCTTCACGACCTTATTGCGGGTCCGCACCAGCCCGCGGCCCGGGCGGTTTTTCGACAGGCGGGCCTCGATCACTTCCACCTCCACATGGATCGTATCGCCCGCAAACACCGGGCCGTGGACGTTCAGGTCCATGTGCAGGAAGGCGAATCCCGTGTGTTGCATGGTGGATTGCACCAGCAGACCCTCGGCGAAGCAGTAGCCCAGCGCACCGGGAGCCAGACGCTGCTTGATGTCGGATTCCTCTTTCAGAAACTCGATGTTCGTGAACAGCACCTCGACCATGCCGGTGGCGTTGACGAAGTTGGTGATGTCGGCCTCGGTGACCGTGCGGCCGATGGTCTTGAAGACGCGACCCACGGGCAGGTCCTCGTAGTACATGCCGAGTCCGACGGTTTCCATTTTGTGTCTCCTGATTGGTTCATCCCGGTGGCAGCCGCGGCTGGCGCGGCAAGCTCGGACAAAGAGAAGCACGATCTGGCCCGATCAGGCCAATCACCCAGCCGACATGATGGGGCATCACCCGCATCCGGGCATCGCGCAAGGCAAGAAAGACAGCGTCACCCAGTCCGGCTCGGCCCAAGGCGACAGCAACCGACTCCACGCGAAACAGGTCGACGGTCGCCACCGGTCGCAGGAACGGAAACCGACTGCCACACAGGCGGAGGCCCTTGCGGTCGTCCAATGCGGGGACACGGCCCTGGTCGGCGGCATGGGCCAATGTCGCCGCCTCACCGTCATCGAGCGTGTCGACCGCCGCACCAACCACCAAAGATTCGAACAGCGACAACGCGGCCGAGCTCAACGCCGCGACATGCAGATGGCCTTGCCCTACCAGAGCCTCCAATGCCGAGCGGTCGTTTCGGCCGCTACGGCGGTCCTCGGCCAGTTCCTGTGCCGCAATGTCGGTGACCTGGACCGGATACGGCAATGCGGCAAGGATATCCGCAGCCCGCGCCGTTGCGTTCAGGTTGATCAGCACACTGGCATCCGCGACGACCGCGGTCGATTCAGCCATGGAGCGCCAGAACCGGGTCGGTTTCCGCAACCTCGTCGTCAAGCCCATCCAGGATTTCGCGTAATGCCACGCGGTCGATCCGCAGAAGCCGAGCGAGTTGGCCTTCGCTTAACAGGTCCCTGTGCCAGACATCGGCGGCCAGTTGATTGAGCCGGAGCGACGTTGGCGGCATCGGCCGCGATTCGTAGACGTCCGCGAAGGACGCTTCACCCAGAACCTGTTTCGCCTGTGCGTCCGTGATGTTGCCGTGCTGCAGGAACCAGTCCCAGGTGCCGGGTTTCACCAGTTTTAGGTCTTCCAGGCGCCGGACCATCGCTTCCCGCGAAACCGCGAAGGCGTGTGCCAGAACGATGACATGGCGACGGGCGAAATGCTTCGACCCCGCGGTGATTTCGTGGAAGCGCTGCATGATGGGCCTTGACGGGATCAGGAAAGCGGCTGCGAACGCGTTTGCGTAGCGCTCATCGCGGGCCTGCTCTGGAGACCCATCCTGCAGCACATCGGCATTGCCTCGGCTGGTCACGAGGTGGCCCAGCTCGTGCGCGGCCGTGTGGTTGCGTCGGCTGCGGGGATGGTTGGCGTTTATCAGCACGCAGGCGCCGATCGCTTCATCATACGCGTACAGGCCAGAGATGCTTCTATCCAGCGGCCGCAGGAAAACCCGAACGCCCATCTGAAAATCGAGGATCGGAACCAGATCGATGATCGGACCCGATCCCAGCCCCAACCACGCCCTCACTTCCCCCGCATCCTGCTCGGCCTGCGCGCGCACATCACCCGGTAGGATGGGGCGTTGCTGTGGAAAATTCCTGATCCGGTGGACGCCGAGCAGAGCCTCCAACTCGGTTTCTGCTTTGGCGAGATGGCTTAGGAGTTCGGCGGCGGTGTCGATTGGCGTCTTTGCGCTGATAGACATCTGCTGCCGGAATTTGGGCAACAGGTCCCCATGTGCGGCCTCGGTCCGCAGCAGAGCGTTGACGGTGGTGCCATAATGCCGAACGAGCTTCAGGAGTTCGTCCAGGCGCACCTTGCGCTGACCTTGCTCGATAGAGACGAGCGTCGTCCGGGCGATGCCGGCGGCGGTGGCGGCAGCGGCCTGGGTTTCGCCGGCCTCGTCACGGGCGGCCCGCAGCCGCTCGCCGATTGTCTCAGGTGACAATTGATCGAGGATGGTGGTCATGACGGTTAGATTGGCCGATCAGACAGTTTTGTCAATTTTCTAGTACGAATGTTCTGACATTGTCGGAGCCTTGGCATGCCAAGCGTCCTTCGCCGGCGGCAAGCACCGCCACCCTTGCCTCCAACCCCATCCAGGACGAAACTGTCCCCAATCAGTCAAGAGGACCCAAGACATGGCCAGCGAATACGACATCGTCATACGCGGCGGCACCATCATGGATGGCAATGGCGGCACGCCGTATGTCGGCGACGTTGCTGTCAAGGACGGCAAGATTGCCGCTGTCGGCACGGTTTCCGGCAGCGGTACGGAGGAGATTGACGCCGCCGGCCTGTCCGTGACGCCGGGCTTCGTCGACATCCACACCCATTACGACGGCCAGGCGATGTGGGACTCCCACCTCGCGCCGTCCTCCTGGCACGGCGTCACCACCGTGGTGATGGGCAATTGCGGCGTCGGCTTCGCGCCCGTCCGCAAGGACACCCAGGATGCGGTCGTCGCCCTGATGGAAGGGGTGGAAGACCTGCCCGGCCCGTGCCTGAACGAAGGCCTGGATTGGAGCTGGGAGACATTCTCCGAGTATCTGACCGCGCTGGAACGCCGCAAGCACGACATCGATTTCTGCGCCCTGCTGCCACACGCCCCGATGCGGGTCTATGTGATGGGCGATCGCGCGATGAACCTGGAAGACGCCAACCAGGAAGACATCCAGCGCATGCGGGAAATCACCGCCGAAGCCGTGCGGGCCGGCGCGTTCGGGTTCTCGACCTCTCGTACCATCGCCCACAAGACCCTGGCCGGCGACAACACGCCCACGTTGCGCGCCCAGGAGGCGGAATTGATGGGCATTGCGATGGGGCTGAAGGACGCGGGGAAGGGGTTCATCGAGATGACCTCCGACTGGAACACCCCCGATCCGGCGACCGAATTCGCCATGGTGCGGCGGATCATGGACGCCTGCGGCCGGCCGCTGGTGTTCTCCCTCAACCAGCGCCACGACCGGACCGAGGCATGGAAGGACCTGCTGTCGCTGTCCGCCCAGGCCGCCGCTGACGGTTTGCCCGTCCGCTGCGTCGCTCCTCCCCGCCCGATCGGTGCTTTGCTCGGCCTGACCGGCAGCCAGAACCCCTTTGCAGGGACCCGGACCTATCATGCGATCGCCGACCTGCCGCTGGACCAGCGCGTGGCCGCGATGCGCGATCCGGAGGTCAGGGCGAAAATCCTGGCCGACGACCCGACCGAGTTCAACACCTGGTCCCTGCTCAGCCGGGTCGGCTATGCGCGGATGTTCCATTTCAGCGATCCGCTGAACTACACGCCGTCGCGCGACGACAGCATCACAGCGATCGCCGAACGCACCGGCAAGACGCCGGAAGAGGTCGCCTACGACATGCTGATCGCCGATGACGGCCGCGGCTTCATCTTCGCCTGCCTGGTCAATTACGCGAACTACGACCTGGAAGCCGTGAAGACGATGTATGCGCAGGAGCATGTCATCCCCGGCCTGAGCGACGG
>CAMATI010000411.1 GCA_945861095.1 Asaia bogorensis | reverse complement strand
CGCCGGCAGGTGTTACCGCCGGCAAAACTCGCTATATGATCGCCCAAACGCAAAGGAGATTGGGACATGAGCGAGGAAACCGCGACACTCGGCGGCGGCTGCTTCTGGTGCCTGGAAGCGGTGTTCAAGGACCTGCGCGGGGTCAGTTGGGTGATGTCGGGCTATGCCGCCGGACAGGTCGCAAACCCGACCTACAAGGCCGTCTGCAGCGGCACCACCGGCCATGCGGAGGTGGTGCAGGTCAAGTTCGACAACGCCGAACTGTCCTATGCCGACCTGCTGCGGGTGTTCTTCTCGATCCATGACCCCACGACGCTCAATCGCCAGGGGAACGACGTCGGAACCCAGTACCGCTCGATCATCCTGACCCATTCGGACGCCCAGGCGGCGACCGCGAAGGCGGTGATGCAGGAGATCGCGGACGCGAAAATCTGGTCGGGCAAGCTGGTGACGGAATTGGCGCCCGCGCCGGTGTTCTACGAGGCGGAAGCCGAGCATCACGACTATTTCGCGCTGAACCCGTGGACCGGCTACTGTCAGGTCGTCGTGGCGCCGAAAGTGGTGAAATTCCGCAAGCAATTCGCCGATCGGCTGAAGCGCGCCTGATCCAAACCAACCCTGGGCGCGTTTGGCGCCGGGTTTCAGTCCCGGGAGGACATGACATGGACCTGAGTTTCACCGATGAGGAACTGGCCTTCCGCGACGAAGCGCGCCGCTTCTTCCGCACCCAGATACCGGACTCGATTCGCGCCAAGGTGGTCGAGGGGGAGGGCCTGACCAAGGACGACATGGTCACCAGCCAACGCATCATGAACCAGCACGGCTGGGCCACGGTGAACTGGCCCGTGGCCTGGGGCGGCAAGGACTGGTCGCCCGTCCAGGTCTATCTGTATCAGGATGAGATGCAGTTGGCGCACGCGCCATCACCGATCGCCTTCAACGTATCCATGGTCGGGCCGGTCATTGCGCAATTCGGCAGCGACGAACTGAAGCAGCGCTTCCTGCCCGCCACCGCCAGCGCCGAAATCTTCTGGTGCCAGGGCTTCTCCGAACCCGGCTCCGGGTCCGATCTGGCGTCGCTGCGCACGCGGGCGGAGCGCAAGGGCGACAAGTATGTGGTGAATGGCCAGAAAATCTGGACCACGTTGGCCCAGTATGGCGATTGGATCTTCTGCCTGGTGCGCACCGACACGGCCGCCAAGCAGCAGGAGGGAATTTCGTTCCTGCTGATCGACATGAAAACGCCGGGGATCACCGTGCGCCCCATCATCACCATTGATGGCGGCCGAGAGGTGAACGAGGTGTTCTTCGACAATGTCGAAGTGCCGGCGGAAAACCTGGTGGGCCAGGAAAACAAGGGCTGGGATTACGCGAAGTTCCTGCTGGGCAACGAACGCACCGGCATCGCTCGCGTCGGCATGTCGAAGGCCAAGGTCGCGCGCATCAAGGAGCTGGCGGCGCTGGAAATGTCCGGCGGGCGCCCGTTGATCGCGGATCAGCGCTTCCAGGAGAAGCTCGCATCCATCGAGGTGGAGCTGAAGGCGCTGGAAATGACCCAGCTTCGCGTCGTCGCCGATGAACGGAAGATGGCGAAAGGCAAGCAGAATCCGGCGTCATCGATCCTGAAGCTGAAAGGGTCTGTCATCCAGCAGCAATTGACGGAACTGCTGATGGAGGTCGTTGGCCCCTACGCCATGCCGTACCAGCGCGACTTCGACGGCCGCAATGAGCCGCCGATCGGGCCGGAGTACGCAAGTGAGGCGGCGCCGATGTATTTCAACTACCGCAAGGTGTCGATCTATGGCGGGTCGAACGAGATCCAGCGGAACATCATCTCCAAGGCGATCTTGGGTCTCTGACAGGCTGAGGGAGGACTCCGCATGGACTTCGATCTGACTGAAGAACAACGCCTGCTGAAGGACAGCGTCGATCGCCTGATCGCCGACAAGTATCAGTTCGCGCAACGCAAGCAATACCAAACCGAAACCAGCGGCTGGAGCGAGAAGCTCTGGGGCGAGTACGCCGAAATGGGCCTGCTGGGGCTGCCGTTCGAGGAAACCCTGGGTGGCTTCGGCGGCGGTCCGGTTGAGACCATGATCGTGATGGAGGCTTTCGGCCGCGGCCTGATCCTGGAACCGTATTTCGCCACCGTGATCCTGGCCGGCGGGCTGCTGCGGCGCGCCGGCAGCGATGCCTTGCGCGGCGCGCTGGTGCCGCGGATTACATCGGGCAAGCTGAAACTGGCGTTTGCGCATGTGGAACGGCATTCCCGCTACGATCTGGGCGATGTTACGACCACGGCACGCAAGGACGGTTCGTCCTATGTGCTGGACGGCGCCAAGAGTGTCGTGCTGCACGGCGATTGCGCCGATCAGGTGTTGGTGACGGCGCGGATTGCCGGCGCTCAACGCGACCGGGACGGCGTGGGCCTGTTCCTTGTGGATGCGGCGAGCCCCGGGTTCAGCCGGCGCGGCTATCCGACCCAGGATGGATTGCGGGCGGCGGAAATCACCCTGTCCGGTGTGCGGGTCGGCGGTGATGGCGTGCTGAGTGAGAACGCGTTGCCGGCCATCGAACACGTGGTCGATGAGGCCATCGCCGCGCTCTGTGCCGAAGCCGTCGGCACCATGCAGGTGATGCACGACACGACGTTGGACTACATGAAGACCCGCAAGCAGTTCGGCCGCACGATCGGGTCGTTCCAGGTGTTGCAGCACCGATCGGTGGACATGCTGGTGGCGTTGGAGCAGGCGCGCAGCATGGCGATGTTTGCCGCCGTCATGGCCGCCGATGAAAATCCGATCGAGCGCAGACGCGCCATTGCCGCCGCGAAAATCCAGATCGGCAAGTCGGGGCGGCATATCGGACAGGAAGCGGTGCAGATCCATGGCGGGATCGGCATGACGATGGAGTATTCCGTCGGTCATTCCTTCAAGCGGATGACGGTGATCGATCAACTCTATGGCGACGCCGATGCCCATCTGGCGAGCCTCGCCCGTCTGGGTGGTCTGTTCGGCAAGGCGGCCTGATCCGGCATGGCGTCTGTTTCGACGGTTCTGCTCGACCTGGACGGCACCTTGTCGGATTCCCGCCCGGGAATCGCGGCGAGTTTTCGGTTTACCCTGGGGGAGATGGGCCACGATCCCGAAGCCGCCGCGGACCTGACCTGGGCGGTCGGGCCGCCCATCGCGGTGTCCATACAGCGGTTGCTATCGCTGTATGGTGACGATCGGGTGGATCGGGCGGTGGAAATCTACCGGGCGCGCTATTCGGCGATCGGGATCTACGATTGCTCGGTCTTTCCGGGCGTGTTGGACATGCTGGCCGGGTTGGCCGATGCGGGCGCCGCGATGTTCGTTGCCACGTCGAAGCGGCGGGATTTCGCGGATCGGGTGATCGACCATCTGAACCTGCGGGCATTTGTCGGTGGGGTCTATGGCGCGCTGCCCGGCGGCGGGTTGGACGACAAGCAAGACCTCCTGGCCCATATCATGACCGCCGAATCCCTTCCCGCCGGAGGCCCGGTGATGGTGGGCGACCGGTTGCACGACATCCATGCGGCAAAGGCCAATGGGCTGCGCTCGATCGGCGTGCTGTGGGGCTATGGCGGGGCCGAGGAATTGTCCGCCGCCGGGGCTGACGCGGTTGCCGGAACGCCAGATGGGGTGATTGGTTTGGTTGCGGGGTTAGGGATCAGGTAGCCTGCTGTCCGCGGTAAAATCGCCGAACCAACCTGGTATCCCGGCCGTGCTCGGTCCCATCAGATGACGGGACCACGATCCAGGCTGGGTCGCTTGGCAAACCCAGGCAGGCCTGGCAGGGTCGGAACCACGGATCCCCCGTTCGCATTCAGAAATGAACGAGGGGGGCGGCCCCATAACGCCGCCCCCCTCCCGTTCAGACGATGCCGTCGGCCTTTAACTTCTCCACATCGGCCGCACTCAGGCCGAGCCAGCCGGTCAGGACATCGGCGGTGTGCTGGCCAAGCATGGGCGATGCTTCGACCTTGGGCGACTTGCCATCCACCTGAACAGGCCAGGCCGGCATCTTGAACGGACCATGGGTTGGATGCTGCATCGTCTGCATGATCCCGCGTTCGACGAAGCTCGGGTCGTTCTGCAACTCCATCGTGTCGAACACCGCGCCCGCCGGCACGCTGACACCGCTGATCCGCGCCATTGCCTCCTGCTTCGTCCGGCCCGTGGTCCATTCCGTAATGATCTCTTTCAGGGCCGCTTCGTTCTTCGCTCGATCGGCCGGCGTGCGAAACCGAGGATCGTCAGTGATCTCCTCCCGCCCCATCGCCTTGCACAACCTAACCCAATGCTCCGGATTGGCTCGGCTGGTCATGATATAGACCCAGTCGTTCATGCCACCGGGCGCACAGGGGAACAGACCGGACGGTGCATTGTTGCCGCCAGGACTTCCCCCGTTACGCTCAACCGCCTTGCCGGTGCGCGCCTGGGTGGAGAAATTGGTGCGCATGTAGTGCAGCATGGCATCCTGCATGGCGACCTGCAGCCGATGCCCCTCCCCCGTCTTGTCGCGCTTGCGCAGCGCCGCCAGGATACTGATCGCCATCGTCATGCCCGTGCCGGTATCGCCCAGCGACAGCCCGGGCTTGACCGGACGCCGCCCCTTTTCACCGGTGACGCTGATCGTGCCGCCGGCCGCCTGCGCGATCATGTCGAAGGCCAAGCTTTTTTCCCACGGGCTGCCCTGTAAGAGGGGCAAAACCGTGGGCGGCCGCGCATTATTTTCTTGCCGCGATTCGGCGCGACCGAGTCTATACGTCATGTGCCATCGCCACCGCCCGTTTCCGCGCTAAGCCGTCCAGAGCTTGAAGCTCTGCTGGTGAAACTGTTCGG
>CAMATI010000410.1 GCA_945861095.1 Asaia bogorensis | reverse complement strand
ATGGGCATCGCCGGGCGAGACTGTTACACGGCCGCAAAGGGCGGGATCGCCGCGATGACCCGGTCGATGGCGGTGGAATTCGCGCCGCAGAACGTGCGGGTCAATGCCATCGCGCCGGCCGCCACCATGACGGACCGGGTGCGCGGGCGTTTGCAATCCGGTGTGCCGCGCATCGTCAAGATGACCGAGTCCCAACTGCTGGGCGTGATCGAACCCGAGGACATTGCCAACATGGCGGTATTTCTGGGTTCGGAGGAATCACGGAAGGTCACCGGGCATATCTATCCGGTGGATAGCGGGATCACGATTTCGTAATCGGCCGGCCTGGCCGCGTCGAGCCGCGGTAGCGCCCCGATGTCTGTCCGGCGCGGATGGGATCGGTGCGCGCCGCCCCTTTGCATCGCAGCCCCCCTTTACACCGCAGCCCCCCTTTACACCGTAGCCCCCCTTTACACCGCAGCTATGTCCAGCTTGGCTGCGCGCCCCAGGCCGCGACCGGAGCACCCAGCATGACAAACCGTTTCCAATTCGGACTGGTAGTCCGCGGACAGGCGGAAGCCGACGAAGATATCTCCCGCCGCTTCCAGGAAACCCTCGCCTTCGTCCGTCTCGCCGACCGGCTTGGGTTCGATAGCGTCACCAAGACCGCCCATTACAGCGCGCACCCGTTCCAGATGCTGCAACTGGTGCCCATGCTCGCCCGGTTCGCCGCCGAAGCGCCGAATCTGCGTCTCAACGCCGGGGTGCTGCTGCTGCCGCTGATGTCGCCGCTGCATGTGGCCGAGGAATTCGCCACGCTCGATGTGATCTGCGGCGGCAAGATCATCCTGGGCGTCGGCCTGGGCTACCGCGATGTGGAGTTCAAGGCGTTCGGCGTGCCCCGCAACCAGCGCGCCCGCCGGTTCGAGGCCAATCTGGTGGCCATCAAGCGGCTGTGGACCGAAGAAAAGGTCAGCATGAAGACGCCGTATTTCGAACTCGACGAGGCGTCCTGCATGCCGAAGCCGTTGCAGCGTCCGCACCCGCCGATTTGGGTCGGCGCCAATGCCGATCCCGCCGTCGAACGCGCCGCGCGCCTGGGGGATTGCTGGTATATCGGCCCGGCGGCGGAAATCAGCACGGTCGAGCGCCAGTTGCAGATGTATAGGCGCGCGCTGGACACTGCCGGAAAACCCTTCCCCACCGAATTGCCGATGCGGCGGGAAGTCTTCGTCGCCAAGACCCGCGAAGACGCCATCCGCCTGTGTGCCCCCTATCTGGGCGCGAAATACGCGGCTTACCATTCCTGGCAACAGGAACTGCCCGACGACGACAACGGCCTCGGCCAAGAGTTCGAGGCGCTGATGGCCGACCGCTTCCTGATCGGGTCCCCCGACGAAGTGGCGGACCAGATCGTGGCACTGCACCGGCGCCTCGGCGTCAACCATCTGGTCATGAGCACCGAATGGGCCGGCATGCCGGAAAGCCTCGCCATCGAGACCATTGACATGCTCGCGAAGGAAGTCTTCCCGCGCGTCCAACAAGGCATCTGAGGGGAAACCACATGACGAACAAGATCCGCCTGGGCCTGATCGGCGCCAGCGTCAGCGGCACCTGGTCATCGCGGTCCCACCTGCCGGCGCTGCGACCCAGTCCGGATATGGACCTGACCGCCGTCTGCACCACCAAGGCCGCCAGCGCCGAGGCGGCTCGTCTGGCCTATGGCGCTCGCCTGGCCTTCGACGACTACAACAAGATGATCGCCTCGCCCGAAATCGACGCCGTGGCCGTCGTCGTGCGGGTGCCGAGCCATTACGGCCCCACCAAAGCTGCCTTGGAATCCAACAAGCACGTCTATTGCGAATGGCCACTCGGCCGCACCACCGCGGAGGCGGTTGAACTCACCGCACTGGCCAAGGCCAACAAGCGGGTCACCGCCATCGGGCTGCAGGCCCGGGTCAATCCGACGATCATGTATATGAAGGAACTGGTCGCGGCGGGTTATGTCGGCGAAATCATGGCGGTGCGGGTCGGCCTGATGCGTGAGGGCGTGCTGACCCGTCCGTCGCACCGGACCTGGCAGCGCGATGCGTCGCTGGGTGCCAACACGCTGACCATCGCCAACGGCCATACCTTGGATGCGATGCGCTTCGTCGTTGGCGAGATTGCCCGTCTTTCCGCCGTGGTGACGACACAGGCGAAGCAGTGGCTCGATACCGGCACCAACACCTGGGTCGACGTGACCTCCCCGGACAACATCCTGGTCAGTGGCCACCTGACGAACGGCGCGGTGATGTCGTCGCATGTTTCCAACATCCCCTATGCCGGCAGCGGCTACCGGATGGAGATTTATGGCCGGGAGGGCACCCTGGTCGCCTCGGGCGAGGATTCGCCGCAGTTGAGCGCCGTGGTCCTGCATGGGGCGAAGGCGGGGAACTCGCTGGAAGCGCTGCCGGTGCCGGACCGTTTCACCGTCGCCGCGCCTGGCACGCCATCCGATGAGGCGTTCAATGTCGGCCAGATGTATGCGGTGTTTTCGCGTGCCATCAACGGCGGTGCGGCCGAGCAGCCGACGTTTGAAACAGCCGTCGAACTGCACCGCCTGATCGATGCCATCAAGTTGGCGTCCGATACGGGGCGGGAGGTGACGCTCGGCTGATCCCAGTCCCCCGAAGGCAAAAAGAGAATATTCTCCCCCTACCCTTGTGGGCTTGGGCCGCGAAGCGGACCAAGGTTGGGGGGAGGGGTAGAATCGCAGAGACCGTGCCGTTTCACCCCTCCCCCCAACCTTGGTCCGCTTCGCGGCCCAAGCCCACAAGGGTAGGGGGAGAATATTCTCCAGCCTCATCCGATCGCAGCGATCACCCGCTCGCTCCCGCCGCGTTGCCCCCCGTGTAGCGCCGGCGCAACCCCAGGAACGGGACCTCGATAACCCGATAGGCGAAGGCCGCCAGCGCGAGAGACACTGGAACCACGATCACGATCGTGACCAGCAGCGCGTCGACATAGGCGTTGTTGGTTATCGGCGGCATCCATTGGCGCACCGCGATCGCCTCGATCACCAGCATATGCAGCAAGTACAGCGAGAAACTGATCTGCCCGACCCAGCACAGCGCCCGGGACAGAAGGGCGGGCACGGACGGTCCGAACGCCACGTAGGCGACGATGAACCATGACCAGGCGGCCCCTTCGGCGGTGGGCCATAGCGCTCTCCACCAGGCGGTGTTCGGCCAGCCGCCGGCGCGGTGGAACGCATAGGACCCGACGAGGATCAGCAGAGCGGCGGGCAGCACATGCCATCGTAAGTGGCTCATTCGGTGGGTCAGCCAGGGCAGCCAGTATCCGGCCGCCATGCCCAGCAGGAACTGGTCGATCCGCCCGGCGATGGTCAGATAGGACAGCAAGGTGACGTCCTGCCCGCCCAGCGCCAGCAGCAGGCGCAGGATCACCGCCAGCAGGAGCATGCGCATCAGCAGGCCGCCGCCATGCCGGCGCATCAATGTGTGCAGCAGGGGGAAGACCAGATAGAACTGGAACTCGACCGCGACCGCCCAGGCCATGACCGGCGCGACGCCGAACAGGACCGGCCCGTAATTCGCCGTCGGCAGGACATAGCGCAGGATCCCGCCGGCCAGGTCCAGTTGCGGAGTCAGTGACGCGCCCAGAACCAGAACCACCAAATACATGGGGTAGATGCGCAACAGCCGGTTCCGCAGGAATGGCCAATACGCGATATGGGTGTTTTGCGTGCCGTGCACGAAGATGAACCCGCTGAGCACCATGAAGGCCCCGACCGCGGTGTGGCCTTCCAGGATGAACGCCAGCAACGGGTTCTCGACGATCGGCCAGGGCTGGGCCTGGAACGGCTGGCCGAAGGTCATCCGGTACCAAAGCACATGCCAGCCGTGATACAGCAGGATCAGCATCGCGAACCCGGCACGCAGATGGTCCACCGCCGGGATATAGGCGCGGTTTGGGCTGTCATGCGTCCAGGTCGATGCGGCCGGGGTATCAGGCGGCATCGGAGTTCAGCAATATTGCGGCGCCAGGGCTGGCAGCCTGTCAAACACCGCGCGCAGGGCGGCGGCGTAGGCGTCGTCCGCGCTCAGATCGGTCGTATCCAGAACCACCGCATCGTCCGCCGGCCGCAGCGGCGCGACCGAACGCGCCGTATCCCGTTCGTCGCGGGCGCGCATATCCGCTTCGACGTGGGCGAGTTCGGCGTCGTCTCCCCGGTCGCGCAATTCCTGCCAGCGCCGTTGGGCGCGTTCGGTCGGGCTGGCGGTGACGAACAGTTTAACCGGGGCATCGGGGAAGATGGCGGTGCCGATATCGCGCCCATCCAGCACCGCGCCACGCTGTTCGGCAAAGTCTCTCTGGAACGCGAGCAGCGCCGAACGCACGCCCGGGACGGCCGCTACGGCGGAGGCAGCCGCGTCCGCCGCCGGCCCGCGCAGATCGGCCCGATCCAGGTCGGATGGCGCCAGGCTCCGCGCCGCGGCCTCGGCCGTCACCGGGTCGGCGGGATCGCCGCCGCTGTCCAGCACGCGCCGTCCGACCGCCCGATACAACAGGCCGGTGTCCAGATAGGGCAGGCCGAGCGCCCGGGCGAGGCGGCGGGCGAGGGTGCCCTTTCCCGCCGCGGCGGGGCCGTCGATGGCGATCACCGGCCCAGCCGCGGTGGTGCCGGTGGTGGACGTAGTGGTGGTGGACGTAGTGGTGGTGGACGTAGTGGTGGTGGCTGGCATGGTGCCGTCGGCGCCCGTCATGCCGGTTGCAGGCTGGCGCCGGCCGCGTTCATCAGGCTGACGAAGCCGGGGAAGCTGGTGTCGATAAAGCCCGCGTCATCGACCCGCACCGGGTGGGTGGTCGCGGCACCCAGCACCAGCGCGGCCATCG
>CAMATI010000409.1 GCA_945861095.1 Asaia bogorensis | reverse complement strand
AGATGGGTCGGCCGTGACGCCACCTCCGGGCCGATATGAAGCCAGTCAGGACGTGATCGGGGCGCCGCCGGCGGTCTGATGACCGCGCCGGCGCAGCCGAACAGCCGTCGTTATTGATCGAAAATCCCGAGTCCGACAGGCTGCTAGGCCGAATCCCCAGGTCGGTCGATGCGACCTTCCGCCCGCCCACCACGTATGAGGCAGCCCCATTGCCGTCAACGCCGAACCGGACAATCCTGCGCCAGCCATGCCGATCACCGGGGGGAGCGCGCCGTGAAATTCTCCAACTTCCTGTTTCCCGAAAGCCGCTCTCCCGACGATGACGGGCGGATCATCGATGAGACGCTCCAGGAAGCCATCCTGACGGATCAGTTGGGCTACGACGTGATCTGGCTGGCCGAGCACCATTTCGACGGCATCTGCGCCTATGCGGATCCGGTCAGTTTCGCCGCCGCGCTGGCCACCGCCACGAAACACGCCCAGATCGGCTTTGCCGTGGCACAGACCGCCCTGCACCATCCCATCCGCTTCGCCGAGCAGATGGCGGTGATCGATCATCTGAGCAAGGGCCGCCTGATCGTCGGTCTTGGGCGCGGCACGGCCTATAACATCTACGACTACCAAGGCTTCGGCATCGACCACACCGAAGCCCAGGCTCGGCTGGAAGAAGCCGAGACCATCATGCTGCGCGCCTGGCAGGGCGGGCCGTTCGAGCATCACGGCAAATTCTGGGACCTGAAAGTGCCGGAACTGCGCCCCGTCCCGCTCACCAAACCCCATCCCTACGTCCTGCGCGCCGCCGCCACCGAGCACGGCATGCTGGACGTCGCCCGCCAAGGCCGCCCGTTCATGATGAACATCCAGACGAATGAGGTCACGGCCCAGCGGATGGATCTGTATCGCCGCACCCTGCGAGAGATCGGCATGGACGAAGCCGCGATCGCTCGCAACGTCGAGGAATGCTGGGTCTGGCGCAACGTCTTCGTCGCGGAAACCGACGCCGAGGCCGAACGCATCGCCGTGCCCGCCTTCCATGCGATGCAGGAACTGCGCGTTGCCATGCGCAACAAGGTCTACGCCGAACAGGGCGTTTCCATTGTGCCGATGCCGGCCCCGGGGTCTGCTCCCGCGGCGCGGACGGTCGTGGAGCATTCCCTGGTGTATGGATCGCCGGCAACCGTGGCGGAGAAACTCGCCGCGGTCGGCCATACCGGCGTCGGCGGCCTGATCATGCAATTCCGGCTCGGCCCGATGTCGTACGACGACACGGCGAGCAGCCTGACCTTGTTCCGTGACAAGGTGATGCCTTCATTGCGGGGGTGACTTCCCCCCCTGAAAGGGCGGTCATGCGTGGGGTTCGTGTCGGGGCCATGATGGTGGCTCGCTTGGTGTTGGTTTTTTTTGCGGCCGGCCTGATCGGAATCGGGACGGGGCGGGCGCAGTCGGCGGACCAGCAGCCGGTGCGAGCGGTCGCGGAAGGGCGCCTGACCGTATCGACCGCCGCCGGCCGGGGCACGCTGCCGGTGGCGCTTTCGGCGGATTGGAGCCGGCCTTTGCCCTCCGTCACCCGGGTCGTGATCATGGTGCATGGCACCCTGCGCAACGCCGACGCCTATCTGCGGTTGGCCGAACAGGCTCGCGCCGCGGCGCAGGCGCCGGTGGAGACGACCCTGCTGGTCGCGCCGCAATTCCTGGCCGATCAGGATGCGGAGGCGCATCATCTGCCCGGGGATTTCCTCCGCTGGGACACGGACGGCTGGAAGGCGGGCAATCCGGCGAGCGGGCCGGTCGGTTTGTCGTCCTTCGATGCCTTTGACGCTCTGCTGGCGAGGCTGGCGGACCCTGTTCTGTTCCCGGCCTTGCGCCATGTGGTGGTTGCCGGCCATTCCGCCGGGGCTCAGGTGGTGCAGCGCTACGCCGTTGTTGGTCGGGGCGAGGCCGGACTGGCGGCTCGTCGGATCGCGGTGCGCTATGTTGTTGCCAATCCGTCGTCGTATCTGTGGTTTGGCGAGGAGCGGCCTCGGCCGGTGGAGCGTGCGGACTGCCCCGAGGTCGATCAGTGGAAATACGGATTCCGACATGCCCCGCCCTATGTCGGTGAAACCCGCGGGTTGGAGCGGCGGTATGTCGCGAAAGACGTGGTGTATCTGCTGGGCGAGGCGGACCGGGATCCGAACCATCGGTTCCTGGATCGGACGTGTGCCGCGATGGCGCAGGGGGAGGATCGGTTTGCGCGGGGGATGCAGTTTATGTTGATGCTGGAGGTGCGGCGGCCGAACTTGGTGCATAACCGGGTGCTGCCGTTGGAGGGTATCGGGCATGATGCGGCGGCGGTGTTTGCGACGGGCTGCGGGATGGCGGCGCTGTTTGGGCGGGAGGGGTGTGTGGGGTTGCGGGATTGACGGCAGTGCCGCCATCCTGATCCGATCCGGTTGGGTTATGATGATCGGTCTTTCACGACTCTCGGACGGAGACATCTGATGCGCCTTGCCGTCATTTCCGACATCCACGGTAATCTGCGAGCCCTTGAAGCCGTTCTGGCGGACATCAAGACCCGCGGTGCGGATGGAACGGTCAATTTGGGCGATTGCGTGGCGGGCCCGCTCTGGCCGCAAGAGACGTTCGACCTGCTGGCGTCGCTATCCCTCCCGACCGTGCGCGGCAACCATGACCGCTGGATCGTGGATCGTGCGCCGGACCGTTTGCCTCCGGCCGGGCGGTTTGCGTTTGAGGCTCTACGGCCAGAGGACCGGGAGGCTCTGCATGCCCTGCCCCCCACCTTGGAACTGGACGACGATGTTCTGGCGGTGCACGGCACGCCGACCGACGACAGCACCTACCTGACCGAGGAAATCCATGATCACCGGATGATCCCGGTGGGGCGCAAGCTACTGGCCGAACGGCTGGGAGACGCCGTGAGGCGCGCGGTCGTGCTGTGCGGACACAGTCATCGTCAGAGCGTGACGCAGTTTCCGGGGGGATGCCTGATCGTCAACCCCGGCACTGTTGGCTGCCCGGTTTTCGCGGATGTGCCCCATGCGTCGCAGATGGAGCCTCGGTCACCCCATGCGCGATATGCCTTGCTGACGCGGCGGAACCGGCGTTGGGAGGCGGAATTTTTTGCGATTGCTTATGATTGGGACGCGGCGGCGGGGCGGGCGCGGGAGAACGGGTTTCCGCGGTGGGCGGAGGCGTTGGGGACTGGGGCGGTGGGGTGATTGAGGCTTTGAGTTGCCATGGTATAGATGCTGCGGTATCCCCATGTCGGCACTCGCGGCAGGAAAGCGCGGGAAGTGAGCCCATCTTATTCATAGCTATGCGGGGGTACTACCGAGAAGCCAGGATGATCAGTGGGTTCGACGTTTCTGGCGGCGGCATTTTTTGCCACGGGCCATATCGGGCTCATGCATTGAAAAATCGGGGTAGAATGCGGCTATTCGGCAACCCTGTGAATAAGATGGGTTAGTGAGAACTCCTGTGATCACGAGTTGCCATCTATTTATAATCTCAGAAACGAACGACCGCATGTCCTGCGGGTAGTTATGTGCCAGACTCGCTCATGACAGGTCTGGACGGAGCGTGGATTTCATTCCACAGGAAGATACCAGTTTCCGCTCGGAAAACGTCGCTGTGAGCACCTCCACCACCGAACGGAGTGCGGCAATTGATCAATCGCGAAGCGTTCTGATAATATATGGTTCGTCTATCGCGGACGCGGTTAGGGTCTATGGCTATCTCGTCTGCGTCGTTAAGACATTTCTGGCTACCGACGGCCTCGCCGCAACTGATGGAACTGATGTCGTATTCCGAAGACGCTGGGGCACCGGGTCCGCACGCTCGTCTAAAAGTTTCTATGTTTCCGATATAATTGGCCCAGAACGCCGTCGGCACTGCGGAATCGAACTGCGATGCCGTCATGGTGGCGGTTAGGGATCCGGGCCGTAGGAGGGACGGTAGGAGACTCTCTTTTCCCAACACATCGGCGATATCGACTGCTCCCTGAAGAAGGACAAGTCGGTCGGCACTTGTGAATGACCATGCCTCGCTTGGTTCCGGTTCGTAGCAGGAATCCCAATCCCAGGGCGTAATGTCTCTGAACACAGATTGCCAAGGCCTGAACATGGCTGAGAGTGCCCGAGCCCCGAAGCTGTGCCCAATCATGACAACTGGAATATTCGTACGCGTTTCCGATCGGGCTTGCAGAACTGCTTTGATTAATAAGGGCGCCAGTATCCGACGGCCCAGTTGATCGGCCTGATCCTTCTTTGCCCAGAAGCTACTTGAACTCACGGCGGCATCAGGTAGGAACCACCAACTGCCTAGCTTCCACATTGAGGGCCACGATACTCCGATCAGAAGAGGGCGGAATCGTTCATCACCTTTGTTCGTACGTAATATATTAGTGGCCAATTGATTGAAATTCCGGACCGACTCCGCTTGATCGGTGTTCCAGCCCATAACCATGAAAAGCAAATGCGTGTATTTCGGTGTCGATTGTCCCCCGGCTTCCCGCAGCCGGCCCCCGATCTGCTTAGCAAGAGTATCGAGTGCTCCGTTGTCGGGCGGCTTCCGGCACTCCCGACTGTTTGGGAGATTAGGTTGGGTTCGATAGTTAAAATTTTGGAAAACCACTTCAGGTGCAGGCGTCACAGATCCCTCGTAACCCATTATGTGCGTAATGCTGGGAGTCGCTGATCCGTTGAGATATTCGACACCAACTAAATAACCAGGAAAATCCGTAATTGCTCACCCCACCCCTGCGATCGGCTCGGCGGGTAGTTTGACCGCGAGCACGAAGCGAATGGTGTCCAACACCGAAGCGCGATTGGCTTTCGCCGTGCTGACGACAGAGCGGAAGGCGGCATAGGTCTCGGCGCCCCACTCGCA
>CAMATI010000408.1 GCA_945861095.1 Asaia bogorensis | reverse complement strand
GAGGGGTAACCCCCACGGATGGTGCTTGAATCCCCTCCCCCCAACCTCGGTCCGCTTCGCGGCCCAAGCCCGCAAGGGGAGGGGGAGAACTTCATCACCAGCCGCCATGCCGTTTGAACACCCCACCCCCCAACCCAGGTGCCCAGCATGAGAGGCCCAGCGGCACGGCCGATCGTGATCGCGGCGGGCGGCACCGGGGGGCATTTCTTCCCCGCCGAAGCACTCGCGGCCGAACTCATCGCGCGCGGCCAGCGGGTCGTGCTGATGACCGATGCCCGCTCTGGTGCGGCCAACAGTCCGGTTTTCGCGCAACGGGAGCTGCATGTGCTGAAAGGCGCTGGGATCGCCGGGCGCGGCGTGGTCCGGGCGGGCAAGGCGGTGTTGTCCATGGCGGCCGGCATCGCCCAGGCACGCGCCATCTTGGCGGAACTGAACGCCAGCGCCGTCGTCGGCTTCGGCGGCTATCCCAGCGTCGCCCCGGTGCTCGCCTCCCGCCTGTTGCGCCGACGCTCGGCCATCGTCCTGCATGAGCAGAACGCCGTGCTGGGACGCGCCAACCGCTTCCTGTGCGGCCGAACCGACAGCCTGGCCCTGAGCTTCGCCGCCACCCAGCGCGTGCCTTCCGGCACCCGAACGGTCGTGACCGGCAATCCGGTGCGTCCCGCCATCGCCGCCCTTGCCCACGCCGCTTACCAGGCACCAGGACAAGCCATCCGCCTGCTGATCCTGGGCGGCTCCCTCGGCGCCCGGGTGTTCAGCGACATCGTCCCCGACGCCCTGGCCCTGCTGGCGGCGCCGTTGCGCGCGCGCCTGGCGGTCGTGCAGCAATGCCGGCCGGAAGACCTGGACCGCGTGCGGGCGGCCTACACCCAGGCCGGAATCGCCGCCGACCTCGCCGCCTTCTTCCCCGATGTCGCCGACCGCCTGCTGAACGCGCATCTGGTCATCGCGCGGGCCGGCGCCTCCACGGTGGCGGAGCTGGCCGTCGTCGGCCGCCCGTCCATCCTGGTCCCGCTGCCCGGCGCGATAGACGACCATCAATCCGCCAACGCGCGCGCCCTGGCCGAGGCGGGCGGTGCCGTCGTGATCCGGCAATCCGACCTGACCCCTCGTGCCCTGGCAGACCGTCTGACCACCCTGCTCGCCGATGCCACCGGCCTGACCCAGGCCGCCGTCGCCGCGCGCGGCATGGCTCAAGCAAAAGCCGCCGCCCATCTGGCCGATCTCGTTGAATCCCGCATGCACCAGGAGGCCCGGTCATGAGGGCGCTACCGCTTTCCATCGGCACCATCCATTTCGTCGGCATCGGCGGCATCGGCATGTCCGGCATCGCCGAGGTGCTGCACAATCTGGGCTATGTCGTCCAGGGCAGCGACATCTCCGAGTCGACCAATGTCCAGCGCCTGCGCGCCGCCGGCATCTCGGTCGTCATCGGCCATGACGCGGCCAATATCGGCGGTGCCCAGGTGGTCGTGGTCTCCACCGCCGTCAAGCGCGACAACCCGGAGGTCGCGGCCGCCCGCACCCGTCTGATCCCGGTCGTGCGCCGAGCGGAAATGCTGGCCGAACTGATGCGGCTGAAATGGTCGGTCGCGGTCGGCGGCACCCATGGCAAGACCACCACCACCAGCCTGATCGCCACCGTCCTGGAAGCCGCGCATCTGGACCCGACCGTCATCAACGGCGGCATCATCAACGCCTATGGCACCAACACCCGCCTCGGCGCCGGCGAGTGGATGGTGGTGGAGGCCGACGAAAGCGACGGTTCCTTCCTGCGCCTGCCCGCGGTGATCGCCGTCGTCACCAACATGGACCCCGAGCATCTGGACCACTGGGGCACGGCCGAGGCGATGGTCGCCGGCTACGACCAGTTCGTTGCCAACGTGCCGTTCTATGGGTTCGCCGTGCTGTGCATCGACCATCCGGCGGTGCAGCAGATGATCCCGCGCCTGTCGGATCATCGCATCATCACCTATGGATTTTCGCCCCAGGCCGACGTGCGCGCCGAACGCCTCGTCCCCGACAAGCTGGGCTCGACCTTCGAGGTCACCGTCACCGACCGTCTGCGCAACCGGCCCCGCCGCATGGGCCCCTTCCGCCTGCCGATGCTGGGCCAGCACAATGTGCAGAACGCCCTGGCGGCGATCGCCGTGGGCATCGAGATGGAGATCGACGACGCCACCCTGCGCAGCGCCTTCCTGAGCTTCAAAGGCGTCAAACGCCGCTTCACCAAGACGGGGGAAGCCGGCGGCATCACCGTCATCGACGATTACGGCCACCATCCGGTGGAAATCGCCGCCGTGCTGAAGGCGGCGCGCCAGGCCGGCGCGCGCGATGTGGTGGCCGTGGTGCAGCCGCACCGCTACTCGCGGCTGCATACGTTGTTCAACGATTTCTGCACCTGCATGAACGATGCCGGCACTGTCATCGTCGCCGATGTCTACGCCGCGGGAGAAGCGCAGATCCCCGGCATCAACCGCGATGCCCTGGTGGATGGGCTGCGCGCGCGCGGCCATCGCAGCGTGGTGCCGCTGCCCAGCCCTGGGCGGCTGGCGGAGATGGTGCACGCCATCGCCCGTCCTGGCGATTTCGTGATCTGCCTGGGGGCCGGGTCCATCACTCAATGGGCCGCCACCCTGCCGGCGGAACTGACCGAGCTGCAAACCGGCGGCGTCAAGCGCGTGGCTGGCGGCGCCACATGATGGACGCACCACCATGGGTCGCGCCAACATGATGACCCCAACGGACAAATACCTAGCGGGCGAATTCGCGCCGCCGCTGGTCGAAACGCTGCCCGGGCTGCGCGGGCGTATCGTAGCGGACGCCCCATTGGCGCCCTTCACCTGGTTTCGCGCTGGCGGCAGGGCCGAGGCCCTGGTGCGGCCGGCGGATGCGGCCGACCTCGCGCAGTTCCTGCACGCCCTCCCCCGCGACATTCCGGTCCATGTGCTGGGCGCATGTTCCAACGTGATCGTCCGCGACGGCGGCATCCCGGGCGTCACCATCCGTCTGGCGCGCGGGTTTTCAGCGATCGCGGCCGAACAGGATGGGGTGGTCGCGGGCGCGGCGGCGCTGGATGTGACGGTCGCGGAACATGCCGCCGCCGGCGGGCTGACCGGCCTGGAGTTCCTGTGCGGCATCCCGGGCTCGATCGGCGGTGGGGTCGCGATGAATGCCGGCGCCTATGGCGGTGAGATCGCCGAAGTCCTCGACTGGGCCGAGATCGTCACCCGCGACGGAGACCGCCTGCGCGTCACCGGGCGGGAATTGGCGTTTTCCTATCGTCACGCCAAGCTGCCGCCGGAATCCGTGGTGGTGCGGGCTCGTTTGCGGGCAACCTCAGGTGCCGGCCCGGTCATCGCTGCCCGCATGGCGGAAATCCGCGCGCTGCGGGATGCGTCCCAGCCGGTCCGCACGCGCACCGGCGGGTCCACCTTCCGCAACCCCGACGAGATGAAGGCGTGGGAGCTGATCGACGCCGCCGGCTGCCGTGGTCTGCGGTCAGGCGGCGCGCAGGTCAGTGAGAAGCACTGCAATTTCCTGATCAACACCGGCGAGGCAACCGCCGCCGATATCGAGGGTCTGGGCGAGGAGGTCCGCCGCCGGGTGGAAGCCGCGACCGGCGTCTCCCTGCACTGGGAAATCCGCCGCATCGGCATTCGTGGCAATGCGGCCTTGCGGGCGGCGACACCCGGGGTGCCCCCCGAAATGCCCACCGAAGAGCCCACCGAAGTGCCCACCGAGGTGCCCACCGAGGTGCCCCTGGGAAAGCCAATCGAAATGCCCTCGGGAAAGCGAACCCATTGCGCGCGGGAGGCACGGTCATGAAGCGGGTCGCGGTCCTGTATGGCGGCATTTCCGCCGAACGCGAGGTCAGCCTGGCCACCGGCACGCAGGTGCTCGCCGGGCTGCGCGAAGCGGGTTTCGAGGTCACGCCCATCGACGTGACCGCGGATCTGGGCGCCGTCCTGAAGGCCCTGACCCCGCCTCCCGACGCGGTGTTCAACGCGTTGCATGGCCGGTTCGGGGAAGACGGGTCCATCCAGGGCGTGCTGGATTGGCTGAACATTCCCTACACCCATTCTGGCGTTCGCGCGTCCGCGATGGCGATGGACAAGGTCGCCGCCAAGGCGATGTTCGCCGCCGCCGGCCTGCCTGTCGCGCCGGGCCGCCTGGTCGGAGTGGACGAACTGGCCGCCGCCGACCCGATGCCGCTGCCCTATGTGGTGAAGCCGGTCTGCGAAGGCTCCTCGGTCGGGGTGGAGATCATCCGGGCTGGCGACAACCGCCGAGCCGCCGTGGCGCGGGCGTGGCGCTTCGGCGGCGACCCGCTGGTGGAGGAGTTCATCCCCGGCCGCGAACTGACCGTGGGCGTGATGGGCGAGCGGGCGCTGGCGGTGACGGAGATCCTCGCCGATGCGGGGACATTCTACGACTACGAGTCGAAATATGCGCAGGGCGGATCGCGCCACATCATTCCCGCGCCGGTGCATCCGGACATCTATGCGCGGGCGCTGGAGATCGCGTTGGCGGCACATCGCGCGCTGGGCTGTCGCGGCGCCAGCCGGTGCGATTTCCGCTACGACGATACCGCGGGGGAGCCGGGCCGGCTGGTGCTGCTGGAGATCAACACCCAGCCCGGGCTGACGCCGACATCCCTGCTGCCGGAACAGGCGGCGCATCTGGGGATCGATTTTCCCCGGCTCTGCGCCTGGATGGTGGAGAACGCCGCATGCCGCGTGTGATAGTCACCGTCCTGGTGAATGATCGGTTGTTGGGCGCCCTTATCCCACCGCCATGCCCGGAGCTTTTGGTGGATCGGGCGGGGGGGAGCGCACCTCCCCCACCGTCATGGCCGGGCTTGACCCGGCCACCCACCCACCGCCGTCGAAGCGCGGGTGGCCGGG
>CAMATI010000407.1 GCA_945861095.1 Asaia bogorensis | reverse complement strand
GTTATCCTACGGACTGAAGGTTCACCTCCGGTTGCTCCCCACGCCACCTCGCGGCAACGCAGTTACCTTCGATTGCTGGGTTGCGACCAACCCAGACGGGGACTTGCACCCCGCTGACAAAGCGTCCTCACGGACGCACTCATGGCGGGCGAAGGCCCGCCATCCACGGCTTGCGCGGTCTGCACGGGGAAAGTCGTGGATGGCCGGCCTTCGCCGGCCATGACGCGCACGCGTTGCCCGCCCGCCAAACCCCGCCATCCTCGGCAACCGACTGACCACCCATGGCCGGATACATCCTCCGCCGCATCCTGGAAGTCATTCCGACCGTCCTCATGGTGCTGACCCTGGTGTTCTTCGCACTGCGAATCATGCCGGGCGACCCGGCGGTCGCGGCCCTGGGCGATTTCGCGGCCCCCGAAGCGATCGAGGCGTTCCGCGAGAAGCTGGGCCTCAACCGGCCGCTCTATGTCCAGTATTTCAGTTTCATCGGCCAGGCGCTGACCGCCGATTTCGGCGTCTCGATGAACAACAACACCTCGGTCAACGGGTTGCTGGCACAGGCGCTGCCCCACACGATCGTACTGGGGCTGACCGCGACGGCCATCGGCATCATCGTCGGCATTCCGTTCGGCGCGATGACCGCGGTGCACCGCAACGGCAAGCTGGACGGGCTGGGCCGGGTGTTCGCGCTGATCGGCTTTTCCCTGCCGGAATTCTATTTTGGGGTGCTCCTGATCATCGTGTTCTCGCTGCATCTGGACTGGTTCCCGATGCTGGGCGCGGGCAAAGGGTTCGTTGACCAGGCCCATCATCTGGTGCTGCCGGCCATCACCCTGGGCGTCGTCATGGCGGCCTTCGTCATGCGCCTGACCCGATCTTCCCTGCTGGAAGTGCTCCGCCGCGACTATGTCCGCACCGCCCGCGGCAAGGGCGTGCCGGAGCGCTGGGTCATCTTCAAGCACGCCCTGCGCAACGCGCTGATCCCGGTCACCACGGGCCTCGGCATCTACCTGCTGACCACCCTGTCCGGCACCATCACGGTGGAACTGGTGTTCTCCCGCCCCGGCCTCGGCACCATGCTGATCAGCGGCGTGTCCGCGCGAGACTACACCGTCGTGCAGGCCGGCCTGGTGGTCTTCGCCTTCTTCGTGGTCTGCGTGAACCTGCTGACCGACCTGCTATGCGCCGCCATCGACCCGCGGATCGCGTTACGATGAGCCCCTTGAGATGAGCGACATGGCCATCGCCCCAACCCGCGGTTCCGCGGTCATGACCTACATGGCGGACAACAAGCTGACCGCCATGGGCGCCGGCCTGTGCTGCCTGTTGATGTTTGTGGCCCTGATCTCCCCCTGGATCGTGCCGTTCGATCCGCTGGAACAGAGTTTCGCGACCGCCAACCAAGGCCCGTCCGGGGTCAACTGGTTCGGCACCGACGCGTTCGGCCGCGATGTGTTCTCTCGCGTGCTGATCGGCGGCCGCGTGTCGCTGTCCATCGGCATCTGCGCGCCCATCCTGTCGGCGCTGTTCGGCGTCTGGGCGGGCATGATCGCCGGCTATTTCGGCGGCTGGGTGGACCGGCTGATCTCCCGCTTCTCCGATCTGCTGATGTCGTTCCCGTCGCTGCTGCTGGGCGTGATGATCGCCGCCGCCCTCGGCCCCAGTTTCCAGACCGCCGTCATCGCCATCGCCGTGGCGCTGTTCCCGCGCTTCGTCCGCCTGTCGCGCTCCGCCACGCAGGTGTTGCGGCGGGAGCCGTTTGTCGACGCGTCCATCGCCGCCGGGCGTGGCACCCTGTCGATCATGCTCCGCCACGTGCTGCCCAACATCGCCGGCCCGCTGGTTGTCGCCCTATCGCTGTGGGTCGCCACCGCGATCCGCCTGGAAACGGCGCTGTCCTTCCTGGGCCTGGGCGCCCAACCGCCGACGCCAAGCTGGGGCAACATGATCCGCGACGGCATGAGCGACCTGGTCGGCGATCCCTGGCCCGCCGCGTTCGCCGGGGCCGCCATCACCCTGGCCGTACTGGCCTTCAACATGGTGGGCGACGCCTTGCGCGACATGCTGGACCCGGAGCTGGACTCGTGAGCCTTCTGGAGGTCGACCAGCTTCAGGTCCATCTGTTCACCAATCGCGGCATTGTCCGGGCGGTGGACGGCATCAGTTTCTCCCTGGAAGCAGGCCGCAGCCTGGGCATCGTCGGCGAGTCCGGGTGCGGCAAGACCATGACCGCTTTGGCCCTGATGCGGCTGATCCCGGTGCCCCCGGCGCGGATCGTCGGCGGCAGCATCCGCTTCGATGGAGAGGACGTGGTCGCCATGGACGACGCGCGCCTGCGGGCGTTGCGCGGCAACAAGATCGCGATGATCTACCAGGACCCGATGACCACCTTGAACCCGGTGTTAACCGTGGGTGAGCAGATCGCGGAGTCCGTCCGCCTGCATCGCGGCGACGGCCGGAACGCCGCCTTCCTGCGCGCGGTGGAGATGCTGAAACTGGTCGGCATCCCCGATCCGGACCGGGTTGCTCGTGCCTATCCGCATCAGCTATCGGGCGGCATGCGCCAGCGCGCGGTGATCGCCATGGCGCTGGCCTGCGATCCGAAACTGCTGATCGCGGACGAACCCACCACCGCGCTGGACGTCACCATCCAGGCGCAAATCTTGGAGCTGCTGCGCCGCCTGCGGGACGATCTGGGCACCGGCATCATCCTGATCACCCACGATCTGGGCGTGATCGCCGATCTGGTGGACGAGGTGGTCGTGATGTACGCGGGCAAGCTGGTGGAACACGCGCCCGTCCGCCAGTTGTTCGCTTCCCCGCAACACCCCTATACGCGCGGCCTGCTGCGATCGGTCCCGTCCCTGGACATGCGCGAACGCCGGCTGAAAACCATCGACGGCACGGTGCCGCCGGCGCACGCGATGCCCGCCGGTTGCCGCTTTAACCCACGCTGTGCGTTGGTGATGGATACGTGCCGGGAAAAGGAGCCGCCCTTGGTCGCTGTCGGCAACGGCACCCAGGCCGCCTGCTGGGCCTTGGCATGAGCGCGTCGATACAGCCGTCCGGGCAGAATCCGCAACCCGGCGCGGGTCTTGCCGCGGGCAGCGAACCCATCCTGGTCGTCCGCGACCTCCGCAAGCACTTCCCCATCGCCGGCGGCCCGCTCGGCTTTCGCACCGTGGGCCACGTCAAGGCCGTCGATGGCGTCTCCTTCGCGGTCAGTGCCGGCGAGACCCTGGCCCTGGTCGGCGAGTCCGGCTGCGGCAAATCCACCACCGGGCGGATGCTGCTGCGATTGACAGAACCATCCGGCGGCGAGATCCGTTTCGATGGCATCGATCTGCTGGGCCTGGGCCGCGCCCAGATGCGCCGCCGTCGCCGGGAAATCCAGATCGTCTTCCAGGACCCCTATGCCTCCCTGAGCCCTCGCCAGCGGGTGGAGGACATCATCGCCGAACCGCTGGACGTAAACGGGTTGTGCGAGAACGCCGCCGCCCGCCGCGACCGCGTGATGGAATTGCTGCGCCTGGTCGGGCTGAACGACATGCATCTGCGGCGCTATCCGTTCGAGTTCTCCGGCGGACAGCGCCAGCGCGTCGCCATCGCCCGCGCCCTAGCGCCGCAACCGCGGCTGATCGTGGCGGATGAGCCGGTGTCCGCGCTGGATGTTTCGATCCAGTCACAGGTCGTGAACCTGATGCAGGACCTGCAGGAGCAGTTCGGGCTGGCCTATGTGTTCATCTCTCACGATCTGGCGGTGGTGAGGCACATCGCTCATCGGGTCGCGGTGATGTATCTGGGGCGGCTGGTGGAGGTGGGGGATACGGAAACGTTGTTCTCTCAGCCGCATCATCCCTATACGCAGGCGCTGCTGTCGGCGGCACCCGTGGCGGACCCGGAGCGGCGGCGGACCCGGATCGTGCTGACGGGCGATGTCCCCAGCCCGGCGAACGCGCCGAGCGGATGCCATTTTCATCCGCGGTGTCCGGTGGCGCAGGGGGTTTGTAAGGAGACGGTACCGGTGTTGCGCGATGTGGGGGGTGGGCAGATGGCGGCTTGCCATTTCGCGAAGGCGTTTCCGATTCCGGTTTGATTGGGACATTATGGTCTTGGGGTGACGCCCCGGAATGTCCGCTGCAACTCCAGCTCGCTGTGCAATCTCGCCCGTCTTATTTTTGCGTCAAAGCCGCGTAACGCATTATATGGTAAGTCGCGGCTGGGCGGAACGGATTGCGAACTATCTGCGCTTCACCACCAGCAGTCCGACGCACGCGAGCGTCCATCAAAGGATGGGTTTTGAAATGCTGACGACGGCGGATACCCGTGAAGGCGGAGACGCCTTAGGCTCCGCGTGCGCTCGCGCATAGGCACCGGACGCCGCGTGGCGAAGACACGGGGAAAGGGACGCTATCACAACGAACACCGTCAGGCACCCGAAACGTAGCGATTCCGCTACGCCAGCCTAACGGGGTCGCGTTCAAAATCCCAAAGTAGTCTCCGCGTCTCCTCGGACATCTGTAAGAACTCTTCGATGGCTTGGTCGATGTTAGATTTGATTTCCCTTACGGGGCAGGCGCCCTTTGCTGCTTGGAAGCCAGCCAGACCAAGCGCACCCAAGCGATCTTTTGTGGCTTTGTCAAACTTTGGCACAGGAATCCTCGACGCATACCCAGCGGTAATCATGTTGCCACGAATGATGATTCCGCGTGTGAGATATAGACACAACCGACTATTAAGAAAGCTCAATAGCCACCAACTCGTAATTGCTCACCCCGGGGTAGCGGTGGGCCGCCGCTCCCCGGATGCAGCGGCGAGCGTCGGTATGTGAGTTCGGCGTAAAACAACGCTTGACACGGTCACGCTCGAGTCGGGTCTAAGCACTGGGTGATCGCGTGCCCCAACCTCA
>CAMATI010000406.1 GCA_945861095.1 Asaia bogorensis | reverse complement strand
AGACTTCCGGCAGGCTGACGATATGGGGTTTGTCGTCGGCCACGGCGGACTCGATCAGGCGACGGGCCTGGGCGATGTTGTCGTCCTTGTTGGCGCCGGGGTTCATCTGCACGACGGTCACGCGCATCGAAAGGCTCCTGCTGACGGGTTGGGTGGGAGAGAAGCGCATTGGGCGGGTTGTGGCAACCTGGGGGTGGATGTTGTGAGTGAGCGGCGCTTCATGGGCTGGGCGGCGACCGGATTTGGCGTTTGGGTTTCCTGCAAATTGTAGTGACCAGCCCTATGTTGGAGTGGAATGACGACAAGAACGCCGAGAACCTTCGGAAACATGGCATCAGCTTTGAGGAAGCGAGCCTGATTTTCGAAGGCACTGTCCTGTCATGGACCGATGCCCGCATCGATTACGGGGAGACGCGCATGATCAGCCTTGGTTGCATTCGCGCCCTGGTCGCCGTCGCCGTGGTCCACACGGATCGAGATGGGAAAACGCGGATCATATCGGCCTGCCTTGCAAATCGTCGCGAAAGGAGTCTGTTCGCGAAAGGAGACCGTACGGTGAGCATTTCGGATAAGCGCCTGAAAGCGTTGGCCGCTCGCACGGATGACCAGATCGACTATGGGGATATTCCGGAACTGGATGACATGTTCTGGAAGAACGCTCGCCTGGTCGAGCCGGACCGGACTCAATCGGTGACGCTGCGGGTGAAGAAATCGGTCCTTGACGCCTACAGGGCACAAGGCAAGGGGTATCAGACCCGCATGAACGCCGTGCTGGAAACTACCAGTTGTTACGGTAGGGAGGGGGCGCGGTGAGTAAGGCGACGCGCAAAAATTACCGCATCGAGGGTCGATGGCACATGCCTCTCCGCGTCATGGTGGGCGCAGGCCCACCATCCACGACTTGCGATGTTGGCGCATCGTAAGTCGTGGATGGCGGGCCTGCGCCCGCCATGACGGGGTCTTGGCGTCCGTATCCCTGTTGGAGCGGTCATTCTTGCGCGTCGCCTAAGATGGGCTAGCTACCCGACGCGGACAAAAAACAAACGGCTATCCACCGTATAGGGGTTTCATCTGACGCTTGGTGTCCACGTGCATCGCGATTTTGCGTGGCCACTCGTCCTATGTCTGATGGTTCACCGGCAGTTTGACGCAACCCGACATGGCAATCGGAACATGAGATAGAGCCGCCCGAGTTTCGAGAGTACTCATCGCCGGGTGCTCGATAAGGCTGTCTAGTTCATCCCAGACATTGCCTTTCCCGTCCATCGCGTCACACTGGACCCCTACGCATCGCAACGCGGGAGGAAACCAAATGGGCTACAAGATCGCAGTCATGGGCACCGGAGCCGTTGGCGCCTATGCCGGAGCGCACATGGCGCGGGCCGGTGAGGACGTCACCTTCATCGACCCCTGGCCGGCCAATGTCGAAACCATGAAGGCCCATGGCCTGAAGGTCTCCCATCTTCGGGATGTGGAACCCTGGTCGACCCCGGTTCGCGCCCTGCATCTGACCGAGTTGCAGCAGGCCGCGAAAGAAAAGCCCTTCGACATGGCCTTCGTCTGCATGAAATCCTACGACACCGAATGGGCGACCATGATGATCGCCCAGTATCTGGCCCCGGCCGGCTTCGTGGTGTCGTTGCAGAACTGCATGAATGAGGAAACCATCGCCGGCGTCGTCGGTTGGGGCAAGGTGATCGGCTGCATCGCCAGTTCCATCACCGTCGATCTGGCCGAACCCGGCCACGTGAAGCGCGCCGCCGGCAAAAGCGGTGACAAGCACACCGTGTTCCGCACCGGCGAAGTGCATGGCCGCATCACCGACCGGGTCGAAGAAGTCCGCCGTCTGGTGGCATTGTCCGACTCGGCGCTGGCCACCACCAATATCTGGGGCGAGCGCTGGTCGAAGCTGGTGACCAACGCGATGGCGAACGGCATGTCCGCGTCCACCGGCCTGGTCAGCAAGGCCATCCTGACCAACGACTCGCTGCGCCGTTTCGGCTCCCGCCTGGGCAGCGAGGCGATCCGTGTTGGCCAGGCTCTCGGCTATCAGTTGGAAGAAGTCCACCACATCGACCCGGAAATCATCGCCCGTGCCGGTGAGGGCGACGCGGCCGCGATCAAGGAATACGACGAACACCGCCTGGCCGAGGTCGCCAAGGCCGGCGGCGGCGAGCATCGCCCGTCGATGGGCCAGGACATGGTCAAGGGCCGCCGCACGGAAATCGAGTTCCTGAACGGCCTGATCGTCCGTAAGGGCGAGGAAATCGGCATCCCCACCCCCGCCAACGCCGCGCTGGTCGATATCGTCAAGCGCGTCGAAAAGGGGGAGTTGCAGGCCGATCCGAAGCACATCCTGGACCTGCGGCTGAACTGAGGCATGGGCCAAAGCCCGTCCCCCTCCGCGATTCGGAAGCCGCATAAGCCCGTCGGTGGAGAAACTTCTCCCCCTCCCCTAGCGGGAGGGGGTTGGGGGGAGGGGTTTTATGCGATATTCGTGCGGGATTACCCCTCCCCCCAGCCCCCTCCCGCGAGGGGAGGGGGAGAAGTTTCTCCGGCCGGCATCCCATTTCGAGATCTGTGAATGCACTAGGCATGGGACGGAAGGCGCCGCGGCCGCCTGCTTCCGGGTCCTCGCCCCAATCAGGCCGCGCGGACCTGATCCAGGAACTTGCCCATCTCGGCCGTCAGCATCTCGGCCTGTTTCGACAACTCCCCCGACGAACTCAGCACCTGGGACGCCGCCGCGCCGGTGTCGTTCGCGGCCTGGGTCACGCCCTGGATATTCTCCCCGACCTCTCGTGTGCTGGCGGCGGTCTGCTGCACGTTGCGGGCGATCTCCGACGTCGCGTTGCCCTGCTGTTCCACGGCCGAGGCGATCGTTGTGGCGATATTGCTCACCTGCTCGATCGTCGTGCCGATGTTCTTGATCGCGGTCACCGCTTCCCCGGTCGATTGCTGGATCGCGTTGATCTGAGAACTGATCTCCTGCGTTGCCTTGGTCGTCTGTTCGGCCAGACTCTTGACCTCGGACGCAACGACGGCGAACCCCTTGCCGGCATCGCCCGCCCTGGCCGCCTCGATCGTCGCGTTCAGCGCCAGCAGATTGGTCTGGCCGGCGATGTTGCTGATCAGATCGACCACCTGCCCGATCTTCTGGGCGTTCTCGGCCAGCGCCCGGACGATCGTGTCGGTCCGGCGCGCCTCGGTAACGGCCTGCCCGCTCATGCGGGCGGAGTCGTTGACCTGACGGGTGATTTCCCCGATCGAGGCCGCGAGTTCCTCGGCAGCGCTGGCCACGGTCTGCACGCCGGCGCTGGCTTCCTCGGCCGCCGCGGCAACGGTCGTGGCCTGCTGGTTGGCCTGGGTCGCGGTGGCCGCCATCGACTGCGCGGTCATGTGCAGTTCCGACGAAGCAGATGCCAGTACGGCCACCAGGGACCCGACATTCGCCTCGAACGTGCTCGCGGTTTGATGCATCGCGGCCTTGCGTTCCGCCACCGCCGCCACCCGGTCCGCCTCGGTGGCCGAGCGCATCTGGTCCATTTGCTGGGCGTTGGTTTTGAACACCGCGACGGTGCGGGCCATGTCGCCCAATTCGTCCTTCCGTTCCAGACCCGGTACGTCGGCGGTCAGATCGTTACGGGCATAGGAGTCCATGACCTGGCTCAGGCGGTTCATCGGGCCGGCAATCCGACGCATCCCGATCCACAGGGCGGTCGCGATGGTCAGCACAATGCCGATGGCAACCGCGATCACCATCCAGCGGATCGTGTCCTGCGTGACCTGGGTCAGGTCGTCACTGGCCTTGGTCGCGGTGGCGGCGAGCGCGTTGACGGTTTTGCGGGTTGCCAGGATCGTGTCCCGCACGGCGGGCCTGCAATTCGTGGACACCTGGATGGCGGCTTTCGCATTGTCTTCCGTCGTCGTAGCACTTGCCGCCGCTTTGATGCCGGGCCCGCATGCGACGGCGGCGCTACGAAAGCGGGCGACGGAGTCTGCCAACGCCGCGGCCTGGGCCGTATAGCCGACGGCCTTCAGTTTGCCGCTCGCGTCTTCCCACCGTTCGACCGTCGCCCGCTCGGCTTCCGCAATCTCGGTCAGCAAACGGGCATTGCCCTCATCCGTGGTTTCCGCCACCAACTGGTAGATGCCGGACAGATAGGTTTCGGCGAACACATTGCCCCGCGTGGCCGAGAAGCTGGCATAGCCGACATTGTCGGTCAGTTCGTTATAGGCGTCATCGATCGACTGCATGCGCAATGCCGCGAAGCCGATCGCGCCGGATGTGACGACCGCGAACATCGCGACGATCAGGCCGATCTTGGTTGCGACACGCAGATTGTCTATTTTCAGCATACTCGTCACGTTGTCGACTCCTGCTCGAACGCCATGATCGCAGACCCGCGTCAGGCGGCGCTTCGTTATGTTGTGTGCCAGAAGAGGGTGAAGCGGCGGTTAACGCTGGGCGACAAACGCCCGGTTTGAGCGAGGCGCCGGGAATATGCCGAGCGGGAGAGGCGGTGGAACGATTCGCGGCGCGGTCGATGGGGGAGTCGTGTTGGCAGGCATCCGAAACGACGGGCCCGCCAGGGAAACCCGCGCGGGCTCGGCACGGGGCGATGCCCGGACCAGGCCGCCGATGCCGGCGCCGGTGCGCGACGCGTCGGGTCTGGGGGCGTCGGGTCTGGGGGCGTCGTTTGACGCTCCCGCTACAAGATACGACCTACTTGATCAGCCCGGCACTCCGCGGCAGGAATAACGACGGTTCCGGGATGCAGATGATCAGCATCAACCCGACCAGCAGCGCGATCATGTACGGCCAATCGGTGCGCGCATGTGCCATCAGCAGGCCCACGCCCAGCGGCGGGGTGAACAGGCCGATGCCAACCGCGGCGGTCGATTGTTTGTCGGTTTCGGGCACCGTAAACCACGCGACCC
>CAMATI010000405.1 GCA_945861095.1 Asaia bogorensis | reverse complement strand
GTGACCGGGTGACCGGCATAGGTGAAGCCGTGCGCGAAATTGCCCAGCTTGCGGCTTTCGTCCAGCATCGCCTCGAACACGCGCTGGTTGATCAGAGTGGCCGAGATCGGCTGCATGCCGGCGGACAGGGCTTTCGCGCTGGAGATCATGTCCGGTTGCAGGTCGTAGGTCTGGCTGCCCCACATGTTGCCGGTGCGGCCGAAGCCGCAGATCACCTCATCGGCGATGAACAGCATGTCGTATTTGCGGATGATGGCCTGCATCTTCTCCCAATAGGTGCGCGGCGGGGTCAGGCCGCCGCCGGCGCCCATCACGGGTTCGCCGATGAAAGCGGCGACGGTGTCGGGACCTTCGCGCAGGATCAGTTGCTCGAACGCATCCGCCAGACGGGTGGCGTATTGCTCCTCGCTCTCCCCTTCCACGTGGTTGCGGTAGTAATGCGGGTATTCGGTGTGGAAGAACCCGGCCAGCGGCAGGCCGAAGTCGGCGTGCATGTCGAACTTGCCGGACGCGCTGATGGATGCCGTGGTGCTGCCGTGATAGCCCATCTGGCGGCCGATGATCTTGCGCTTGTTCGGCTTGCCGATCGCGTGGTGGTAGTACCAGACCAGCTTCAGTGCGGTGTCGTTGGCTTCGGAGCCGGAGCACTGCAGAAGCACCTTGCTCATCGGGACGGGTGCGATGGAGAGCAGCTTTTCCGCCAGATCGACGCCGGGTTCGTTCGTGGTGCCACGATACAGGTGGTAATAGCCGAGCTTGCGCATCTGTTCGTAGGCCACTCGGGCGAGGCGTTCGGAGGCGTAGCCGAGGGACGCGCACCACAATCCGGCCGCGGCATCCAGGAACTCGGTGCCGCTGTCGTCGTAGATGAAGCAGCCCTGACCGCGTTCGATGACGCTTGGCCCCTGCGTCATGTGCAGGGCGAGATTGGTCTGGGGATGGACGATGCTGGCGATATCACGCGCCTGGATGGAATTTGGGGCAACATAGGTCATGGGGCGGGGCTCCTGGCTGCACGGTTTATCCGATGCTAGGACAGATTTGCCTGGACTGGAACCGGTCGGGCGGCTTGCCGGTCTTCGCCATCGCGGTGGATGGCGAGATCGTCGATCTGGGGTCCGTGCCGGGAGTGAGGTGTCATACCAGCGGCCCTGAGGCGACGTGCACAAATAATCGCTGCAACCGGGGCGCCCGCTCACCGAACAAACAACCTGACCGGGACCAAGTGTTCGTGCCGGTTTCGCGGTCCGCAAGATTAACCACGGAATTCACGGGAGAACCACGGTGATCCACGGAGGCCGTCAGCCGGATCAAACGGTCTTGCGTAGACGGATATCCCGGAGCCGAATAACGCGAAATGCCACCAAGGCGAGGCCCCGGAACGGGCGAATCTATGTATTCCGAATCCGGAACAACGGCACGGTTTGGTGACGCGCGACTGAAGCGGAAGCGCTTGGGCATCCCATCAACGTCATGCCTTACCTGATCTCCCACCCCTTCCACTGACGCGGCACTCGCCCGCCCCTATCGGGTCATGCTCGGCAATGGCGAGGGGGGTGGTGCATCGGTCAATGGTTCATACTAACCGGCCGAAACAGTGACCCACCGGCACTGCAATTCCGTCATGGCGGCCGGTGCGCCGCCATCCACGACTGCCTTTGTTGCAGCCTGGAAACTTCGTGGATGCCGGCCTGCGTCGGCATGACGAGGAGGCACCGACCGGAGAGTCGATCTCTGCACGGGTTGGTATCAGACCGTTGGTATCACCGCGCGATCACGGCACCCGGGCCGTCGCTTACCGGGCCGCGACCGCTGGTGCCTTCCCGTCAGTACGGCTCGCTGACGAAAATAAATGTTGTCCCGGTCACAATCGGCGCACTCGCCCCCACGAACGACACATTCGCGTCCTTCACCTGACGCGACCCCGCTCGGCCTGATGCCTGCAACGCACCTTCGATAATGTGCCACAAACCGTGGATACGCCCCGTCCCCAGGCTGCCGCCGAACGTGTTCAGCGGCAATTCCCCGTCCAGTTCGATACGTCCGTCCTGGATGAAGTCCAACGCCTCCCCTTCCTTACAGAAGCCGTAGGATTCCAGGCCATAGATCACGGATGCGGAGAACCCGTCATAGATCTGCGCCACATCGACGTCTTTCGGGGTGAAGCCCGACCGCTCCCAGGTCAGCTTGGCCGAACTGCTGCCGCCTTCCATATAGCTGGACAGGCTGCCGATCCGCCCCGCGGTTTCAAAATGCAGGCGCTGGCCGTAGCCGGCGATATAGGCCGGCTTGGGCTTCAGGTCGCGCGCCCGATCCGCCGCGGTCAGCACGACGGCGACCGCGCCTTGCACAGGAATGTCGCAATCGAACAGGCAGAACGGATAGGCGACCATGCGGGACGAGAAGTAATCCTCCCGCGACAACGGCGTGCCATAGAAATACGCGTGCGGATTGTGCTGCGTGTGCTTGCGCTGCGTCACCGCGAGCGTCGCCATCTTGTCGCGGCTTTGGTTGTTGCGTTCGAGCCAGCGTGTATAGGCAACCGCCATGCCCTGGCCCGGGCCACCGAAGCCGTACGGCGCGGTGAACTGGGCGGCGCCGTGGGCCTGGGCCCCGGGCAGGTTCTGATAGGTGCCACGCGGGTTGTGCATCGCCCGCCAAACCACCACGTATTTGCACACGCCGGCCAGCAGCGCATTCACCGCCTGCTGCAAGGCACCACCGATATTGGTCGTGCCCACCTGGATATGCCAGGTCAGATTGGGCAGCTTCAGCATCGCCATCATGCAGTTGACGGACACGACGGAAATTCCGTCCACCTCCGCATGGCCGGTCGCCGGCAATTCCGGATAGGTCGCCAGACCGTCGATATCCGACATTCGCAGTCCCGAATCGGCGACCGCGCCCTTCACCGCTTCCAACGCATGCGCGGCGAGCGGAATGTCAGCCGACCGCGTGGCCTTGGAATAGCCCACGCCGCTGATGGCGATCTTGCACCGGTTGTCCCACATGTCCCGTCTCCCCTTCTATTCGGCCGAACCCGCGAGACGAAACTGCGGCAAGGTGATGTCGTCGTTCAATTTCTCGAAAATGACTTCCACCCGGCGCCCGACCTTGGCCTCGGTGTAAGGCACGCCCAGCAGGTTGCCGGCCATCAGCGCGCCCGGTGCGTCATCAAGCTCCACCACGATGCTGGCGTATGGGACGGCCGAGGCAAAGCGCTTGTCACCGGTATGATACATGATTGTGTAGGCATAGATCGTGCCCTCGCCACGCACCGGCTCGAACTTCAGGTCGATGCCCATGCATTGGACGCAGGTCGCGTAAGGTGGGTGCTGGATATTCCCACACGCCTGACAGCGTTGCAGTTCCAGGACGCCCCGATTGGCCGCGTCCCAGAATGGCTTGGTCCATTCGTTGGGGACGGGAATGGGTCGAGTCACCTTGCTCCAGTCACTCATTATGTTTGCCTTGTGCCTCTGGTTCGCCCGCAAGTCTAAGGGGATGGCGCGAACCGGGATAGTCCACCGCCGGCTGGGCGAGCGGGGGAGAAGGAAAGCCTTGGGGCTCCGCCCCAAACCCCGCGAGGGGCTTTGCCCCCTCGACCCCCACCAAGGCTGGGCCTTGGATGCCGTTTATTGGGTCTGGGGGGAAAGGGGGCCGACCATGGCGTTTCAACGTCCGTGTCGGCCCCCTTTCCCCCCAGACCCAATGGATCGCGGTCCAGGGGCCGCGCCCCTGGTGGGTTCGAAGGGCGAAGCCCTCGCGGGGTTTGGGGCGGAGCCCCAAGGCTTTCTCTCGCCCCCCACCCTTGCAAACCCCCACCCCGCTGAGCCACCCTGCCCACCCATGAGCCCCGCACGCCCAACCAAAGCCAGACCGCGCCGGCCTGCCAAGCCGGCGGGCGTGCTGCTGGACGCCTTGCAGCCGCGGGAAGCCTTCGCGCCGCTCACCACCGAACGCCTGATCCTGCGCCCGCTGCTGCCCACCGACGCCGAATCGCTGCACCGGTTGATCAACGACTGGGAGGTCACCCGGACCCTGGCCGTGGTGCCCTTTCCGTATCCGCGCCCGCTGGCCGACGACTGGATCGCGTCCACCGCGCGGGAACTGGCCGATGGCACCGCCTGGCACCTGGCGATCACCGGCCACGAAGGCGAGCAGGAAGTCCTGGTCGGAGTCGTCAGCCTGCATCTGGAGCGCGCCAACCGCGTCGGGCGGATCGGCTACTGGGTCGGACGCCGCTTCTGGGGCCACGGCGTGGCCACCGAGGCGGCGGGGCGCGTCGTGCGCTGGGGCCTGGCCAATCTCGACATGGACCGCATCACCGCCGATGTGGCGACCGACAATCCGGCCTCCGCCGCCGTGCTGCGCCGGATCGCCTTCCGCCAGACCGGCGAGGGCATCGGCCATTCGGTCGCGCGCGGCGCCAAGCACCCGATCTGGCTGTTCGAGGCCACGCGCGACGATATTTTTGGTCACCCGGAGGTTACCCAGGTGGAGCCCGGCACGAAACCGCTGCTGCTTGTCGCCGCCTGCGCACTCGTCGATATCGACGGGCGCGTGCTGCTCGCCCGCCGGCCGGAGGGCAAGAAAATGGCCGGCCTGTGGGAGTTTCCCGGCGGCAAGCTCAATCCGGGCGAGACGCCGGAGGTGGCCCTGATCCGGGAATTGAAGGAAGAAATCGGCATCGATGTGACCGCTGCCTGTCTGGCGCCGTTTGCCTTTGCCTCCCACGACTACGACCGGTTCCATCTGCTGATGCCGTTGTTCCTGTGCCGCCGCTGGAAAGGCACCCCGACACCCAGGGAAAACCAGACCCTGGCCTGGGTGCGCGCCGCCAAACTGGGCGACTACGAAATGCCCCCCGCCGACAAGCCGCTTATTCCTCTGTTACGCGATTTCCTCTGAGGGGACCGTCCATGCCCGCGAAAAACCCCACCGCCTGCCTGCTGG
>CAMATI010000404.1 GCA_945861095.1 Asaia bogorensis | reverse complement strand
ACGTTGTGACCAACGCGGCGCCAAAGCTCAGATCACATTGACCGTAAGCAGTATTGAATGGCTTTTATTGGTAATCTCTGGCGCCTTGGTCTACTTATTCATTTCTTCCAATTGGATCGGGCTGTCCTCACGCATTGGCGTGATGCAATTTTTTGGCGGGTTATTTTTTGCTGTACATCGTTGCCAAGCGCAGAAAATCATACACCGTCAGCCACTGGAATTCCGACTTTGAAAGAATCCGCGCCTTGTCCGCGAGCGCCGAGATTTTGTTGACGCTCTTTATTGACGGTCTCTACCATGCGTTGAGCGGTATTGTAATTTATCAACTCGTCTGAACTTGAGTTTGACCAGACGGCGAACCGGAGAGCGGAAGCTGGGCATGATCGGTTGTTGCACAATGCGGGTGTCGATGCAGAGCCGATCCCGGAACTGGAGTTTGACCAGACATTGGGGTGGTAATCCTGCGCTTTAGAGATGGCACATGCGGCGGCGCGCGGATTGGTGTGGATCAGGCGCTGGCGTGGTGTGGCCAGTGGGGTGGGCTTCCAATTCTGGATTGTAGGCACCGTGCATGTTCCACCTCATACGCGCATCAAATCTCTGCGAACACCGAACAATGGTGGTCTTTGAACTGAAGTTAATGATTGGTTGGGGTTAGCACAAAGTGGTATTTGACGAGATTGCGTTCATGGTGTACTATGTCGAAGTGGATTGGGGCTCGAATTTCCTATCCGTCCGAAATGTCGTTGTGACAAAGCTGTGCGTCCCGGTGCCGTCTGTCCACAGGCCGGGCGAATGAAGAGAGGCGGCGGGATGGTTGACAATTCGACGCTGGGCCTGTTCCTCGACACGCTGCTGCCGGGCGACGACCTGTTCCCCGCGGCCACCACGTCCGGGATGCTGGCCCTGACCCGAACCCGCCTGGCCTGGCTCGCTGAACCCTTCGCCGCGGCACTCGCCGCGCGGGGTGGCGATATTGCCGCGGTGGAATCCGCCGAGCCCGCCTTGTTCGACGCAGTGCGCAAGATCGCCTACCTGACCTACTACGAACAGCCCGCGGTGATCGCCGCGATCCGATCGCTTGGCTTCATCTACAACGACACCCCGCTACCCGAGGGCTACCCGGCCGAGCAGTTCGACCCCGCAACCGACCTGCCGCGCCATGGCCGCGGGCACTGGATCGCCACCGACCAGGTCACCCGCGTCGATCTTTCTGCCATCATTGAGACGAAGTCATGAGCACCCCCGACTATTCTGACATCCTGGTAATAGGCGCTGGCGCTAGCGGCGCGCTGATCAGCCTGGTCCTGGCCGAGCGAGGGCTGAAGGTGGTGTGCCTGGACCAGGGCGGTTGGACCGCACCGACCGAGCACCCGCATTACACCCAGGACTTCCAATGGCAGTGCCAGAAGGACTGGAACCCCGAGCCCAGCGAACGCCGGGCCGCGTCCGACTATCCTGTCCAGTCTACCCAGTCGCATGCGCTGATGTGGAACGGCGTCGGCGGCTCCACCAACGTCTTCGGCGCTCTGTGGCCGCGCTTCCGCCCGTCGGATTTCCGCAAGGGCGTGGAGCATGGCATGGCGCCGGACTGGCCGCTGACCTACGAGGACCTTGCCCCGTTCTATGACGCCAGCGACCGGTTGGTCGGCGTCAGCGGACTGGCGGGCGACGCCGCGATGCCGCCCAAGCCAGCCTATCCCTGCGGACCCCTGCCAGCGCGGTCCAGCGGACGGGCGATCGCAGCCGGGTTCGAGTGGCTGGGCTGGCACTGGTGGCCGATGCCGGCTGCTATCATCTCGGAAAACTATGATGGTCGGCTCGGCTGTAACGGCTGCGGCAATTGCGGATCCGGCTGTCCGCGCGGCTCAATGGCCAAGATGTCGCTCTCGGTCTGGCCGCGCGCCGTCGCCGCCGGGGTGGACCTGCGCCCCGGCGCGCGGGTGGAGCGCATCGAGACCGGGCCCGATGGCCGCGCCACCGGCGCCGTCTATATCGACCGCACCGGCATCCGCCGGCAGCAGACCGCCGATATCGTGGTGCTGGCGGGCAATGGCGTGGGCAGTCCGCGGCTGTTGCTGATGTCGGACTGCGCCCGCCACCCTCGCGGCCTAGCCAATGGCAGCGACGCGGTCGGCCGCTATCTGATGCACCACACGCTGGTGGGCGCCACGATCTGGGTGGAGCCGCGCATCGACTCGCATATCGGCAATCTCGGCGCGGTGATCAGCAGCGAGTTCGCCGAAACCGACATCTCCCGTGGCTTCGTCAACGGCTTCAACTTCAACGTGGCCCGCGGCAGTGCGGCCGGGGTCAGCACGGTGGGCGCACATTCTGGCCAAGCGGCCCCCTGGGGCGGGGCGCACCACGCGTGGTTCCGCCGCCATTTCGGCCACGCCTTCAACGCGTTCACCATCGGCGATGATATCCCCCAAGCCAGCAACCGCATCACCCTGTCCACCACCGAGCGCGATGGCGACGGGCTACCGGCGGCGGCTCTGTATTACGTGCCGCACGCGAATGACTGGAAGATGATGGCCTACGGCGCCGACCGGCTGCGCGACTTGGCCGGCGCGGTGGGTGCGTTCGATTTCGCGCTCAATGACTATCGCGATGCCGACGGCACGTATCGCACCCCGGCTTGGCATCTGTTGGGCACCTGCCGGATGGGCAGCGATCCCGCCAGCTCGGTGACCAACAAATGGCAACAGGCATGGGAGGTGGCCAACCTCTTCGTGGTGGACGGCAGCAGCTTTCCCACCGGTGGCGTGGTCAACCCAACCAGCACGGTGTGTGCGCTGGCGCTGCGGGCAGCGACCAATATTGCCGATTGTTTTGCCGAGCTGCGGCGGGCCACGCGGTCGCTCGCGGCTTAGATTGGTGCTGGACTGGTGCCGCTCGCGAATGGACTAGCCGTGGGCGGTGACTGGAAGGCGGTCCTCTAGGAACATCGCGTCGGCGCGGGGCGCGTCGTCTACGACGTCTTTTCGCTCTCACATCCCGTGCATGCGCAGATCGTCACGCGCGCCGCGCTTCTCGCTGCTGGTGCCGGATATCGATGAGCGTGATCATGATGTCTGACAGCGACAAGAACCGCTACCGCGACTCCGCGATCGACGCCGATGCCAATGCCATCCTGCGCATGCTGCTCCAGCATCGCACCGTTCGCGCCTTTCGCGATGCGCCGATGCCCGAAGCGGCGCTGGACCTCGTGCTCGCGGCCGCGCAGCGCGCGCCGACCTCGAGCAACATGCAGAGCTACTGCATCGTCGTCGTCGACGATCGCGATCTGCGCGGGGCGATGTGCCGCCTGTGCGGCACCCAGTCCTTCGTCGCGGAGTATTTGGCGCTGCTCGTGTTCTGCTCCGACATCTCGCGCCACGTCCATATCTGCGCCGAGCGCGGCTACGTCTACCGCGGCGACCAGGTGAAGACGCTGCTGGTCGCCCATGGCGACGCGCAGCTCGCCTGCCAGAACGCGTCGATCGCCGCGAAGTCTATGGGATTCGGGACCTGCATGCTCGGCAACGTGCGCACGACCCCCAGACCGCTCTAGGCTCCCCGCCACGAGGGAGCAATCGCCATGATCACCAACATCACCGATCTCGACACCCCGGCCCTACTGGTCGATCTCGACATCATGGAGGCCAATATCGCCCGCGCGGCCAAGACCTGCCGCGACGCCGGCGTGGCTTGGCGACCCCACTTTAGCGCCAGAAGACCCCGGAAATCGTCAAGAAAGAGCTCGCCGCCGGCGCCACCGGCGCCACCTGCGCCAAGCTCGGCGAGGCCGAGATCATGGCCGCCGCCGGCATCACCGACCTCCTGATCGCCAACCAGATCGTGGGCGCTCCCAAGATCGCCCGCCTCATCGCCCTGCTCGACCAAGCTGACGTCAAGATTGCTTGTGACAGCATCGCCAACGCCAACTCCCTCGGCGCCGCCGCTGCGAAAGCCGCTAAAACCCTGGGCATCGTCATCGAGGTCAACACCGGCATGAACCGCGCCGGTACCGAGCCCGGCGAGGCTACCGTCGCCCTGGCCAAACACATCGCCGCGACCCCCGACATCATGGTGCGCGGCGTCATGGGCTGGGAAGCCCACACACTCGCCATGCCCAACCAAGCCGAAAAAGCCCAGGCCGTCGCCGCCGCTATCGCCAAGCTGGTCGCCACTGCCAACGCCATCCGCGCCGCCGGCATCCCTTGCGTGATCGTCTCCTGCGGCAGCACCGGCAGCTACCCCTAGTGCGCCCAACAGCCCGGCGTCACCGAAATCCAGGCCGGCGGCCTGGACTTCTCCCAGGCGCTGACCGTTCTGGCCACCGTCACCAGCCGTCCGACCCCCACCCGCATCATCCTGGACGCCGGCAAGACGGCGATGAGCAGCGATGATGCCCTGCCGCGACCCGTCGGCCTCAAATCCTCCACCCCGGTGGCGCTGTCCGCCGAGCACACCACCGTAATCCTCGACGAACCCAGCGAAACCCCGCGCGTCGGCGACAAGGTCCAGTTCATCGTCGGCTATTCCGACACCACCGTGCACCTGCACGAAAAGATCCACGGCACCTGCGCCGGCCGCGTGGACCAGAGCTGGACCGTCCAGGCCCGCGGCCGCATCTCCTGACCTAAGCGCAAGATAGTTTCTGGATCGAGTAGCGGCATTGATACCACCGCCGCGCAAGCAGCGGCACCGCTAATTCGGGGTGCTGGCGCCTAACTCGCCGTGCCGCAGCAAGTGGTGCAGCAAAGTTTGGAGACGTGGCTGGCGCGGCGGAGCGTGGATTGGTGTGGATCGGGCACTGGCGTGGTGTGGTGAGTGGTGTGGTCAGGTCTGCCAAATCCGGATTGTCGGTAGTGTGCAATTTCCGTCTGTTACGCGTATCAAATCTCTGTCAACACCAAACAAAAGCGGTCTTTGACCTGAAGTTAATGGTTGTTTGGGTTTGCACAAAGTGGTGC
>CAMATI010000403.1 GCA_945861095.1 Asaia bogorensis | reverse complement strand
ATTCATCGATAGACGGCGGCATCAGGAAGCCGGTTAGGCGATCGGTGGGGCGGAAGTTGCTCATTGGCGGCATCCGGGGAGGGAGCGAATCGACGTTACGATTCTAACATGAGCCTCCGGTGGGCGTAAGTCCGACAGGCTGCTAGCGTTGGGAGAGCTTGGGTCCTCAAATCTTGCCGTCATAATCTGGCGGCCGAAATCCCCCGTGCCGGCCAGGATGGCGCCTATGCCTGCGGCATTCCGCCCGCGCTCGAACCCGGAGGCCTCGTTCGCCTGGATGTTACGGGACCGTTCGTCCTGCCCCTGGGCATTGCCCGCTGCATCTCTGGCGAGGACAACCGCCGGATCGCTGGACGAGCGGAGCCGCGCCATTGCGAGGGCCGGATCGCCGGTCTGGCTTCCCAGGGCACGCTCGTAGAGGCGATCGATCTCCGGAGTGAAGGACGAACCATACCCACCCGCGCCGAGGATGCGACGCAGGGTGGGGAGATCGGTGACCCGGTCGGTGATTCCCTTCTCGTCCAGAATTTTGCCGATGTATCGACCCGCCGCCGGGATCGCACGGCTCGGATCGAGGCGCTCGTCCGTGGTGTCGTTGACCGTCAGGCCCACGCTGCGGGCCGTGGCGGCTTTGAACTGCATCATCCCGCGATGCTCGGTGCCGCCCGTGCCGTCGGTCGGCGGGTCCGCCAAAAGGCTGCCCTCCCGATACCCCAGGACGGCCATCACTTCGGGCGTGATGCGGCCGCCCGTCGCGTTGGCGGCTTCCAGGAAGTAGGGATCGTATCGTGCGCCACGCTGTTCAGAGCCGCGCGGCAAAACCTCGCTGGGCGATCCCATGATGGCGGGGTTGGTTCGGTTCTGCTCAAGGACAGGGGCGAGATACTGGAACTCCCGGCGCTGCGCCGGGGTCATCTCATTGATCTGGCCCTGCACCCCGGCTCGCCAGTTCGTGTCGCGCGCAAAGGTCAGGTTGGCCGCGGTGGTGCGGAGGCCATCATATTCGCCCCGCAGATCCTGCACGGCGCGGATATGCTCGCGCACCTGGCGTTCCGCGTCTCGGTTGCCGGACACGATGGCTTGCAGCAGCTCCGCCTGAAACTGCCGCTCGACCTGCACGTCGCTGAGGATGCGCTTCTGGACGTCGGACCGCTCCCCGGCCGCCGCCGTGATCTGGCGTTCCTGCTCGATCATCAGCTGCGCCTCGGCCCGGCGGGACTCTGCCGAGCCTGCCGCCTGGATCGCCAGCCCGCGCCGACGCTCTCCACGGTATTGGTCGGGGTCCTGGATCGTGCCGGCGCGCTGGCCCTGAAAGACGTCCTCCTCGATCCCGGCGTTGATCTCCGCGATACCGCGCGCGGGGCCAAACCCGGCGGCGGTGATGCGTGCCACCCTGGCCTCTCCGCGATCATTGGCCTGGCGCAGCGCCGTCGCGGCCTGGACCGCTGCCGTCGCCTGGCGTTCGATGACTGCTGTCTCGGCCGCCCGGGCATCGGCGCCGGCCTGCGCCTCGGTTTTCTGCGCGCGCATCGCGGTGGTCCAGGCCTGCCAGCGTGCCGTGGCACGTTCCACCGCCGCCGAACCTGCCTCGATCGCTTCCCGGATGCGCTGCTGGACCTGCACATCCTCCTCTGTCGTCTGCTGGGCGCGCGTCAAATAGTTCTGGTCTTCCCCCGCCTCGATCTTGCCGAACGCCTCCTGCTGACGCGGACTGAACGAGCCAGGACCCTGGCCCAGGGCCATGATGCCGGTCGGCATCAGGTTCTGCTCGGCCCACCGGCTCGTGGAGACGCCGTTCTCCGGTGCTTGGCCGAAGCGCAGCATGGCCCTGGCCCGGCCGCGCTGTTCGGGCGGCACGGACAGCATCCAGCGATCTTCTTCGATCTGGCCCAGGGTGGAGCCGCCGGGGGTTTCCATGCGCTGGCGGGCGACCCTGGCGAGGTCCAGCATGTTGTCGTAGCGGGGCGTGGCCTCCTGACTGGCTTCGAGGCGGTCGCTCATCTGCGGCCTGCCATCGGGGCCGGTGCCGCGCGTCATGGCCGTGGTCAGGTTGGTCAGCACATCGGCCGAATAACCCGGCCTCGCACCGCGGATCAGTCCCTCGATACGCTGGTCGGCCTGGACGATCCGCGCCGGTTCAGTGAAGCCTGCCTGGGCCAGCCCATCGGCGAGACCGGCCTGCTGGCGCTGCAGCTCCACGGCGGACATGGGCCGGCTATCGGCTTCCAGGGGGCGAGTGGCGTCCCGCCCCACCGCGTTCTGGGCCGAATTGGTTACCCATCGGCCCAGCGCGCTGTCCCAGATGCTGTTCGCGCCGTTCTGCCGGAACAGGCCAGTGAACCCTCCAGGTCCGAAAATGCTGCCGTCTCGTCTGATCTGCTCGCCGCGCTGCGCCTCAATGTTCAGCTGGCGCGCCCGGTACGTCGCCATGGCATCATCGGGGCCGTCCCCGATGCTTGGATCGTAGAACGGATCAGGTGAAGTGCCTGGCCGACGCCCGGCCTTTCGAAGATCGGCCGGCGCGTCGCGATCAAGATACCGCAACATCGCAAGTTCGTTGCGGGGGTCTTGCAGAGACAATGGACGAGTGTCCATACCTCTGTAGATCGACTGCATCTGGTCAGGAGAAAACTGTTTGAAATCGTAGTTGGAGCGGAGGTCCGATAGCGCGTCAATATCGGTACGTGACGACCGTATAGACGTCGTGGCGCGATCAACCATATCGGCCCGCGAACGGTCATGTTCTTCGACCCGAAGCCTCCGGACTCGATCCTGGACCGGCTCATGTCCCTGGTTCAGCACCGAGGTCAGGCTTTCGACCCCGAGCGGCCCCAGGACTTCCTGCACGATGCGGGAATTGCCCGGGCTTGGCTGGTACGAGCGGGCCTTCGCGACGAACTCGGCCAGGACCCGGTCAGCGTCCCCCGCGGTTCGCCCGGTCATGGACACGCCATACTCCTGCATGATCTCACGCAGCTGGCGGCCCGCGGCGGTCTGCGCCTCGATCGCCATGGTAACCCGCTGGATACCGGCAGCGGTCTCCATCGACGTCATGTGCATGCGCGAGGCGGCGCTCGCATATGCCTCCATCGCGACCACGCCCGTGCCAAGGGACGTAGCCAACGCCTCCGCCCGGTCCCGCGCGGTGGAGAAGTCACGGAACGACCGCTCGGTTACGTCCACTCCGGCGCGGAGGTTCTGAAGATCCCGGACTACGCCTTGGAGCGACGCAGCCATCTGACCGAGCTGGGTGGAAGACTCCCCCGCACCGCGCGAGAACGATGCGACGTTGTTGTTGGTTAGGGACGCCCTCTCGCCGAACCCCTGCAAGGCGCGGTCGGCCCGGACGGCCTGGGTGGCGAACTGGTCCAGGGCCTGGTGCCCTTGGACCACCGGCGCACTGTCGATCTGAAACCCGAGGGTAGCGAGGTCTTGCATCTACGGTTCGCCCATGACTTTCCGGAACTTCATTTCAAGGCCGATGATGGCGGTGACTTCCCATTGTCGGAGCCTGATGTTCCGCATGCCGCACCAGTCGGTGATGTCGCGAGGCGAAAGAGGATTACACCCTTTCTCCGTGACGGTCCGCCCCATGCTCATCTCCCAGAACCAGTTAAGCAGGTAGACCGCTTCGTCCGGACATTCGACATCACCTTTGTCCTTTGGGTGGGGGAACCCTGACTGTCGCTTGAACGATGCGTAGGCGTCTCTCAGTGTCGGCCCGTCGGCCTTCGGCCTCGACAGACGGAAATCGTGTTCCGCCCATTCGAGGAGCCGTGCCGTCAGGCTGGCAAAAAATTTCCATCCGCCTGGATGAACCCGATGGCCTGGTCGCGCAGCCACGCGAACCGTGTGTCGCTCCACAACCGGCGCGCATTGTCTTCGGAGTAGGGGAACGGCTGACCATCCAGCTCAGGGATGTTCCATGCCACGGTGCAGGCGGCGAGGAGTTCGGTCTCGTCCCTCGCGAATTCGTCCTGGGTGGTGATGACACCGCGCGCCCGACGTTCGGCGCGGCGCTCCTGCATCGCGCGCTCAGCGTTGCGATAAATGTCGGAGGCGCGGCCGTGCAGGGTGACCGAGACGAGTTCGCCGGCATCGGTGCGCACCGGCCCGCGGTCGCGCGGGTGGATCAGTTGCATCGGCACGCCGGATTGGGCTCGGGTGCGGGTATCGAGACTTGCGAGATCGAACGTCATGGGAAAGGCCTCTCTGCCATTGAGGTAGCGGCCTCAAGGCAGACGAGGCCTGTTCCCGGGGCAAGGCCAGGGTTTGGCGGTGGCGGTGTCCTTGGCGGGATCCCCCGTTGCTGCGCTCGACGCCACGAGCTTCGGCTTCTTGAAGGTCAGCACCCCCTGCCCTTCGATCGCGGCGCGATGCTCGGCGATCAGGGTCGCCCCTTCAGCTTTCATCCACTCCTGGATCGCACTCGGCTGAAAAAGGTATCGGCCCGACTCTCGGCTGATGCGAACCGCGTCAGGAAGCTCTCGGTCCAGACACCAGCGCGTGAGTCGGCGGCTGCATTTCTGGGAGAGCGCTCGGCGACGCTTGGTTCCGATGCCGCGCTCGATCAAAACCTCCAGCATGGGGCGGTACGCGACGGCCGCTATGCGGGGATCGGCTTCGACGATCATCGTCCGCACCTGGTCGGCGAGATTTTGAACCACCGCATCGGTGGTGTGTGCCTGAACGGTGAGGTGTTGAATCGCCGTGGCCTGTTCGGTCAGCATCTTCCCGACGACCGCCTTGACGATACCGCCGATGGCGTTTCGGACTTCGTCGGGCAGAGACGGGCTTTGACCTGGCGCGGTGTAAGAGCCGGTCTGGCGAATCGAGGGAAGGACTAAGGTGGACCCCATCGGTTGGACAGGAATCGGGGTGACTTAAGAGAGAGTCCAACCGCGTTTCCAGCGCCCCTCCCGATCCGAGGGGTGTATCTGAGGGTAAGTATAGTCCCTCGATTATACTTGTCAATACATTATTACTTCCTT
>CAMATI010000402.1 GCA_945861095.1 Asaia bogorensis | reverse complement strand
ACTCGCTATGAAACACACACGGCTGTTCATCACACTCTGCTCGGTCCACGGCATCGATCGGCCCTCCCAGACCGATCTTGGAGTGTTACCGACGTTCCCGGTCTAAAGTGTTACCAACGTAGCCGGTTTGTACCGGGCAAAGCCCCTGGCGGGGTCCGGGGCGGAGCCCCGCCCTTCCTCCCCCCACGATGCCCACGGATTGACGCCGAAGCCCGCTGGGTCCACGCCTTCGCGCATGCTCCGCCGCTTCGAAGCCCTGCTCGATCCCACCGCGCCCATTCCCGAACCGCCCCCCAGTGCCGGCCTGGTGCGGTTCTATTGGCATTTCATCCGTCAGGTTCGCTGGCTGGCCGTGGCGTTGTTCATCGTGGGCGGTTTCAGCGCGATGCTGGACACGATGATCCCCGCCTTCATCGGCCGCCTGGTTTCGCTGGTGTCCACCCACCCGCCGGACACCTTGCTCGCCGAAACCTGGCCCGAGTTGCTGGTCATGGCACTGATCATCGGCGTGGCGCGTCCGGCCGGGCACATGGCGCACAACATCCTGGTCAACCAGATCGCCAATCCGGGCTTTGCCAGCCTGATCCGCTGGCAGAACCACTGGCACGTGGTGCGGCAAAGCTGGACGTTCTTCCAGAACGACTTCGCCGGCCGCATCGCCAACCGGGTGATGCAGACCGGCCCGGCCTTGCGCGAAAGCCTGGTCATGGCGTTCGACGCGGCCTGGTACATCATCGTTTACGGCACCACCTCGGTGCTGCTGCTGATGGCCGTCGACTGGCGGCTCGCCGTGCCGACCCTGACCTGGTTCGCCTGCTACGCGGCCATGCTGTGCTGGTTCGTGCCACGCCTGCGCGACCGCTCCCGCGCGCAGTCCGAAAAGCGCTCCACCGTCGTCGGCCGGGTGGTCGACAGCTACACCAACATCCTGACGGTGAAACTGTTTGCCCGCGCCCGTGACGAGGACGCGTTCGTGCGCGAGTCGATAGACGAGCATACGGCGGCGATGCGCGATCAGGCGAGGATGACGACCGCCTATACGGTCACCTTGATGTTCATGAATGCTTCCCTGATCGTTGGCACGGCCAGTGTCGCGATCTGGCAATGGCAGGTGGGCGCCATTTCGGTGGGCGCGGTCGCCACCGCCATCCCGCTGTCCTGGCAGTTGACCAACATCGCCGGCTGGGTGGCGCGCAGCGTGACCTCCATCTTCGAGAATATCGGCACGGTGCAGGACGGCATGCGCTCCATCGACGTGCCCTGGCAGATGCCCGACCCGCCCGGTTCGGCGGAGCTGGTGGTGACCGGCGGCGGCATTCGGTTCGACCACCTGCATTTCGACTACGGCCGCGGCAAGCGGGAAGACCGCGATGGCCGCCCGATCGGCGTCCTGCACGGCATCGACCTGACGATCGCACCGGGCGAGCGGGTCGGTCTGGTCGGCCCGTCCGGCGCCGGCAAATCCACCCTGGTGAACCTGTTGCTGCATTTCTACGAACCCGCCCAGGGCCGCATCCTGATCGACGGGCAGGACATCGCCCATGTGACGCAGGAGAGCCTGCGATCTCGCATCGCGATGGTCACCCAGGACACCTCGTTGCTGCACCGCTCGATCCGCGAGAACATTCGATACGGTCGCCCGGACGCCACCGACGCGATGATCCGGGACGCGGCGGAACGGGCCGAGGCGCATCCGTTCATCCTCGGCCTGGAGGATTGGTTCGGCCGCAAGGGCTACGATGCCCATGTGGGGGAGCGCGGCGTGAAACTGTCGGGCGGCCAGCGGCAGCGGGTGGCTCTGGCGCGGGTCATCCTGAAGGACGCCCCGATCCTGGTGCTGGACGAGGCAACCTCCGCGCTCGATTCGGAGGTGGAGGCGGCGATTCAGAGCCAGTTGGACGGTCTGATGGAAGGCCGCACGGTGATCGCGATCGCGCACCGCCTGTCGACCATTGCCCGCATGGATCGGTTGGTGGTGCTGGATGAAGGCCGGATCGTCGAAATCGGTTCCCACGCGGCGCTGCTGGCCCGCGGTGGGGTCTATGCGCGCCTGTGGCAGCGCCAGTCGGGCGGCTTCGATGACGTTCCGACCGGCGCGGCCGCCCCGAGTCAATGACGAGACCGGCCTAATCGAAATTGTCGCTTCCTCAATTGTCCACGGACGATGAAGTCGATTGACCTTGCCCTGGAAAATTGCCAGCCTGTAACCGACGACGTGGCAGACGAATTGGTTGGATAATCCAAGGTCACGTCCGGATAAATTGCCAGGCGGTTAGGACCGGATCGCTTGGCATGGGAGGTTACAGCGCCGCCGCACCGGGTGCCGAGGATCCACATCCCCGCTCTCCGGGCCGGACCAGACCGCGGCTCGCCAGGATCGTAGGCCATGCGCCCTCGACCTGGTCCAGCCGCTGAAGGGGTCGTTGCACCGCCCGCTTCACTCCGGTTCGGGAGCGACGCATGGGACGGCATATCGTCCACCGCCTGCTGATCCTGCTGCCCGCGCTGGTCGGGGTGCTGTTTCTGTGCTTCTGCCTATTGCAGGTGGTGCCATCCGACCCCGCGATGATCATTGCGGGTCCGGATGCCAAACCCGAAACCGTGGCGGCCATCCGCAAGGAACTCGGCCTGGACCGGTCCATCATCATCCAGTTCGGCGACTACATCCTGCGCGTCGCACAGGGCGATCTGGGGCGTTCCATCATCTCCAACAAGATGGTCATCGAGGAACTGGTCAATACGGTTGGCCCGACCATGGAATTGATGATCGGCGCGATGCTGATGGGCGTGCCGTTGGGGATCGCGATGGGCACCTTCGCCGCGGTGTGGCGCGGCACCTTGGTCGATCGCGCCATCATGGCGATTTCGGTGGCCGGCGTGTCCATGCCGGTGTTCTTCATCGGCCTGATCCTGATCCAGTATGTCGGCTTCAAATGGGGCCTGCTGCCGTTTACCGGGCGGGAAGGTCCGATCTGGGCCGGCGGCCTGCCCAATATGATCCTGCCGGCGGTGACCCTCGGCGCCGTGCTGATCGGTCCGATCGCACGCATGACCCGCACCGCGGTGCTGGAGGTTCTGGGCGCCGATTTCGTCCGCACCGCCCGTGCCAAGGGCTTGCGGGAAAGCACGGTGATCATTCACCACGCGCTTCGCAATGCGCTGATCCCGGTGGTGACCCTGATCGGTCTGCAAGCGGCCTTCCTGTTGGGCGGCGCGGTGGTGACCGAGACGATGTTCTCCTGGCCCGGTGTCGGACGGCTCGCGGTCGGCGCCATTCTGTCCAGCGATTTTCCCACCGCCCAGGGCGCCATCATGATCCTGGCGCTGGCCTTCCTGCTGATCAACCTGGTCGTGGACGTGATCTACGCCTGGCTCGACCCAAGGGTGCAACGCGGATGAGCGGTGAGACAACCACCCTGGCCGGTGCCCCGGCGGGGACATTGGCCGGCGCTTCGGCCGAGGCAGCGCAATCGATGTTGCCGGGACGCGCGGGCATCATCCGCCGGCTGGCGCGCGACAAGGTGGCGTTCGTCGCCGCATTGTTCCTGACCTTCGTGGTGATCATGGCGGCACTGGCACCTTGGGTGTCACCCTACGACCCCTACTACACCGACCTGACCAAGGTGATGCAGCCACCGAACGAGGTGAACTGGTTCGGCACCGACAGCACCGGGCGCGACATCCTCAGCCGCATCATCTTCGGCACCCGCACGACCCTGTTGATGGGCCTGGCCGGCGTGCTGATCGGTGGGGTTCTGGGCGCCATTCTGGGATTGCTGGCGGCGTTCTATCGCGGGCTGGACGGCTGGATCATGCGCCTGATCGATATCATGCTCGCATTTCCAGCCATCCTGATCGGCCTGGCCGTCGCGGCCATCTTCGGCGCCGGTATCACCTCGGTCGTCATCGCCCTGGTGTTCGCCGCCGTCCCCACCGTCGCCCGGGTCGCGCGTGGGGCCGCGATCGGCATCATGAGCCAGGAGTTCATGGAGGCCGGGCGCGTCGTCGGCGTGTCCGATTTCACCTTGATGTGGCGTTATCTGACCCTGAACTGCATCTCCACGATCTTCGTTTACCTGACGTTGCGGTTCGGCCAGGTGATCCTGATCGGCTCGACCCTCAGCTTCCTGGGGATGGGCGCGCAGCCACCCACGGCGGAACTCGGTATGATGGCGTCCCAGGGGCGCGATTTCCTGTTCCTGGCGCCGCATATCGCCACCATCCCAAGCATGGCCATCTTCGTCATCGTCCTCGCCGCCAACCTGCTGGGCGATGCGTTGCGCGATGTGCTCGATCCCCGTTTGCAGCAATGACCCGGAGGCTCTCTCGTATGCGCTATTTCATTGGGTTGGCGCTGGCCCTGGTGCCGATGCTGGCCCCGGCCGCACCGGCCGCGGCCCAGACCCTGACCATGCTGCGCAACATCGACGCGCCGCATTACGATCCGGCGCGGACCTCCGCCGGGGCAACGACCGAGATCAGCTTCCTGATCGGCGATACGTTGGTCGGGTTGGATTACGACCTGAAGACCGTGACGCCGCTGCTGGCCAGTTCCTGGACGGTCAGCCCGGATGGCAAGCTCTATACGTTCAAACTGCGCGACGACGTGACGTTCTGTTCCGGCAAGAAGATGACCGCGGACGATGTCGTCTACAGTTTCAAGCGCGTGCTGGATCCTGAAACCCGGGCGCCGTTTCTCTGGCGGATGGGGCCGGTGAAGGAGGTCCGTGCCCCCGATCCCTATACCGTCGAATACGAACTGACCGTCCCGTATGGAGAGTTGTTGCTGCAACTGACGAACTTCCAGGCGACCATCATCAACAAGGACAACGTGGAGGCTCTGGGCAAGGATTTTGGCGTCAAGGGGATCGACGGCACCCTCCGTGCCAATGATGATGAGACATCTACCGCCCGGGAGTTTAGACCCTGAGGTGCTGGAGGATCGTCTTTCTCATGCCCATGCTCGACACAGAAACCTATGCCGGGGCGGGTGCCGCCTCGAACGAAGGCCGTAGGCC
>CAMATI010000401.1 GCA_945861095.1 Asaia bogorensis | reverse complement strand
CCGCCGCCGCGAATGCTCACGATTTCATCTCCGCCCTGCCCGACGGCTACCAGACCGTGATCGGAGAGCGTGGCGCGCGCCTGTCCGGCGGCCAGCGCCAACGCATCGCGATCGCCCGCGCCTTGTTGCGCGATGCCCCGATCCTGGTGCTGGACGAGGCCCTGTCCTCCGTCGATGCCGAGAACGAGGCGGTGATCCAACAGGCGCTGGACCGGCTGATGACCGGACGGACGACCCTTATCCTGGCGCATCGCCTATCCAGCGTCATCGGTGCCGACCGCATCCTGGTGCTGGAAGATGGCGCCGTCGTGCAATCCGGCACTCATACGGATTTGATCGCAACGGACGGGGCCTATCGCCGCCTGATGGCGCCGCAACTGGCCGGCGAGCGAACCACCGACACCGAGTTGTTGGCCGTGATCGAGGACAAGCCGCAAACCGCGGAAGGCCCCGCGACCGGCGCCGTGATCAAAAGCCTGTCGGAGGACGCCGCCCAGGTCGGTTGGCCCGACACCATCCGTACCCTGATGCGGGTGGTTCGCCCCTATCACGGCCAACTCGGGATCACCGTCGCCTGCGGCATTGGCCGCGTCATCGCCTTTATGGCGGTTGGGGTGCTCGGTGCGCTGATCCTGGGCGCGGTGCGCAACCAGACCCCGACCGAGACCTTGATCGTCGCCCTGCTGATCGCGGCGCCGCTGTCCGGGTTGCTGCACTGGCTGGAATCCTGGATCGCGCATGTGCTGGCCTATGCGCTGCTGGCGGACATGCGGATCGACCTGTTCGCCAAGCTGGATGCGTTGGCGCCGGCCTATCTGCTGCGGCGGCGCTCCGGCGATCTGGTCGCGCTGGCGACGCAGGATGTCGAAACCGTCGAGTATTTCTTCGCCCATACCATTGCGCCCGCCATTGTCGCCGGGCTGGTCCCGGCGGCGGTGCTGATCGCCCTGTTGTGGATCGACTGGCCGCTGGCGGTGGTGTTGGCACCGTTCCTGATCTATGCCGGCGCGTCGCCGGTGATGGGCCGCAAGCGGATCGACACCCTGGCCTCGGCCGCCCGCGGCGCCCTGGGCAGCATGAGCGCGCATGTCACCGAGACCATCCAGGGCTTGTCCGAATTGGCGTCGTTCGGTGCCGCGGGGCGGCGGCGCGACGCGTTCCTGAACACCGTCCGGCAATACCAGGCGATGCGCCTGTCGTTGCTGCGGGACCTGACCTTCCAGACCAGCGCGTTGGAGGTCGCGACCGGTCTTGGCAGTGTGGCGGTTGCCGTCATGGGTGCGATGCTGGTCTCTCGCGGTGTCATGGACCCGACCTTGCTGCCGCTGGTGGTGTTGATTTCAGTCGCCGCGTTCATGCCGGTGTCGGAAATCGCGCAGGTCGGCCGACAATTGGCGGATACGATTTCCTCCACGCGGCGGCTGCATGTCGTGCATGCCGAACCGGTTGCCATCACGGATGGCCCGCAGGTGCCGCCGGCGCCGGTTGGTGGATCCTCGGTCAGGTTTGAGAATGTTGGATTCACCTATCCGGGCCGAACCACACCGGCCCTGTCGGAGGTTTCCTTCGATATTCCGCCGGGCTCGACCGTGGCCCTGGTCGGCCCGTCCGGCGCCGGCAAGACCACCATCGCCAACCTGCTGCTGCGCTTCTGGGACCCGTCGTCCGGCATCATCCGGCTGGACGGGTTCGATCTGCGCGACCTGACCCTGGACGGGTTGCGCGGACGCATCGCCCTGGTCGCGCAGGACACCTACCTGTTCAACGACACCCTGGAAGCCAATGTCCGCCTCGCCCGCCCGGATGCCACGCGGGAGCAGATCGCGCTGGCCCTGTCCCGCGCCGCACTGGCCGAGTTCGTCGCCGGTCTGCCGGAAGGGCTGGCGACGCGCGTCGGGGAACGCGGCGTGCAATTGTCCGGCGGTCAGCGCCAAAGGATCGCCATCGCACGCGCCTTCTTGAAGGACGCGCCGCTGCTGGTGCTGGACGAGGCCACATCCCATCTCGACACCATCAGCGAACAGGCCGTGCGTTCGGCCCTGGACGCCCTGATGGTGGATCGCACGACCATCGTGGTGGCGCATCGGCTGTCCACGATCCGTCAGGCGGATGTGATCCTGGTGCTGCGCGCCGGGCAGTTGATCGAGGCCGGCTCACACGCCGAGCTGACCGCGCGTCGCGGGGTGTATGCACGTCTGGTGGAACGCCAGATGGCCAGCGTGTCGGACCGGTCGTGAAACGCTCGGCGGAGGGAAGCAACCATGGGATTGCTGAGCAAGGACGAATTGGCCCGACTGGTTCCATCCGAACTGGTCGATGCGGGAACACCCATCCCCACCCGCATCGTCTCCAGCGACGAATATTTTCCCGCGGCACAGAACGCCGCACAGCGGGAAGCCGAGGCCCGGATGCTCGCCATGGGCGACACGCTCGCGAAGAAGCACGGCACCAGCCGTCGGCGGTTCTTTCAGACCGCGTCCGGCATGGCGGCGGCGTTCGTGGCCATGAACCAGACCTATGGCAACCTGTTCGACGCATCGGAAGCCGAGGCCGCGACGCCCGAGATGGCCAATGCCCGCGCCGACGGGCTGAAAAACCAATTCATCATGGATATGCACACGCATTTCCTGCGCGATGACACCCGTCTGACGGGGTTCGTCCGCGCGCGCGAAGCAGTGGGCAAGCGCGGCTGGAATCCGGCCCTGGTCGACAAGCCACAGACCATCGAAGACCTGAAATTCAACAACTACTTCAAGGAAATCTACCTCGACAGCGACACCAAGGTGGCGCTGATCTCCTCATCGCCCTCGGAAATCCCGGAAGACTGGTTTTTGACCAACGAAATGACCGCGGCGGCCCGCGCCCAGGTGAATGCAAAGGCCGGGTCGAAGCGGATGTTCGCGCATGGCATCTTCACGCCGGGCCAGCCGGGCTGGTTGGACTCGCTGGATGCGGCGCTGGCGTTGAAGCCCGATTCGATGAAGGGCTACACGATCGGCGACAACACCCACAAGGACACCAGCCGCTATCCGTGGCGCATGGATGACGAGAAACTGGTCTATCCCGCCTACCAGAAAATGTTGGATGCCGGCATCCGCAATGTCTGCGTGCACAAGGGGCTGTTTCCGCCGTCCCTGGATCGCCGGTTTCCGCATCTGCGCGGTTTCGCCGATGTCAGCGATGTCGGGCAGGCGGCGAAAGACTGGCCGCAACTGAACTTCGTCATCTATCACGCCGGCTATCGCCATGTCGGCCAGGGTGCCGACCCCGCCTATGCGCTGGCGGAGTTCGAACGCACCGGCCGCAGCGCCTGGGTCAGCGATCTGGCCGACATTCCGGCGATGTTCGGTGTCAGCAACGTCTACGCCGACCTCGGTCAGTTGTTCGCCAACAGCACGGTGGCCCAACCCAGGCTGGCGGCGGCGCTGATGGGCATCATGATCAAGGGCATGGGCGCCGATCACGTGGTCTGGGGCACCGACGCGGTCTGGACCGGATCGCCGCAATGGCAGATCGAGGGATTGCGGCGCCTCGAAATCCCCGACGACATGCAAAAGCGCTATGGCTTCGCGCCCCTGGGGCCGGCCGACGGCAAGGTCAAGACCGCGATCTTCGCCGACAATTCCGCGCGCATCTACAAGTTCGAGAAGCATGCGGCGGCCCCGCTGACCGACCGGTTTGCGGTCATGAAGGCTAGGTATGAGGAAGCCGGTTCGGGGCGAAGCAACATGCGGTATGGCTACGTCGCGATGACAGGTTGACCGTCTGAACTGCATCGCGCTGAACAAACCATCGCAGCGCCTGGATCAGACGACACAACGGAAACGTCGCGTGGTTTACCGTTTGCATTCCGGATGCAACCGCTCCGGCCGGCCCACGCGCAGCCTCTCTCCGGACGGAGCGAACCCATGTCCATGGCGCCAACCGATCGCGTCCGCCTCAGCGCCGCGGACCATGAACGTCTGCGGCAACTGCGTACGCACGGTCCGGCACGTCACCCCCCCGAGCACGCGAAGTCGACCGGTGCGCTGGTCGCGGATTTTGTCGCGGCGACTGTCGGATCGTGGCGGTTCATCATCATCCAGAGCGTCATTCTCGGAATCTGGATCATCCTCAATATCGTCGGGTTCATCGCGGCCTGGGACCCGTACCCGTTCATCCTGCTGAATCTGGTCCTGTCATTCCAGGCTGCCTATGCCGCGCCCATCATCATGATGAGCCAGAACCGGCAGGGCGAGATCGATCGCCGGCACGCCGAACACGACTATCGGATCAACGTAAAGGCGGAGTTGGAAATTGAATTGTTGCACGACAAGATCGACCTGCTGCGAGAGCAGGAGATCGCGCAGTTGACCAATATCATCCAGCGGCTGACCCAGCACCTGGCGCCGGAACTGGTCGCCGAGATCGAGAGAGAAGCCCTGGCAGCGCAGGCGACCACGAAGTCAGGGTAAAAAAAAGCCGAGCGGACACGGGGGACGGTGTGATCGTCCCCCGCGATCGCGTGGTTAGGCCGTCGCTTCCATGCTGCGCACCAGCCCACCCGGAAGCGCGCCGGTCGCAACACCGTTGCGGTAGGTAATCTGGCCGGCCTTCACCGTCGCCGCGTAGCCCCGCGCCTTCTGCATCAACCGCCGCCCGCCCGCCGGCAGGTCGACCACCATGTTTGGCCGCTCCAGCGCCAAATTCGCAAAGTCGATCACGTTGATATCGGCCTTCATGCCGGGCGCGAGCAGGCCCCGGTCATGCAGTCCGGCGAACCGCGCCGGCTCCCGCGTCTGGCGGCGCACCAGATCGGGGATCGACATCCGGTCCTCACCGCGGTCGCGGCCCCAATAGCTGAACAGGAAGGTCGGGAAGGACGCATCGGAGATGAATGCCACATGCGCGCCCCCGTCGCTCAGGCCGGGGATGACATGCTCCTGCGCATACATCGTCTTCACGGCTTCCAGGTCGTAGTTCGCGTAATTGACCAGGCAGGCGAAGATGAAGCCGCGGCCGTCATCGGCGATCAGCATGTCGTAGGCGACCTCTTCCGGCGT
>CAMATI010000400.1 GCA_945861095.1 Asaia bogorensis | reverse complement strand
GGGTGGTGGCGTTGGGACACCACGCCGAACAACACCTGCCGACATTCGCGCCGACAAGACCCACGTATATGTACCCCCACCACGACCTTGTGTGGACCGCGATGACCGCGGAATTGAATCGCAGAGATTCCGCACTGCGAAACAGAGGTCTATTATCTGCAATTGCCTATGGATGGCCACCAGAGACGTCAATCATCACCGGCTTCGGCCAATCAGGAAATCACCTTACGTGGACAAATCCTTCCTCAAGGGCCTGGCTGCCCTCGATCACTTGGTCAACAGCGAAACACCGCTTGGCGTCTCACGGTTGGCAGATCTCATGGGGATCAACAAAAGCAACGCCCATCGCCTGCTGTCCGCCCTGGTCGCCGCCGGCTTTGCAGAGACGGTGCAGCCGAGAGGAAGCTATGTCCCCAGTCTCAAGCTATGGCGCCTTGGCGCCCAAATCGTCGCCCGGCTCGACGTAAAGGCAATCGCTGCGCCCCACCTCGCCCGGCTTGTGACAGAAACGCAGGAAACCGCGAACCTTGCCGTACTCGATGGGCCATTCATGGTCTACATCGACCGGGTCGAGACCGACATGTATGTCCGTGCCTATAATCGAATCGGCGACCGCCACCCTGCGCATTGCACTGGAACAGGCCTCGTCCTGCTAGCCCATGCCAAGGAAGATGTGCTCACCCAGGCCTTCGCGGAAATGCGCCCATTCACGCCCACGACCGTGACCGATCCGGTGTCGCTAGTCGCCAGGCTGGAAGAAGTCCGCCGCCAGGGCTTCGCCGTCACCAGATCGGAGTTCAGGCCGGGCATCAACAGCATCGCCGCCCCCGTCCGCGGTGCCCACGGTCGGGTGGTCGCGGCCCTCGGCCTTTCCGGTCCCGCCGAACGCCTCAAGCCCGCGCGGGTGAAAGTCCTCGCTCCTGCTGTCGTTGCGGCTGCAGGGAAGGTGTCGCGCCTTCTTGGGGCTCCCGCGCCCTAAGCGGACATTCGGTCGATGCTTGACCCACCGAGGGCATGTCCATAAAGTTTCCACATAACGGATCAATATTCTATAATATGGAACGCAAGGAGCCTGCCATGAAGCTGATCACTGGCCGCAGCGCCTGGAAGCGCGCTGACGTCGAAGCCGACACCTCCTGGCTGTTCGAACTTAAGCCACGCTGGATCGACGAGATCGACGCCGCTGTGGTGAACCTCCGCCGCACCGGAGCCACACTCGACACCATGGCGCGCGACGATTTCCCGCTGCCGACCCTCGCCCCGGAACTGGCCCGCCGGATGTGGGGCGAGGTCTGCCTCGGCCGTGGCTTCAACGTCATGCGCGGCCTACCCATCACCAAATATTCCGATGCCGAAGTCGCCATGATTGTCTGGGGTCTCGGCCAGCATCTCGGCCAGGGCGTTTCGCAGAACGCCGCCGGCGACAAGCTCGGCCACGTCTTCAACCAGGGTAAGGACTATGAGGCGCTTAACGTCCGCGGCTACCAGACCAACCACGAACTGAAGTTCCACACCGATTCCGGCGACCTGCTTGGCCTGATGTGTTTGCGGAAGGCGAAATCGGGCGGTCTTTCCTCGATCTCCAGTGCCCACACGATCTGGAATATCGTCCTGGAGGAGCATCCGGACTATATGCCGCTCCTTCTGCGTGGCTTCGAGTTCGACCGCCGCGGCGAGGAAACCCCGTTCCAGCAGCCCGTCTCCGGAAAGCTTCCCATCTTCGCCGACGTCGATGGCGACATCTCGCTCCGCTACGTGCGCCAGGCCATCAAGACCGCTCGGCCCAAGCTCGGCATGCAGTTTACTGAACAGGAACTAGCGGCACTCGATTTCTTTGACAGCATCTCGATGCGCGAGGACGTGAAGCTCGAGATGATGCTGGAGCCTGGCGACATGCAGTGGGTGAACAACTACACCGTGCTGCACTCGCGCACGGAATATGAGGACAACGTGGAGCCGGGGCGTGAGCGCCACATGCTGCGGCTTTGGATCAAGCTGAATGGCTGGCGGAAGCTCGACCTGCTCCAGCTCGACCACGACCCGCAATCAGGCTGGAGCCGCCGCGATGGCATCCTGCCTCGTGGCTGGACTATGCGGGACGGCAGGCTGCAGGCGGCCGACTGACCGCACCAGAGCCATGGCAGCTTGATGCTCCAGCTCTCGCGACCGAAATCCAGCACGGGCAGCTTTCGGCCGTGCGGCACTGGAGTCCGTGCTGTGCCGCGTGCATGCCGTCAATCCTAAGGTCAACGCCCCGCCGCGCGTGCTGATGGACGAAGCGCGGGCCGCCGCCGACGCCGCGGATGCGGCAAAGCGAAGGGGTGAGGCGCTTGGGGGTCACGTCACGACAGATGAAGGCCGGCTCCAACTCTTCGTCGCCATCGACCGCACCATCAAATGTCGGGACTAAATACATAGTCAGTTTGAAAGCGGCAACTTGACCGGCCACCCAAGCTTCACTAGCCTTGTGGAACGTGGTTCCATAATATGGAATTTTGAGGGAGGTTATGATGACGGATATGGTGAAGGAGGTACGGAACATCAGCACCGTGCAGAAATCTGGCCCAACACGCCGCAACGTGATCGCGGGCGGCGTGGCCTTAGGCTTCGCCGCACCCGCCTTGGCCCAACCAGCCAAGGTGGTGAAGTTTGTGCCGCACGCTGACCTAACCGTCGTCGACCCTTTCCGCACCACTGCCAACGTCACCCGCAACCATGCTCTCCTCGTCCACGATACGCTTTATGGCGTCGACGCGGCTCTCACGCCTCAGCCTCAGATGGTGGAAGGACACATTGTTGATGACGATGGCCTTACATGGACTCTCTCGCTGCGAGATGGTCTGAATTGGCACGATGGCGAGAAAGTGCTGGCGCGCGATTGTGTCGCCAGTATCCGCCGCTGGGCCTCGAGCGACAGTTATGGCCAGACACTTCTCTCCGTCACCGACGAACTGGCAGCGGTCGATGACCGGCGGCTGCGCTTCCGCCTCAAGCGCCCCTTTCCCCTGCTCCCCATGGCCCTTGGAAAGGCGGGCTCCGCTCTTTGCGCCATGATGCCGGAGCGCCTGGCAGCGTCGGATCCGGACCGCCCTATTACTGACGTCGTCGGTAGTGGCCCATTTCGCTTCGTCGCAGCCGAACGCATTGCCGGTGCTCGCGTCGTTTACGAACGCAACCGAGCCTACGTGCCCCGCCCTGGCAGAGCCGCTGGCATGATCGCCGGCCCCAAGATCGTAAACATTGATCGCGTTGAGTGGCACATCATCCCTGATGCCGCCACCGCCGGCGCCGCCTTGCAGGCCGGAGAGGTGGACTGGTGGGAGCTGCCCACCGCTGATCTCCTGCCTCTGCTGCGCCGCCACCCCGCAATAGCCGTCGAGGTGAAGGACCGGCTAGGCTACAACGGCTTCCTGCGGGTGAACCACTTGCATCCGCCATTTAACGATCCCGCTGTCCGTCGGGCGCTGCTGCACGCGGTCAGCCAGGAAGACTACGCCATCGCAGTCGCCGGTACCGACCCCACCATGTGGCGCGCCGATCTTGGCTTCTTTACACCCGGCACTCCGATGGCCTCCACCGTGGGAATGGAGGTCCTCACCCGTCCGCGCGACCTCGAGCGGGCCCGCCGCGAGATTGCCGCCGCGGGTCACAAGGGTGCCCGCCTGGTGGTGCTCGCACCTTCCGATATCAGCATCCTTAAGGCACAGGGCGATGTTGGCGCCGACTTGCTGGCACGCCTCGGCTTCGCCGTGGATTACCAAGTGACCGATTGGGGCACGATGGTCTCCCGTCTCCGCAAGATGGACCCGCCTGACCGCGGCGGCTGGAACGTCTACCACAGCGCCTGGGCCGGTCTGGACCAGCTCGATCCTGCTGGCCACGCAGCGCTACGCTCAGCCGGGCGAGCGCTACCGCGGCCGGGCTGGCCTGACAGCCCTAAACTGGAGGCCCTGCGCAACGCCTGGATTGCGGCCCGCGACCCCGAGATGCAGAAGCAGATTGCCCAAGACATCCAGATCCAAGCCTTCGAAGACTTGCCTTACATCCCAATTGGCCAGACGCTCGCTCCTATGGCTTGGCGACGCAGCTTGGCAGGGGTTCCGGACGGTCTGCCGGTGTTCTGGGGGCTGAACAAGACATAGTAACGAAGTGGGAGATCCTTGGTCGTGCATCCCGCCAATGTGCAGGATCGCGACGATGCCGAGCCGGTGCTGCGCAGGGCGCGAAGGATGTTTCCATCCGTCGAGCGCATCATCGGCGATGCCGGTTATCAGGGACCGAAGATGGCGACCGCCGTTGTGCGCACCGGCCCGTGAAAGATCGAGATCGTGCGCCGCTGCGACAAGCACAAATTCGTCGTGCTTCCGAAGCGGTGGATCGTCGAACGCACCATCGGATGGTCAGCCGGAACCGGCGCCTGGCCCGCGATTTCGAGCGGCATTGCCGCATCGCCGCGACCTTCGTGCGTATGGCTATGATCCGCATCATGCTGCGGCGACTGGCAGCAAAGACTTCAGCGTGATGCAGAACTTCCCGGATGGGTTCTGATACCGCAGATTCGTTCCCAGTTCCCCAACCCTCGCCAATCGAACATCCAACTCATGATGCGAAGTCGCACCGGTTAATCGAGAAATTTCAATACACTACAGCTTGGGCCCAAAACCCCCATAGCCCCAGGTCGCGGAGAGAATCGGCCCTTCGGAGAGAGATTCGGGCGTTCGTTTCGCTCTCGGAGCCTCGAGTGCACCGTGCAAAGCCCCGGAAAACTTGGGGTTTTCCATACCGTCTCACCGGATGAGACCGGTTCGCATCCAGAGCGGTGGCGTCCCCGGCGGGATTCGAACCCACGGCCCCCAGATTAGGAATCTGGTGCTCTATCCTGCTGAGCTACGGAGACATCCTCCTCAATCTACCCCATCGCCGCTCAATCGTCATCTGAGCCACCTCGAGAGAGATGGCTCGGTTGTTCGCTACAGCGTTTCGGTTCCGTTAGGTGGACCGCCTGCCGGTTGATACGCACGTTTTGCTGCTGCCGTGGTGGCGCGCAGGGC
>CAMATI010000399.1 GCA_945861095.1 Asaia bogorensis | reverse complement strand
GCCTGACGCGGATCGCGTAGCGCGGCAAAATGCGCCAGAAACGGTGGGGGTGTTGGCTCGGACATCGGGGCCTCCTGATACGAGGCCCCCTAAGAATCGTACTTTTGCCCGCGCCGGAATCCCCCTCCCGTTCAAGCGATTGCCCTGGCTCGTGTCCCGCCGCAGGTTTCGCCCCGGTCAAATCCCCGCTATGCTCCCGCCCGCCATGTCATTCCCGAGCCCCACATGATCCTCCGTTCCGATATCAATCCCCGGTCAGAAGACTTCGCCGCCAACGCCTCCACCATGCGCGGCCTGGTCGACGAACTGCGCGCCAAGGTGGCCGAGGCTGAACTGGGCGGCGGCAAGACCGCGCGGGAACGGCATCTGTCGCGCGGCAAGCTCTTGCCGCGGCAACGGGTGGCGGCGTTGATCGATCCCGGGTCTCCATTCCTGGAACTGTCGCAACTGGCCGCGCACGGGATGTATGGCGGCGACGTGCCGTCCGCCGGAATCGTCACCGGCATCGGGCGCGTGTCGGGCAGGGAATGCGTGATCGTCGCGAACGATGCCACGGTGAAGGGCGGCACCTATTTCCCCACCACGGTGAAGAAACATCTCCGCGCCCAGGAAATCGCGCGCAAGAACCGGCTGCCCTGTCTGTATCTGGTCGATTCCGGCGGCGCCTTCCTGCCGATGCAGGACGAGATTTTCCCCGACCGCGACCATTTCGGGCGCATCTTCTTCAACCAGGCCAACATGTCGGCCGAGGGCATCCCGCAGATCGCGGTCGTCATGGGGTCCTGCACCGCCGGCGGCGCCTATGTCCCGGCCATGAGCGACGAGAGCATCATCGTCCGCAAGCAGGGCACGATTTTCCTCGGCGGCCCGCCCTTGGTGCAGGCGGCAACCGGCGAAATCGTATCGGCTGAGGACCTGGGCGGCGCCGATGTGCACGCCCGCACGTCGGGTGTGGTGGATCATTACGCGCAGAACGACCACCACGCGCTGGCGATCTGCCGGCGGATCGTTGCGGGATTGAATACGACGAAGACCGTGTCCCTGGCGCTGCGCGAACCGGCGCCGCCGCGTTACGATCCGGCGGAACTATATGGTGTGGTGCCGGCCGATCTGCGTGCGCCTTATGATGCCCGTGAAGTCATCGCCCGCATCGTCGACAACAGCGACTTCGACGAATTCAAGAAGCTGTATGGCACGACCTTGATCTGCGGGTTCGCGCATTTGTATGGCTACCCGGTCGGTATTCTGGCCAACAACGGCATTCTGTTCAGCGAGTCCTCGTTGAAAGGCGCGCACTTCATCGAATTGTGCAGCCAGCGCGGCATTCCGCTGATCTTCCTGCAGAACATCACCGGCTTCATGGTCGGGCGGAAATACGAATCCGGCGGCATCGCCAAGGACGGCGCCAAACTGGTCACCGCGGTGTCCACCACCAATGTCCCCAAGCTGACTTTGATCACCGGAGGCAGCTACGGCGCCGGCAATTACGGCATGTGCGGGCGCGCCTACGATCCGCGCTTCCTGTTCATGTGGCCGAACGCGCGCATCTCCGTCATGGGAGGCGAACAGGCGGCCGGCGTGCTGGCGACCGTGCAGCGGGGGTCCGACAAATGGACCCTGGCCGAGGCCGAAAGCTTCAAGGCCCCGATCCGCGCGCAATACGAAACGCAAGGCAATCCGTACTACGCCACCGCTCGGCTTTGGGACGACGGCGTTATCGACCCCGCCGACACCCGCCGTGTGCTCGGGCTTTCGCTGTCGGCGGCGTTGAATGCACCGGTGGAACCGACGCGGTTCGGCGTGTTCCGGATGTGAACGTGCAGAACCCCCGACGAAGCAGCAGCCGAATGACCGCGAACCGGGATCGGGCGTGCGTGGCCGCCGGCCCACCGCTCGCGGCCGGAAAAACCAGGGCGCATGGATCTGCGTGGGTCCGAACCGCATTTCAGTGGCCACCGTTCCCCGCGGCGCATCCGCCACAAGACCAAACCGCACGGACATAACATGTTCAGCACCATTCTGATCGCCAATAGAGGCGAGATCGCCTGCCGTATCGCCCGCACCGCGCGCCGGCTGGGGGTGGAGACCGTCGCCGTCTACTCCGAAGCCGACGCGCAAGCCCTGCATGTCAAGGCGGCCGACCGCGCCATCCTGATTGGTCCCGCCGCGGCGCGCGACAGCTACCTGAACATCGCGCGCATCATCGAAGCCGCCCAAGCGACCGGAGCCCAGGCGATCCACCCCGGCTATGGGTTCCTGTCGGAAAATCCCGCCTTCGCGGACGCATGTCAGGCGGCCGGGATCGTCTTCATCGGCCCGCCGGCGTCCGCCATGCGGGCGATGGGGTCCAAAGCCTCGGCCAAGACCTTGGTGGAAAGCTCCGGCGTGCCGCTGCTGTCCGGCTACCATGGCGACAATCAGGACCCCGCGTTCCTGGCCGAACAGGCGGCACGGATCGGATTTCCGGTAGTGATCAAGGCAGTGGCCGGCGGCGGCGGGCGCGGCATGCGCGTGGTCACCGAGGCCGCCGGCTTTGCCGCCGCGCTCGACTCCGCGCGCCAGGAAGGCGCTTCCGCCTTCGGCGACGACCGCGTGCTGGTCGAACGCTACCTGGATCGGCCTCGCCATATCGAAGTGCAGGTCTTCGCCGACACTCATGGCAACGCGGTGCATCTGTTCGAACGCGATTGCTCCGCCCAGCGCCGCCACCAGAAGGTGATCGAGGAAGCCCCAGCCCCGGGCCTGCCCGCCACCCAGCGCGCCGCCATGGGCAACGCCGCGGTCGCCGCCGCGAAAGCGGTCGGCTATGTCGGCGCCGGCACGGTCGAGTTCGTCACCGACGCGGACGCCACCGGATTTTATTTCCTTGAAATGAACACCCGCCTGCAGGTCGAACACCCCGTCACCGAAATGGTGACCGGCACCGACCTGGTGGAATGGCAGTTGCGCGTCGCGGCGGGGGAGCCTCTGCCGGCCACGCAGGATCGGCTCTCCCTGTCCGGGCACGCGTTCGAGGTTCGCATCTATGCCGAAGACCCGTCGCGGGATTTCGCGCCCTCCATTGGCCGGCTGGCGCTGTTCCGTGCCCCCGATGCCAGCCCAACGGTGCGGATCGATACCGGGTTCGCCACCGGCGACACCGTCTCGATTCATTACGATGCCATGCTGGCCAAGCTGATCTGCCACGGACCGGATCGGGAAACCGCGCTACGGACCATGCAACGCGCCCTCGACGCCTTCGACGTCGTCGGCATCGCCAGCAACCTGGACCTGCTGGGCCGCATCGCCCGCCACCCGGATTTCATGGCCGGCGGCATCGATACCGGCTTCATCGCGCGGGAGGCGGCGACCTTGCTGACGCCTCAGGTCGCGCCGCCGATCGATGTTCTGGCCGCCGCCGCGCTGGTCGAACTGCTGACGGACGCCGAGGGCGCGGATCGGTTGGCGGCGACGGGCACTGATCGGTATTCTCCATGGAATGCGCGGGACGGGTGGTGGGTGAACGCAAATCCCCCACGCGTGTTGGGATTTCGCGACGGTGACGACGCCTGTCCGGTTTCCGCCATCCATGAATCTGGCCACACCCGATTGACCATCGATGCCCACACGGTCGCGGGAACCGCCACCCGCATGGCCGATGGGCGTTTCCGGATCGCGCTGGATGGTCGCGCTCGGACCATGTCCGTCACCGCCGATGGCGACGCCCGCGTGGTCCGGCGAACCGGTGAGACCTGGCGTCTGGTACTGCCCGACCCCATCGCCCATGCGGACGACGAGCAGGATGGCGGGGACCGGCTTGTCGCGCCAATCCCCGGCCATGTGACGCAGGTCATGGCGGAGGGCGGACAGACCGTCACCCGCGGTCAGGTCCTGGTGGTGCTGGAAGCAATGAAGACCGTCTTCCGCCTGACCGCTCCGGCGGATGCCGTGGTCGACGCCGTTTCCTGCGCCGTGGGCGACATGGTGCAGGATGGACAGGTGCTGATCAGCTTCGTGTCAAACCAACCGACGTAACCATTGACCGATCCACCGTCCCGCCTCGGGAAGCCAGCGGGGTCATTTCAATACCCTTGATACCGCCCGGGCCGCTTTTCCCGGAACGCGGCCATCGCCTCCGGGTGGTCGTGCCCGGCGCGGGCCACGGCGATGTGGGAACTGATCAGGTCGAACGCCGTGGTCATGTCCACCGACAGGCCCTGCGTCACCGCGCGCTTGATCAGTTGCACGGACAAGGGCGGCATCGCGGCGATGCGAGCGGCGAGTTTCAGGGTTTCTTCCATCAGCGTGTCGTCGGGGTAGACATGGTTGACCAACCCGATCTCGCGCGCCTGGTTGGCATCGATGAAGTCGGCGGTCCATAGCAGTTCCAGCGCGCGGGCCGTCCCGACCAGCCGAGGCAGGAACCACGCGCCGCCGCCGCCCGGCAGCAGGCCGATCTTGGCATAGGTTTCCGCAAAGCGGGCGCTCTGGCCGGCGACCCGGATGTCGCAGGCCAGAGCCAGATCCATCCCGCCGCCGGTGGCCACACCGTTGACCGCGGCGATCAACGGCTTCTCGAACCGGGCGGCCCGCTTGGGGAAGGCCTGGATCTGCTGCCAAATTCGCTTCTTGGTGACGTGCGGGCGGTTGTCGGCGGCCCCACCCATGCCGGACACGTCGCCGCCCGAGGAGAATCCGCGCCCGGTGCCGGTCAGGATGACGACGCGGACATCGTCGCGTTCGTCGCACTCGTCCATGGCGGCAACGAGGCCTGCCAGCATGTCGGCGGTGAAGGCGTTGAGCTTGGCGGGGCGGTTGAGGGTCAGGACGGCGATGTTGTCCTTGATCTCGAACAGAAGGTCCTGGGTCATGGGCGGGTTCCGGGTGCGGTTGTCTGGATAGGGAAGCAGACCATGGGGCAGGGGGGATGGCAAAGCCACCCGGTCCAGCAGTTCTCAATGCGGACGAATCGCAATCTCAATTCCCGTCCGGCGATGAGCGATAGGCGAGTGTTCGCTGAGTCCGATCCGCCACAGGTCAAAGACAATCGTCCTGCCCGCCCAGGGAGTGGATTTGCAAACCGGCCGATCTCC
>CAMATI010000398.1 GCA_945861095.1 Asaia bogorensis | reverse complement strand
GTGGGGAAGGTGAGCGTGGCGGCGCGTGGCGTCAAGGGGTTATAGAATAATTATGGCACTACATTGAAGATTCCAGGGGCGGTCGACTGTATATCAGGGGTTTTCCGTAGTCGTTACGGTATATGGTGGAAAAAACGCTAAAGATGGGATAAGACGCATACAGCCGGCGCAGACGCTGGGCGCCGACGAAATTGGCGTTGCGCTGGGCCAGCAGGTCGCCGCGCATCTTCTCCGGCAGCCGCACATTGCCCAGGATGACGCGCATCAGGTCCGGATCGAAGACGTCGTTGCGGATCAGCTTCACCGGCAGGATGCGGATGCCTTCCATGAAGGCCGAGGTCACGCCCTGCACCCCTTCCGACCCCGGCGACACGCCACCGACATCGGCATGGTGCGCGGTGTTCACGACGAAGCCCAGCAGACGCCCCTGCTCGAACACCGGAGACACCAGGAACATGTCCGGGAAATGCCCGCCACCGAGGAACGCGTCGTTGGTGGCGATGGCATCGCCCGGCTCCCAGCTTTCCAGCGGGATGTAGCGCATCACGTTTTGCAGCACATAGGGCATCGACCCGAGATGACCGGGCGTGAAATTGCCCTGCGCGATCAGCCGCCCCTGACGGTCGAACAGGCCGGTGGAAAAATCCTCGCCTTCCCGCACCGCTTCGGAGAACGCGGTGCGCTTCAATGCCCCGCCCATTTCGTCGACGACCGAGATCAGGCTGCTCCAGATCACGGTGAGGGTCACCGGGTCGACCCGCTGTGTCACGGTCGTCATCGCGTTGTCTCCACCAGGGGTTCGGACCGAGCAGGTTGCAGGTCGATCACCAGATTGCCCGCCGCCGACAGCGACACGGTGTCGCCGGGCAGCACGACAGTGGTGCATTCGCGCTCCTCCACCAGGACTGGGCCTGTGAATCGGTGTTCGCTTGTCAGGGCATAGCGATCCAGAATGCGGCAGGGGACCAGGCCGCCGGCTTCCGGCATGTAGACCGGACGTTCCCCCACCACCGGATCGCGCCCGGTGGCGGTGCCTTCCAGGCGCAAATTCTTGCCGCGCCGGTCACCGGCGACGGTCGCGACGACATACCAATCTGTCGCCTCCACGGCCGCATCTGGATCGCTGTAGCCGAACTCGCGCTGGTAGGTGGCGGTGAAAGCTTGCAGGACCGCCGCGGCATAGGCCGCATCGGTGGGGCCGTCGGGCAGCAGGACGCGGATTTCGTGTCCTTGCCCGACATAGCGCATCGAAGCGCTGCGTTGCAGGCGGACGGCGCCCGAGGACCCCAGATGGCTGGCGGCTTCCCGCACCCTCGCTTCCAGGTCCGCGAAAATCGCCGCGATCGGGCCGGCCGCGGCGGCATCCATCCGCACGAAGCGGGTCAGCCCGACATCGAAGGTTCGCTCCGCGACCAGCAGCCCCAAGGCCGAACCCACCCCGGCACCACGCGGGACGATGACGCGCGGGATTTCCAGGGCGCGGGCCAGGCGGCATGCGTGCAAGGGACCGGCGCCGCCGAACGCCACCAGCGCATAACGCCGGGGATCGCGCCCTCGCTCGATCGAGACGATCCGCATCGCCCGCTCCATATTGGCATTGGCGACCGAATGGATGCCCCAGGCCGCCTGGAGCCGATCCAACCCCAGCGGCTGGCCGATCCGGGTTTCGATCCCCGCCGCGGCGCCCGCCGCGTCCAACCGCATCGCCCCGCCGTTGAAATAGTCCGGATTGAGGTAGCCAAGGGTGAGATTGGCGTCGGTGATGGTCGGCTCGGTGCCGCCATGGCCATAGCAGATAGGCCCCGGTTCGGCCCCGGCGCTGTCGGGACCGACCTGGATCAGCCCCATCCTCGTGCGTGCGATGCTGCCACCGCCGGCGCCGATTTCCAGCAGCTCCACCGACATGATGTTCAGCGGCAGGCCACTGCCCTTTCGGTAGCTGACAGTGTCGACCTCGAAGGTCGGGGTCACGGCCGGGCTGCCATCGTCGATCGCGCCCAGCTTGGCCGTGGTGCCGCCCATGTCGAAGGTCATGACGTGGTCGTAGCCTTCCTCGCGTCCGACCTCGGCGCAGAACATCACCCCGGCGGCGGGGCCGGATTCGATGATCCGCACCGGATAGGCGCGCACCAGGTCGGGCGAGGCCAATCCTCCGTTCGACTGCATGATCGAGAGGTCGGAGCCGATCCCGAGGCCGCGCAACGACGTGGTCAGGGCATCCACATAGGTGGCGACCAGAGGCGTGACATAGGCGTTGGCGACGGTGGTGTTGGTGCGCTCATACTCCCTGAACTTGGGCGAGATGACCGACGACAGGGAGACAGGCAGGTTGGGTGCCGCTTCCGCCAGCAACGCCGCCATCCGCCGTTCGTGCACCGGGTCGGCATAGGCATGCAGGAAAACGATCGCCACCGCGTCGAAACCGCCGTCGGCGACGGCACGCGCGACCTGCCGACCCACGGTTTCGTCCAGGGCGCGCACGACGGACCCATCCGCGGCGAGGCGCTCATCGACCTCAAACACATCGCGCCGCGGCACCAATGGGCGCGGCTTGTCCAGATGCAGGTTGTTGGTGTCGTAGCGCTTCTGGCGGCCAATCAGCAGCACGTCGCGGAAACCCGCGGTGGTGATCAGTGCGACGCGGGCGCCCTTACGCTCCAGGATCGCATTGGTGGCGATGGTCGTCGCGTGCAGCAGTTCGTCGACACTGGCGGGATCGTGCGCGGGATCGCCGAAGCGTTCCCGCAGGCTGGCCACCACCGCCTGGGCGGGCGCGCGCGGCGTTGTCGGCACTTTCCATATCGTGACCGAGCCATCGGCGGCTTGGACTGCAAAATCGGTGAACGTGCCACCGATATCGAACGAAATCCGGGTCATCCGCGGCTACCATCCCAAGGAGTTGGCCGGGACGTTGGCCAACCCCATCCAACCGGTCAAGAGCGCCTGGGGGGCGAACATCCGACAGTCGGTCGCGGGTCTCTGCCGAACATGCCGAGCGGGGCGCTGCTCGGCGGCGGCGGCTCAGCGTTTTGGCAGCACCCAGGGTTCGCCGAACATCGCATCCCCTGATGGCGGATCGAACCAACCCCCGATTGGGATAGATTGTCATCTCGCCAACCTTCACCTGACCGTCAAACCCGTAAAGATCCACTCGGGCGAAATCCAGGCCATGGGACAGGATTTCGGCCACGGCGGTCATTTGCGCGAGCAGGGCCGGGCGTTCGGGTCGCCGATCCGCGTTCGGGCCCATGTGCCGCACATCGATCCAGGTCCAGTCAGGGCGGAAGAAATCGAAGCGAGGGCCTTCGAACCGCGACTGGGTGACCTGGACGACATGCACGCGCCCATCGTAGCAGAAGAATTTGAAATCGTTCGGGATGCGCCCCTGGTCCAGCATCAGCCGCTCGATCAGGCAGGTGCGCCGAGCGGCGTCGTAGCCCCACTCGCCGCGGCCGCGGTATTGGGACCAAAGCGAGAGTTTGGCGCCGATCGCGGCGATATCGGGCGGTTCCGGACCGCGATGGATATGGGTCAGGCCGCTCCGATGGTTGGGTTTGGCGATGAACGCGGGCGGCAGGTTCAGGTCGGCCAGTTCAGCAGCGTTGCTGGCGGTGCCGATCAGATCGACCAGAAGATCAGGATTGCCAGTGCGCTCCAGCGCGTAGTCCCGCGCTTCCAGCTTGCCCGCCAACCGGGAGAGGATCGGCCGGCGATCGAACACCAGACGGTGCAGCAGCTTGTCGTTGTAGCCCGGGGGCGCGAACAGCGGCGGCAGGCGGCGATGGCGGACGACGTGACGGGCAACCAGCAACGGGCCGATCACGGCGGGGGAAAACCACAGGCGACGGAGCAAGGACGACAACGACCCGATTCCTCCAAAGACCGAGTGCAACATCCCGGCGCGGCGGATCGAGCCACGACCGATCGAACCACGGCCGGCCGCATCCTATCGCACGATAGCCGCGGGTCACGAGGGGCGCATGAACAGCGCGCCCCCCTCCCAAGGCGCCGCATCCGGAGAAGGTTCAGGATGTCCCACACGAAGCCCGGGCATCGCTACCGGTCTGCCTTGCCCAGCCTGCCGCGTTTCGGCAGCACCCATGGCGCGCCCAACATATCCTCGATCCCAGCGGGCGAGTACATGACGGTTGCCCGATCGGAGTAGACCGTCAGTTCCCCAACCTTGATGCGCCCGTTGAACTGGTAGAGATCCACCCGAACGAAATCGAGGCCGTACGACAATGTTTCGGCCAGGGCTATCATGGCGGCCCAACGCTCCGGGCGAGGCGGTGGTCGTTCGGCGTTGGGCAATTTTCCATGTCTGGCATCGATCCAAGTCCAGTCCGGCCGGAAGATATCCACACATTTCTCCGAAAAGCGGCCTGTCGTAACCAGCACAAAATAGACTCGGCCATCGAAGCAAAAGATTTTGTAGTCGTCTGGCACCTGACCATCCTGCAACATCAGGTGCTCGACGATGCAGGTATGGCGCACTTGGGAGTACGCCCATTCGCTCCATCCGATATGACTGGACCAACGCGTAACCTTGGCCGCGATCGCGGTAAGGTCGGGCGGTTCGGGGCCACGATGGACATGATGGAAGCCGCTGAGATGGTTGGCCTTCACAATGAAATCCCGGGGCAGATCGAGCGCCGCCAGTTCGCGCCCATTGCTTGCCGTCCCGACCATATCGACAAGCAGGTCGGGATCGCCCGTGCGCGCCAGGACATGGTCTCGCACTTCCAGCTTGCCGATGATCCGGGGCAGGATCGGTCGGCGGTCGAACACCATCCGGTACAGCACTTTGTCGTTGATGGTCCGTGGCGACCACAAGGGGGGTACGCGCCGAGTCAGGTAGATGTGCCGCACGACCAGAAAGGTCCCGACAACCAACGGGAGAAACCAGATGCGGCGCAGCAACGCAAACATCGAACGCCTTCCGCGGGTTCGGGCCATTGGTGGTAAGAGGGGCAAAACCGTGGGCGGCCGCGCATTATTTTCTTGCCGCGATTCGGCGCGACCGAGTCTATACGTCATGTGCCATCGCCACCGCCCGTTTCCGCGCTAAGCCGTCCAGAGCTTGAAGCTCTGCTGGTGAAACTGTTCGG
>CAMATI010000397.1 GCA_945861095.1 Asaia bogorensis | reverse complement strand
CAGGACCTCTTCTCCCTGACCATGGCCCTGGACACCGCGAGACACCCCCGATGAGGATAACCAGCCACTGGAGAGCCGTGTGCGGGAGAACCGCCAGCACGGTTCGGAGGGAGGGGAGGCTGGTAGCCTTCCCTACCCCTATCGGGGTTAGCCGGCAGTCGCCAACTGGAGCGGTAATGCTTGGACGTCGCCTTAGGCGATCCCGGCGGGAGGGAAGGACGCCGGCATCCGGCCCGACCACGAACGGACAGCGGGCCTGAAGCAGGTTCGTTGACCTGGATCATCGCGCGCCACGCCGGTTCATGGTGTCTGGCGCAAAATGCGAAAGAGGATGCACCATGCCGAAAGTCATTCTGCTGCCGGTGACCGGAACCCCGGCCGACGCCCCGGTCCTACAGGCTGCGCTGGCTGTCGGGCGCCTGTTCGACGGGCATTTGGTCGCGCTGCATGTCCGCCACGACGTCCAACGCGATATCGCCGCGATGGCGTCGGCCGACATGGGGCTGGCAACCGGTCTGCAGGACATGATCGACCGGATGGAGCGCGATGCCGACAAGCGGGCCGAGGCGGCATATGCCGGTTGGCATACCCTGTGTTCCAGCAACGGGATTGTCGATGCCGCCCGCCCGGGGCCAGCTGGCATGACCGCTGAGTGGCGGACGGAAATCGGCGACCAGGCCGATTGGCTGGCCGAACACGGGCGGACCTGCGATCTGATCGTGGTTGGACGGACCAACGACGGCGACATCGGTTCCGAGGCGGTGATCGAGCAGGCGTTGATGCAAACAGGAAAACCGGTGTTGCTGGTCGGCGCCACCGCCGACTCGCTGGCCGGCACGATTGCCATCGCGTGGAAAGATTCGCGCGAAGCCGCCGGCGCCGTTGCCGCCGCCTTGCCGTTCATTCGGCTCGGCAGCCGCGTGATCGTCTTCACCGTGTCGGAGGACGATGACGACACCGACACATCCGTCGACCGGCTGGTCGGCGCCCTGCGCTGGCACAACCCGAACACCGAAGCCCGGACCATCCGGCCGAACGGCAAGTCCGCCGTCGATGCGCTGCTCGGCGGCGCCGTCGAGGCCGGCTGCGGGCTTCTGGTGATGGGCGGCTATGGCCACACGCGGTTGCGAGAGGCGGTGTTCGGCGGTTTCACCCGCTCGGTGCTGGAGCATGCGCCGCTGCCGGTGCTGATCGCGCACTGAACCGGTGCAATTCGATGGCGGGTGTGCTGTCGCCTTCCGCCGCCGGATCGTCTAACCTCCCTCCAGCTCGCCGCGTTAGTTCTGTTCGACCAATCAACAGATGTGGCGGCAAGGGAGGACATCATGCTGAGTTGGTTTCGGCGCGCCGCGTGCGCCATGCTGTTGGTTGGATTGTTGCTGCCAGGCCGGGCGGCGATCGCCCAGGACACGATCAAGATTGCGTTCATCGGCCCGTTCTCGGGCGCGTTCGCACCGCAGGGCGACGCGTTCCTGAAGCAGTTGCAGTATGCCCTGGACGCGGTCAACGCCAAGGGCGGCGCGCTGGGCAAAAAATTCGAATTCGTTACCTTCGACGACAAATTGCAGCCGGCGGAAGCGTTGATCGCGCTGAAATCCGCCGCCGACCAGAATATCCAACTGGTGATGCAGTGCATCGGGTCGAACGTCGCCGCGGCGATGATCGACGGCGTGGCGAAACACAACGCGCGTAACCCGAACAACCGCGTCCTGTATATAAACTGCGCGGCGCTGGCGACGGAACTGACCGAAGACAAATGCGATTTCTGGCATTTCCGCTTCGCCGGCAACGTCACCATGCGGGTGGAAACCCTGGTGCGGTCGCTACCGAAGAACATCACCTCGGTCTATCTGATCAACCAGGACTATCTGTATGGCCAGTCCGTGCAGGGCGACCTGAAGCGGCTGCTCGCCAAAAATCGTCCGGATGTGAAGATCGTCGGGGACGATCTGGTGCCGCTGGGCAAGGTGAAGGATTTCGCTCCCTACATTGCCAAGGTGAAGTCATCCGGTGCGCAAGCGGTCATCACCTCCAACTGGGGCGTCGACTTCAACCAGTTGCTGAAATCCGGCATGGAGACGGGCCTGGATGTCGGCTACTTCACCCTGTCCGCTCATCTGAACGGGGCGCCGACGGCCATGGGCGAAGGCGGTGCCAACCGTGTGCACGCGGTGGCCGATTCCCACATGAACATCCCGACCGAGCAGGGCATGAAGGAAGCTGAATCCTGGATGCAGGGTTTCCGCGACAAGACGCCCGAGTTCGACTACATCTGGATCAACTTCCGTACGATGTTCGAACTGCTGCAGGCGGCGGTCAACAAGGTCGGCTCCACCGATCCGTTGAAGGTCGCGCTGGCTTTGGAAGACATGAAGATCACGGATGCATTCGGGCAGCCGAATGTCATGCGGAAGGAGGATCACCAGTTGCTGGTGCCGTTCTACCAGGCGATCTTCACCAAGCCCGTGAAGTTCGACTCGGAAAAGACCGGCTACGGTTGGAAGACCGAGACGACCGTGTCCGCGGCCGATCTGGCTCAGCCGACCACCTGCAAGATGAAACGGCCGCCCGGAGCGTGATTCCGGGGGGCCTTGATCCCTGAATACCAACCGGTCGCAGCAATGAATCCCCTTCACCGTCATGGCCGGGCTTGACCCGGCCCTCTCCCGCCGTTGAAGCGCGGGTTGCCGGGGTCAAACCCAGCAATGACGAAGGGGAGTGGTGCATCGGTCGTTGTTTTGGCCAGTTGGTATGATGCCTGATCCAGTCCAGTTCCGCGGGTCGTCGCTCCGGCCCGCGGAACCGTGTCTTACGAACGTTCCGACCATGAAGGGGCCCGCCATGACCCGTCACTTCGGCGTGCTGATTCCGTCGACCAACACGACGGTCGAAATCGAATATACGCGCATGTTGCCGCCCACGCTTCAGGCCCATGTCGGGCGCCTGGGGAAAGGCAGCGGCAACACCCCCTTCTCCCCCAGCCGAGACGAAGACGTCGCCTATCAATCCCACCTGCTCGGCACCGCCAAAGTGGAAGTCGTGGCCCTGGCCCAGACCTCGGCCAGCCTGTTCGATGACGACTACGACGCCAAGGTGAACCGGCTGATGTCCGAAGGCGCGGGCGTCCCGTCCATGACCTCGGCCGAGGCGATCGGGCGCGCCGTGCGTGCCCTGGGCGCGAGGCGGATCGCGCTGGTCACGCCCTATTCGCGGGACGTGATCGAGCGGGCGAAAGCCTACTACGAAACCCGCTACGGCCTGACGGTCGTCGCCATGGAAGGCTTCGGCGCCACCGATGCCTATGCGATCGGCGGTCTGAGCGCCGACAACGCCACCGACGCCTTCGCCCGCATCGATCGGCCAGAGATCGAGGTGCTGGTCGTTCCTGGCGGCAATTTCCCAACGATGCCGGCGATCCCGGGCTGGGAGGGGCGGTTCGGCAAGCCCGTCGTGACCACGAACCAGGCCGCTCTTTGGGGCATGTTGGAGGCGATGAAGATCACCGATCCTCTCCCCGGACTGGGGCGTCTGCTGGAACAGCGGCCGAACGCCGCATAATCGAGGGCGGTTGGTCGGGAGGACGTCCGGGGGCCGTTCCCACCCGACCTAGCGACCGGGAGGACGGACCCAGATCACGTCGCCAGCCAGTTTTCCCGTGAGCGGTTCGAGCGTGCCGGTCCGGTCATCCACCAGATGCGGTCGCAGACCAATGCCGCTCATCAGGCTGCCGATGTCCTCGATGCGGTGGCCGTAGCGGGCGGCGTGACGCTCCACCAGTTCGGTCTGCACGGCAATGCCGGGATTGTCCGTCAGGGTACGCAGCGCGCCCCGCAGGACCGGCAATTCGAAGCCTTCCACATCCACCTTCAGATAATCGACGCGCGTCACCCCCTGTTCGGCCAGCGCATCGTCCAGCCGCCGCAGGGGAACGACGGCCGTGTTGGCCATCACCGTTTCACCGGCCGAGGCGACATGGGTTTCCCCCGGATTCGCGGCAAAAAATGTCATCGAGACTTCGCCGTTGGTCTCCCCCAACGCCAGATGCAGCGGCACAAGCTGGGTCAGGCCGTTGGCCAGGGCGTTGCGATGCAGATAGGAGAACGTGATCGGATGCGCCTCGAACGCGATCACCCGTCCGGACGCCCCGACCAGCAGGGCGGCGGGCAGGGCATAGGTGCCGATATTGGCGCCAGCATCGATGAAGACCCCGCCCTGTCCGATGTGACGCTTTACGAAGCGCCAGATCGCCGCGTCGCGCGCACCATCGACGCAGAACGCGAACGAACTGAAATTGTTCGCCATCGTGGTGATCGACAGGCCGTCGGGGCTTTGGAAGGCAACGTCCCGACCGGCGCTCTCGGCCAGGGTGAAACGCATGGCCCGCAGGATGGTCCGGACGGGCGCGCGCGCGTAACTGTCCGTCGCCAGCATCCACGGCAGACGCCAGCGCAGCGCCCGTATCGACGCAGGGACAAGACGACGGACCCAGGTCATGGGCGACTCCGAACAGGCGCTTTGCAGCGCGCCCCCGCCAACCTACAGGCGAAGGGTCACGCTGGCGATGACACGCCGTTCCACCGGCGGACCGGCTGTCTGCGCCAGACGGGGACTGTTGAACTGCTGGGCGGTCAGTGCGACCGTCACATTCTCGGTGATGCGATAGCCGGCGCGGGCGTTGAACAGCACGTAGTTGTTGACGTTGATGGGCAGAATCGCCGAGCGATTGGCATTGAGCCGATAGTCGATAAAGGTCGACTGCCAGCGCGCCATCAGGTCCAGTTCCAGATTCTCATAGCTGTAGCCCAACCCCGCGATGACGACGTTTCTTGGGGTCGCATGAGCGTATTCGACGATGCCGGTCGGCACCGGGCCGCGGTTCAGAGCCGTGTGGTCGGTTGTCGACACGGCGGCATAACTCGCGTTCCAACGAAACCCGTGTGCGTTCGATCCCTTGATGCCAATTTCCATGCCGACCGCGGTGCTGTAGCCGACATTGGACGAAAAGAAGAGTAATTGCTCACCCCGGGGTAGCGGTGGGCCGCCGCTCCCCGGATGCAGCGGCGAGCGTCGGTATGTGAGTTCGGCGTAAAACAACGCTTGACACGGTCACGCTCGAGTCGGGTCTAAGCACTGGGTGATCGCGTGCCCCAACCTCAC
>CAMATI010000396.1 GCA_945861095.1 Asaia bogorensis | reverse complement strand
GACCGCGGCCCCCCGCCTTGCCGTTGGGTGTTCAGGCCGGGACGGGAAAACGGCGCTCCAGCCGAACCGGAAAACGGCGATGGCGGTTGGTGACTGGCGGACAACTCACGCGCTTCAAAAGGCGGACATGTTTACGCGTCATCGACAGGTGTCAGATCGAAGGCAATGTGCGGAACCGTGGGAGAGAGCGAAACGCCGCACAACCGCTTACGTCGCGCACCCGTCCCGGTTGTTTTTGTCCACCAGAGAACAACCAAAAATGACCCGGTCGGGTTCGCAATAACCCCGACCAGCGACCGCCCCGTCCACCCGATCAGCGAGCCCCGACGCTCGTTCGCGCGGCACCATGCGCGACCACGCCGTCGGGCCGGGGCGTCATGGCCAGGGCATCTGGGTCAGGGCATCTGGGCCAGGGCATCTGAACCTGGGCATCCGGACCGGGGCATCAGGACCGGGGCATCAGGACCAGGGCATCAGGGAGGGCCGTATCCAACCGACGGCGATGCGGCTTCGGTCCCGCGGGCGGCGTTTCAGGACAAGCCACCGAAGCCGGGGACCAACCGTCCCCTGCTGGACCTAGGGCTGGAAGGCGCGCAACGCCTGCCGTCGCCGCCCAAACAGCCAACACGACCAAATCCTGATCTGGGGCGCGCGAGCAGTCGCTGCGAATTTTTGCTTGAGAAACACGCAAAGACCGCCGCACTTATTTGCATATTCTGTCGATCTGGTATGATTTCATTCCGGATGGAATGTATCCGCTGGGCTATTGATCGTGGTCATATCCATGTCGCTGACCTGGATGTCTTTCCGGGATCCGCGCAGGGTCCAACTCCTGTCGGACCGCCTGGCCAGCACCGGATTGCGTGGACCGCGGGTCACCCACTATCGCTCGCACCGCCGCAACGGCGACGGCGCCGCCCCGCAGGACGGAATTCCTATGATGCGCCACCAGTTCAGTGCGCCTAGCGGGTCGTCTGACAAGGGTTGCCCCGCTGTGGACGCCCCAATAATCCGAATTTTCGTGCAGTTTATGGCGGACCCGACACGATTCGAACGTGCGACCTTCGCCTTCGGAGGGCGATTTTACAGACTTGCGGAGGTTTGTCCTGGGTGGTGTTCATGGACAAAACTGACGGTAACTCAATCATATATGGCTAGTTCTGTTTGCCGACCCTTGCGGGTCTTTGCGCTGATCTGCTACCTATCTGTTACCTAATACGGGTTAGGTAATAGGATGCGGGGCAGCATGGCGGAGCGGACACGGATTGGATTGCGGGAGATAAGGGCGCTCGGTCCCAGTCAGGAAATATGGGACGCGGCCGTGCCAGGGTTCGGCGCGCGCCGGCAAACCGGCCCCGGAGTCGCCTACCTCGTGATGTATCGGACGGCCGAGGGACGCCAGCGGCGGTTCACCATCGGCAGGCATGGCGCGCCCTGGACACCCGACACCGCTCGGACCGAGGCGCTGCGGATATTGACCGAGGCGAAGGTGAACAAGATCGACCCCGCCGCTGTAAAAAAAGCCAAGCGCCAAGCCGAGACCGTCAACGACCTGCTTGACACCTATTGGAAGGCGGCCGAGGCCGGGACCTTGATGACCCGGCGGAGGAAGGCCAAGGCAGCAAGCACTCTGTTGTCCGACCGGGGGCGCATCGACAAACATATCCGCCCGATCATGGGGAAGATGAAGGTTGCTGCCGTGACGCCGCGCGATGTGGAAAGCCTCATGGCGGCGATCATTGAGGGCAAGACCGCTAAACGGGAACCGACCGGCCGCAAGCGGGGCCTGTCCAATGTCCGGGGCGGGCGCGGAGTGGCCACTCGGACCGTGGGGCTTCTGGGGGGCATCTTCACGTTCGCGGTTCGGCAAGGAATGCGCGTCGATAACCCTGTGACGGGCGTGGTTCGGCCGGCCGATGGACAGAAGCAGCGGCGGCTGTCCGACCAAGAATATGAGGCGCTGGGCAAGGGGCTGGACGCGGCCGAAGGTGCCATCTGGCCGGCGGCCGTAGCGGTGACCCGATTCCTTATACTGACTGGCTGGCGGAGCGGGGAAGCCCTCGGGTTGCGCTGGGCCGATCTGGACATTCCGCGCCGCACCGCTCGGTTGCCCGATACCAAGACCGGGATCAGCCTTCGCGCGTTGCCCCTGGCGGCCGTGGATATCATACGAAGCCAGCCCAGGGCCGGTGACCTCGTGTTTCCCGCAACCCGTGGCGACGGTCCCATGGCAGGCTACAGGTCGATGTGGGACCGCATCGCCAAGCTGGGGGGTGTGCCTCAGGCCGTGACGCCGCACGTCCTGCGTCATTCCTTCGCCTCGCTGGCCGGTGACCTCGGATACTCCGAATCCACGATCGGCACACTGATCGGTCACAAGGGGCATTCGATCACCTCGCGATACGTTCATGCGGCCGATGCGGTCCTGTTGGCAGCGGTGGACGCGGTGGCGAATGAGACACTGACGCGCATGGGCGCCGCCCCTGGATCAGCCGAGATTATCCCGCTTCGCGCGAAGGCGGGGCGATGACCGCTCAACCATGGGCGATCGAATTCCAGAACGAATGGGGCGTGCCCGATTGGCGCGATGAAAGGCAGTATCCCGCCCCCGGCGACCTTAAACCCGAGCTGTGGCGCTGGCAGTTTATCCGGCGGATGAAGGATTATCGTGAGGCGTGGGGCCGCGCTGCGCCAATAGAATACGAAATGTTGGCGAATCAAGATGGGAGCCACACGCACCGTATGCCTGCGACGGCGCGGTGGTTTCAGTTGGAATTCATACCCTACGGCGACATCAACACATTTTGGGGTTTGTTTCGATATCTGTTGGTCCGTTACCCCAACCCCCGGGTCAACTTTCCGCAAGTCGTCAAGGGGGTGCGATCCGGCCTCCGATTTCACGACCTCCAGCTTGAATACACAGGTTACCAGAAGTTCGTCAGGGAGGATGGTCGGGTCATTGAAGTTGATCCCCGAACCGTTCATGAGGCCAAAATTGCCCGACGGCAGGAGTGGGGCATCCCATTGACCATAACCCGGACTTTTGATCTGACCCGCCCCCTCGGGCCACAATTGGATCGTGCGGCCTTGGCGCTGAAACAACTTCAGCAAGACCGAGCCCAGCAATACGGCTTCCTGCCCGAGTTGGCTGCCCAGGAGAAGAGCCGCGTGAGGAACGAAAAATGGCCCCTGTATCTCAGGGTCCTGGACGCCCGCGCCGAAGCCGTGACCTTTGAAGAAATTGGCCGAACTTTGCGACACCACGATGCGCGCGCCGGTGACTTCAAGGCCGAGGCGCACAAGTGGCACGCTGCCGCTATGAAGGTCGCACCCCGCCGCGAAGCGGGTTGCAAATAAGGGCGCGCGTTAACGGTAACAGACCGGCGGGCTACCAAGCATCATCTTGCGCGGGCAATTCCAAGCAAAGGATTCTGCCCGATGTCAGCCCCTATCAACGAAATTCACCCCGACACATTGTTCCGCCGCCGTGCCTTGGCCAAGTCGCTTTCGGCGCTGGGCTATCCGGTCACGGAAGCCACGCTTGCCACCAAAGCCACCCGGCCAGGACGCTTCGGCGGCCCGCCGTTCCGCAGCTTCGGACGTGTGCCGCTTTACAGGTGGGGCGATGCCTTGACGTGGGCCCAGGGGTGCATGTCCGAGCCTCGCAGCAACACATCGCAGCCCGATGCCGGCCGGCGGAACGCGGCATGAGCGGCCTTCGCGCTTCGGGCGGGGCGATCACCGCCCTGGTCGTCGTTTTCATCACCCAATAAAAAACCGCCGGATCTTGGCGGACCGGCGGCGCATGGCGAAGACGGGGGAAGTGACGCCCGTATATACGCCATTGCGCGACGAAAAGCCAGCGTGACGGCGGGGAGAAATTCCCAATGCAAGACGAAACACCCCAAACCGCGCGCGATATTGTCGGCCGCCTCGATCTGAAGCGGTCCGGTCGAGGCTGGCGCGGAAACTGCCCCGCGTGCCAATACGCTGGCACCTTTTCGATTCGAGAGGGTGCGGGTGGGCGTCCATTATATTGGTGCGCCTCCTGTCAGGATCGTGACGGCCTTTCCCGTGCCATAGGTGGTGACACCGTCGCCAAGCTGTCGCCGGTTGATCGCGAACGCGAAGCTGCCGCGAAAGCCAGCAAGCAGACCCGCGCCCTTGCCCTATGGAATGGCGCTGTCCCAACCGAGGGCACGCGCGTTGCCTTATACCTGCCCCGTCGCGGATTGGCGTCCCTCATCGGATCGCCCGTCTTGCGGTATCTCCGGATGACGCCCCACCCTGCCGGCGGTGGAACCTATTCCGCCATGATCGCGCTGGTCACCGACGCGGCCGGCAACCCGTTGGCCGTTCACCGGACCTATATCGCCTCGGACGGCCGGAAAGCCGATGTCGATCCGGTGAAGGCCAGTCTCGGCCCGATCTGGGGTGGCGCCATACGTCTGTCACCACACGATCCTGACAAGTTGCTGGTGATTGGCGAAGGCATCGAAACGGCGGCGTCTGCGGGCATCCTGTTCGGGTGTCCGGCTTGGTCCGCAGTCTCTTGCGGGGCCATGGGCGCGGGGCTTGTGCTGCCGCGTGAGGTCCGGCGCGTGTGCATCGCGGCGGACCCGGGTGAACCGGGCCGAAAAGCCGCCCGTGAAGCATGGTTCCGGTGGAAGGCCGAGGGGCGGCACGTGACGATTGTCACGCCAACCGGTGACGCGGACTTCAACGACCTTCTCTGCCTGGAGGCGTCCCATGTCGGATAATACTCGCTGGCGCACCGAAGATGAGCCGACCGAAACAATAGAGGAAACCATCAAGCGGCTGGCGGCGATGTCGCCGCGCGATTACGAGGCTGTGCGCAGGGCCGAAGCCAAGCGCCTCAACTGGCGGTGGTCGCGACTGGATGAGGAGGTCGCCGGCGTCCGACGCGAGAACCGCCCCCCGCCGGAAATCGTGCCTGACCCGCTAGGTCGCGCCGATCTGCAAGTTGACGAAGCGGAATTGCCAGCCGTCGCAAGCGAATTGGCCAAGCATCTTGCGCGCCGGCCGATGCTCTTTGATCGCGGGGGGCCGGTCCGACTGACCCCGGACGTGCAAGGCGGTGGGATGAAAGTTCTTCCGCTCACGGTCGATACCGTAACGAACGAAGCCCACGAAGTCTGCCGGCCTTTTCATTTGACCGG
>CAMATI010000395.1 GCA_945861095.1 Asaia bogorensis | reverse complement strand
CCGCGTAATGGGTGCCGTCGCGCCGATCGGTCAGGGTCAGGCTGACATTGTCGCCCAGGAAATCGACGCCGGACACCGCCCAGCCGCCGCCGTCGCGGCTCACCCGGAACAGCCCCTTGCGGGTGGAAACCAGCAGCGCGTCGCTCATTCGGTCAGCCTCCGGACAATGCCTGGAATACGTGAATGGTGTCGGTATCCGCGACCGGGTCGGTCAGGCCGATGCGGTCAAGAATGACCTCGCCGCCCAGGAACACGACCATATGCCGGCGTAGCGCGCCCTGGTCGTCCAGCACGTAGCCGCGGGCGCGGGGGTTGGTGGCAAAGACCTGATCCAACGCCTGTCGCACGGTGCGTCCGGCCACGCGCGTGTCGGGACACTCGACATGACGCTGGATATTGGCGGTGAACGTGACCAGCGGCATGGACTTGTTCCTGTGACGACACCCCACCTGGCCTCGGTGGCGAGCCAGACACGACCGGCATTCTCCCGCCGTCCTATTGTGGAGAGTCGGGCGCCATTTCTATGATGGCCCGGCACAAGGGAGGCACGCCAATGCCGGCAGACCGGATCATACCAAACCAGGCCCCGCAACCAACCCCACGCGTCTCCACGCGATGATACCGCGCGTCACCTTCGACCCGACCGCGCCCGTGCCACTGGAAGGGATCCGCGTCGTCGACCTGTCCCGCCTTGTCGCCGGCAACATGGTCAGCCTGCAACTGGCCGACCAGGGCGCCGAGGTCATCAAGATCGAGGACCCGAAAGTCGGCGACCCGTTGCGTGCCTGGCGCACGAAAGGCCTGTCCCTGCACTGGAAGGTCTATGCTCGCAACAAAAAGAGCGTGGCACTGAACCTGCGGCCCCAGGCCGGGCGCGACCTGCTGCTGGACATGCTGGATACCAGCGACGTCCTGATCGAGAACTACCGTCCCGGCACGTTGGAGCAGATGGGCCTTGGTCCGGACGTGTTGCACAAGCGCAATCCGAAGCTGATCATCGTGCGCATCACCGGGTTCGGCCAGACCGGCCCGTATCGCGACCGCCCGGGCTTCGGCACCCTGGTCGAGGCCATGTCAGGCTTCGCCGCCAAGAACGGGTTCGACGATCGCCCGCCGGTCCTGCCGCCTCTGGCAATGGCCGACATGGTGTCGGGTCTGTATGGCGCCTACGCGGTGATGGTGGCGTTGCGCGTGGTCGAACGCGGCGGCAAAGGCCAGATCATCGACCTGCCGTTGCTGGAGCCGATGGTGTCCGTCCTGGGTCCGGAAGCGGCGATGTATCGGGTCAGCGGCGAGAAACCCCGTCGGACCGGCAGCCGCTCGCTGACCACGTCGCCGCGCAATGTCTACCAGACCAGCGACGGCCGGTTCATCGCCATGTCGGCGTCGATCCAGGCGATGGCCGAACGCGTGTTCCGCGCCATCGGCAAACCGGAAATGATCGACGACCCGAAATTCCGCACCAACACCGACCGGGTCCGCAACATCGACGAATGCGATGCCGCGGTGGCGGACTTCATCGCCGCGCGCACCCTGGACGAGAACATGGCGATCTTCGAGGCCGCGGAAGTCACCGCAAATCCTGTCTACGAAATCGACCAGTTGATCGACGATCCGCATGTCCAGGAACGCGGCGTGCTGGTCGAAGCCCCGGACGCGGAAGCCGGCTCGGTGCTGATGCACAACATCATCCCGCGCCTTTCGGACACGCCCGGCCGGTTGCGCTACGCCGCGCCCAATCTGGGCGAACACACACGATCCATTTTGGAATCCATCGGCTACGACACGGCGCGCATCGCCGGTCTCGCGGCCGACGGCATCATTAAGGAAGCCTGATCATGCGCGATGACCTGCCCGTTTGGCGCTCGTTGATGTTTGTCCCCGTCACGGCCGAAAAATTCGTCCGCACCGGGGCCGACAAGGGCGCCGATGCCATCATCCTGGACCTGGAGGACGCGGTCGCTCCGTCCCAGAAGGACCATGCCCGCACCCTGATCGCCGATGCGATCCCGCAGGTGAACCGCAACGGCGCCGATGTCGTCGTGCGCGTCAATCGCCCGTGGCGGATGCTGGTGCGCGATATCGAGGCCGCGGTGATCCCGGGTGTCACCGCCCTGATGCTGACCAAGGTGGACAGCCCCGAGCATGTCTGGGCCGTCGCCGAAATGGTAGACGAGCTGGAAGCCGAACGCGGCCTGCCGCCTGGCAAGATCAAGTTTCTGGTGCTGGTGGAAACCGCGGTCGGATTCTTCCGCATCGAGCACATCGCCAAGGCGCATCCCCGCATCGTCGGGCTCAGCCTGGGATCGGAGGATTTCGCCGCCGATGTGGGCGCCCAATCCGAGCCGGAAGCGCTGTTCTACCCCAAGCAGCAGACCGTCTTCGCGGCTCGCGCGGCTGGAATTCTGCCGATGGGCTTCGTCGGCTCGATCGCCGATTTCCGTGACCAGGAAGCGTTCCGCGCCATCGTGCGCCGGTCCCGCCGGCTGGGCTTCATGTGCGCCAGCGCCATCCATCCGCTGCAGGTCCCGGTGCTGAACGACGAATTCCAGCCGACCGAGGCCGAGGTGGAGCGCGCCCAGAAAATGGTCGCCGCTTATGACAAGGCCTATGCGGAGGGTCTGGGCGCGGTTCAGTTCGAGGGCGCCATGATCGACGTGCCGGTGGTGAACCGGGCGCAGTCGGTGCTGAAGCGAGCGGCGGCCCTGAAGGCACGCGGTCGCGGGTAGTATCGGCGGCCAGGCGCCGCGCTTCCGGCGATTGGCACGTGAAGGACGGTCGCGGGTAGGGCCCGTGACCGTTCGTCCATGACCGTTCGTCCCTGACCGTTCATCCATGATCCCGGAGCGGCGTTCAGCCATGCCCGCAAAGGGCTGGCGGCGACGGCCTTCCCGGATGCCGAGCGACGGCACCACAGTCGTCCCAGCCGGTATGGGGCGTTTCGGCGTGATCCTGGCCCGCCGGGGCGAGAGAGCCGTTGTCCCGTCCTGAACCGGAGCCCGGTCCTACAACATCGACACATGTCGGCGGTGGTGAAGAAACTCGTTCTTGTGCCAGGGAATAGGGATGCGCTTTCTCCATCCGGCACCCGCCCCCAAGACGCGATGGCCCCTGCCCCACGGTTGGTCTTGCGCCGGTTCAAACCGCTCCCTTCTGGGTACTCAACCGTCGCGGGTCGGCCCGCGGGTCGCCGATCCGGGGACCGGGTCCCGGTTCACCGCCAGCAAGGCGCGCAAACCGGCAAGGATCCGGGCCGGAGACGGCGGACATCCGCTGATCGTCAGGTCGACCGGCACGCTGATCCCGGCCCCACCCAAGACGGCATAGCTGCCCTTGAACACACCGCCATCGATCGCGCAGTCGCCCAGGGCCACCACCCATTTGGGGTCGGGAGTCGCATCCCAGGCCTGCTCCAACGCCTCCCGCAGGTTGGCGGTCAGCGGCCCGGTGACCAGCAGAATATCGGCATGGCGCGGGCTCTCGACGAAGGTCAGGCCGTAGCGCTCCAGGTCATAGACGGCCCCGGTCAGCGCCCGCAATTCTGCCTCGCAGCCGTTGCAGCTTCCGGTATCGATGTGACGGATGGTCAGACCGCGTCCCAGACGCCGGCGGGACGTGACGCCCAGGCGTTCGGCCAACAGCGCAACCGTGTCGGCATCCACCGGTTCGACCGGTGCGACCGGTGCGACCGGAGCGTCCGGCGCGACCGGCGCGACCGGCGCGTCACGTGCGGCCGATGCGGCCGGGGTCCCTCCCCCTTCGCGTAGCATGCGCATCAGGCCGGCCAGCCTCATCGTCCCATCCCTTTCGCGTTCGCCGCCCCGCAGGCCGCGGCGATGGCCCGCGTCGCCAGCCAAGCGCCGCCGCTCACAGATCCATTCCCGAAACCGACAGCGCCAGAGACGCCCGGGTCAGCGCCACATCGTCGCACGAGGCCCCCGCCAGGGCCGCCTCCGCCAATGGCCATAGCGCCCAGCCCGGGTCGCGCGCGAACACCGCCACGATCCGTCCGTGATCCAGCCGCATCCAGTGCCAGACATCGCCGCGCGCCGATTCCGCGCAGCCAATGCCCTCCCCGCTGACCTGCGGCAACGCCACCGAGGTCACACCATCCGGCAGAATTCTCAACAGATAGGCGATCAGGCGCAGGCTTTCCTCGATCTCCGCCAGCATCACCCGGCAGCGCGACGCCGCATCCCCGGCGGTTTCCAGGGTCGGCGCGTAACCCAGATCCGTGTAGAGCGACGAGACCATTCGCGCATCCATCCGCCGTCCGCCGGCTCGTCCGGCGACGCCACCGACGGCCAGGGCGGTCAGAGTCGTCAGGTCCGTGCGCGCGCACCCATCCAGCCAGGTCGCCATCGCGAAACCGCCGATCATGCGCCGCAAGGGGGCGAGGGCCACCGCCACCGCCTCCAAAGCATCGACCAGCGGCGCGGTGCCCTCGGGAGCGAGGTCCAGCGCGACACCGCCGGGAATGACGCAGTCCATCATCAGGCGATGCCCGAACCCGTCCTCCGATGCCCCGAGCAGGCGTTCCCGCAACCGTTCGGCGGTTCCCCTTGGCCTCGCGGCACCGACAACATCGGCCACGGCGGCCAGCGTGGCCAGGTGACCGGCGATCCGTTCGACCTCCAGCATGATCGCCCGCAATCCAACCGCGCGGGGTGGCACGTCGGTGTCGGACGCGGCCTCGGCGGCGTGGGCGAAGGCAATGGCGTGCGCCACCGTGGCATCGGCCGAGATGCGGGCGGCAAAGCGCGCGGCGGCCCGGGGCGATTTCCCCTGCATCAGCGACAGGGTTCCCTTGTGGGTGTAGCCGAACCGGCCTTCCGCGCGCAGGATGCGCGGGCCGGCCATGGTGAGGCGGAGATGGGCGGCGTCGTGGATGAGTCCGGAGATCGCCCCCATCGGCCCGGAGATCGCTCCCATCGGCCCGCCGATTGTACCCATCGGCCCGCCGATTGGCCCCATCGGCACCTGCATCAGATTGGACCCCGCCTCGCCGAGAAACTCGGGCGGATCGGCGGCACCGGGCGCCTGGGCCGGGCGTAATCCCATCGGGAACGCCCTCGGCCAACGCCCGTGGTCGAGCCAGGGCCGCGGGTCCAGCCCGCCAGACGCCTCATGGCCCCACAGGTCGCGGATCATCCGCTCATACCAGGCCGCCCCCGGACGTACCGGGGAGACCGC
>CAMATI010000394.1 GCA_945861095.1 Asaia bogorensis | reverse complement strand
CGTTCAGGGACGCCTCGATCAGCCCTGTTTGAAGGCGATGCCCGCCGCGTTGATCGCCTCCCCGGTCATTGGGCCGGTCAGGAACTGAGCGACCAACTCCTTCGGGATCGACGGCAGCTTCGCGACGGCGCGGTCCAGTTGTTTGGCTCCGCTTGGCATAACACGCCTCCTTGGCGTTGGTTATGCCCCGCACATAGAATTGCGGACAGACTCTGGCTGACCAGAACTATCGGCCCCGACAAGAATTTGATCGTCATTTCTCGTGACGATAACACCACATTCGGCATCCTCCACAGCCGCGTCCACGAACTTTGGGCGCTGCGTCTCGGCACATGGTTGGGCGTCGGCAACGACCCCCGCTACACCCCCACCACCACGTTCGAAACATTCCCCTTCCCCGAAGGTCTAACCCCCAACCTCCCGGCGACCTCCTACGCCGACAACCCCCACGCCCAAGCCATCGCCGCCGCCGCGCGCGAGCTCGTGGACAAGCGAGACCTCTGGCTCAACCCGCCCGACCTTATCGATCGCGTGCCAGAGGTCGTGCCCGGCTACCCCGACCGCATCATCCCCCGCAACGCCCGCGCCGCCGCGACCCTGAAATCCCGCACCCTGACCAACCTGTACAACACCCGCGGCAAGCCAGAGGGCGCGTGGCTCGACTCGCTTCACCGCAAGCTGGATGACGCGGTGGCCGCCGCCTATGGCTGGCCCACCGACCTCTCAGACGACGACATCCTCGCTCGGCTGTTGGAACTCAACCTGGAACGGGCCAAGGCGCAGGGCACGTAGGGGCATTCCGCCCACACCACAGGGCAAACGGGGTGGCCCCGTATCGATGGCCGGGTCACGCGCATGGCCACCGGTTGATGACAGCGCGGCGCAACGGTACATGATTGCCCCCTACCGCGTCATACGGCTGACGGAGCATCAGGCCATGGCCAATGATTTCGGGTTTCTTGTGCGGCTGCCGCCCCTCGGCGAGAGCATCACCAGTGCGACCCTCGCCGCCTGGCGTGTCGCGGTGGGCGATCGAGTCGTCGTTGACCAGCCGTTGGCAACGGTTCAGACCGCAAAAACCGCGATCGACATCCCAGCCCCCGTTGCCGGCCAGGTGACCGCCCTGATCGCCGCGTTGAACGCCAAGGTGGGGGTGGGCGATCCGCTGTTGCGGCTCGATTAGGCGATGACCAAAACACCGGGACGATGACCGGATTCCCGCGTCAGGGCCGCACTGACGGATCGGCCTCAGCACAACCATGCGCCACCGACCCGGAGGTGCGCCAGGATCGCGCACGCCCCATTTGGAAACGACTGACAGACGGCGGCTTCCGGCGATGCCGGCGACCGTCCCCGCCTTGCGGGATCACCCCGCCCGCTTCTCCCGTGCCTCCTGCGCCGCGAGCGACAGGGAGGTCGCGGGTTGCGCCATCAGCCGCTTCAGGCCGATCGGCTCCCCGGTATCGTCGCAATACCCGTAGATGCCGTTGTCGAGCCGGGTCAGCGCCCGCTCCGTCTGGTGCAGCAGCGCCTGGATCCGCGCGCGGTTCAGGATGGTGAACTCCCGGTCGGTATCCGCACTGGCATGGTCGGTCTGATCGCCGTCCCGGGCGGTTTCGTCCGACTCGATATGGGGCACCTCGTCCAGTTCGTGTTGCAGGTCCGCGCGCGATTGTTCCAGAAGACGGCGGAGATACACCGTCTGTAGCGGGTTCATGTAGTCCTCGTCCGGGGAAGGCTGGTAGTCTGGCAGTTCGATCGTCATGACGGTCGTCCTCTCCTGGATAGGGGGCAGCTTTGTTCTGGCGTCGGGCTGACGATCAGGGTCCACGGACAGCGATCTCGTCGCTTTCGAGCGCCCTACCGAATGCCATCGTAGCGGTCCAACCGTTCCATCGGGTTGACCTGGGTCAACGCCACTCCGCCTGACGCGACCCGACCAGCCGGACGAACACCCTCTCAGTCGGATAGGTCTTGTTCCGGCCCCCCGGCAACATTAGGTTCCGCCCGACCCGGATAGGATCGTCCTCCTGCGCAAGCCGTCCCAACTCGTCTGTCTGCTCGGGATGCTGCTGGCCGTGGCGGGGGCGCCGCTGTTGACCGGGCTGACGATTGCGCTTGCCCCGTCCGAGGCGTTGGCCCAGTCGCGGTCCAGCGGCGGCTATTCGCGGCCTAGCTCGTCGTCGTCGCGGACCCCGTCCTTCAGCGCGCCTCGACCGTCCACCCGGACGCCGTCCACGAGCGGCGGCTATGCGCGACCCGCACCGTCCGGTTCCAGTCGCCCATCGGTTGCCGCGCCGGCGTTCAACCCGTCCGCCGGCGATCGGGCGGTGTCGCGCCAGCAATCGGGCAGCGCGCTGGGGACCTATCGTGCCCAGCAGGACAGCGCGGCCCGCTCGCCCACACCGACCGGCCCGTCCGGCGCTTGGGGTCAGAGTGGGACGCAAAACAACGCCCAAAGCGGATCATGGTTTTCCGGCGGGGCCGGGAACTCCAGGCCGGCGCCGGTCATTCGGCAGGCCGAGCGGCCGGGTTGGTATTCACAGAATGGCTGGACGGCCCCGTCTTCCATGTTCGGGCCGCCGCGCAGCTTCGGCATCTGGGACGGGTTGTTCCTGTATGCGCTGATCAGCAATCTGAGCCGGCCGGGCACCGCGGATTTCTTCCACAACCGGCAGAACGATCCGGGCACCCAGCAATGGCGCGCCGAGGCCGATCGTCTGGCGCGGGACAACAAGGACCTGCGACAGCGGCTGGATGAACTGGATCGCCAGGTCGCCGCCCGCAAGGGAACGCCGGTCGATCCCAACTACCTGCCGCCCAACGTTCCCGCTGGGGTCGCCCTGGCGATGCCGGTCTCTGGCCGCACGCCAAGCACGTCGGCGGCCAACGACAATGAGGACGATATGCCATGGACCTTGATCGCCCTGGTGGTCGGGGGGGTCATCGTAGGCTGGGTGCTGTGGCAGCGGATGCGCAAACGCGCTGGAGGAGATGGCGGTTCGATGAGTATTTTCGGCAGCGCCGGCGCGATGCTGCGCCACAAAATATCCGGGGAGGCATACAAGCCCAGCCGGTTCCGCGTGGGGATGACGTTCCCCTTCGATCCGACGCCCTTCGTCCTGGCTCAGGGCGCGACCAAGGTGATCGCCCCGCAACCCGACACCAATGCCATGCGGCTGACCGTCACCGCGGTTGGCACGGTCACGGGCGACGGGGTGGAACTGACCCGGCTTTATCTGCCGGACAACCGGTCCATGTTCCAGATCCATACCGATGCGGACGGGACGCCGGACGAATGCCGGTTTTTCTCCCGCATCGATGAAATCACACCCGCGGAGCCGGCGGAGTGGGACTTCTGGCTGCATCCCGCCGAGGGGATCATCGGCTGGCCGCAATTCCAGACCAAGGACGGCAAGATGTACGACCGGGTCTGGGCGCCTGGACCAACCCGCATCCCGCCGCTGGATCTGACCGAGACGATGACCGTCGCGGATGCCACCGGCCCGGATGTAACCCACGCGCTGCATCGCCAATCCATGCTGTATGCCGCGCCAACCGGTGTGGCGCCCCCTGCCCCAGCCGCGGAATACATCCTGGTGTCGGTCATACAGGCCGGTGGACAGGCCTGGGTCGAAATCGCCGCCGGGATGGACGTGAATCCCGGCATGCTGGAGCTGTCATGACCAACGTCAACCGAAAGACCTCGGCATGATCGAAAACATCCTGCCTACCTTGCAGACCGGTTTGCCGGTTCTGCTGGCTCAGTTCATCGCGGCGCTGGTCCTGCTGGGCCTGGGGTGTCTGTGCTATATGCGGCTGACGCCGTTCCATGAGGCGCAGTTGATCCGCCAGGGCAATACGGCGGCGGGCGTGGTGCTGATGGGCACCCTGGTCGCGCTGTCGCTGCCGGTCGCGGCAACCCTGGCGACCAGCCATGTGGTGCTGGACATCGTGATCTGGGGCCTGATCGCCCTGGTCATTCAGCTACTGGCGTTCGTGGCGACCACACGCGCGATGCGCGACCTGCCGGCGATGATAGAGGCGGGAAATGTCGCCGCGGCGTTGCTGATTATCGGAATCCAGCTCGCCATCGCCATATTGAATGCCGGCGCCATGATGGGCTGACCGGCCGGCCACCACGACCATGTACCACGAACCAAGACGGACACCCGTTTCAACCTTACCGAACGCACGAACCAGGAGAACGACGCATGCTGTCCTTCATTCGCAACCTTGTTGGCGTGAAAACCGATCAGGCGGTCAACAGTGCCGTCTCGGCGATCGTGCGCTGGGACCCGCAATCCGCCACGGAGGCGGAGTTGCGCACCATGGAACAAAACCTGGATGAGGTCGGCCGCCAGGTCGCCCAGGCGCGGATGGGTTTCGACAAGGAACGCCGGGAGGCCGACGCGATCCAGTCCCTGTCTCGCCAGCGCATGGCCGCGGCGGAGCAGATCGGCCAGACCCTGACCGCCGAGACCGATCCAGCCCGCAAGGCGGATCTGGAGCGAAGCCTGGGCACTCTGGTCGGCATGCTGGAAGAGATGGCTCCGGACCTGGCGCGGGAGAAGCAGGACGTGGTGGATGCCGAGGCGTTCCTGCGGTCCCTGGAGGACACCTACCAGCAGGCCGGACAGAAGCTGAAATCGGCCCGCGCGGAACTGACCCGGGCGCAGCGCGACATGGGCCGAGCCGATCAGCAGCGCGCCATGGCGGAACGTCGCGCCGAAGCCGCTCGGCAGGCCGCCGGACTTGCCAGCGCGACCAGCGGGCTGACCGTGGCGTTGCAGGCGATGCGTGACAGCGCGCAACGCGACCTGACGGAGGCGGAGGCCGCGAATGCCAAAGCCAGCTTGCTGACGCCGAGCGCGCCGGAGAAGGAGGATGCGAATATTGTGGCGGCAATGGCGAAGGTGCAGGGAACGACGGCGAATGGTAGCAGCCTGACCGATCGGCTGGCGGCGCTGCGTGGCAATCAGGGGTAGAGGCCGCCGATTTCTGGCGTGTCTGTCGGAGGAAGGAGCAGAAAATTCTCCCCCTCCCCTTGCGGGCTACGGCATTCACACATCGCGGCAGGGTAGAAAATTCTCCCCCGCCCCTTGTGGGCTTGGGCCGCGAAGCGGACTAACCCATGTTTAGCACCCACCAAAATAAACCTCATATTATCAGTATCTTGTGCCGCCTCTGCGGCTC
>CAMATI010000393.1 GCA_945861095.1 Asaia bogorensis | reverse complement strand
AGGCCGGCCATCCATGACTTTTTCGGCTGCGAACGGATAAAGTCGTGGATGGCCGGCCTGCGCCGACCATGACGGGGGGGAACCGTGCGTCGGCCAATGGTTCGGGTGGTCTGCACTACTTGTCGATCCAAATCGTCGCAAGATCCTGGTTCACATAGTGGCTGGGACCGATCTTCCACCCCTTCATGTAGGACCGGGCCGGCAGGATCCGCTCCCACCACGGTGTCATGATTGAATGCGCTTCGGTCACCAAGGAGTGAACCTCGAACGCGCGCACCTTCTCGCGCTGCTTCGCCGGATCGGGTTCCTGTAACGCGGCCTGATAGAGAGCGATCGATTTGTCGTCCTCGTAATTGCCGAAGTTTTCAGGGTAGGCGGTCTTTGGCAGGAACTTCGCGATGTCCAGCAGCGGGTTGACCAATCCCTGGCAGTTGAATTCCACGGTCACGTCGAAGTTGCTGGACCGCAGCGCATCGAAAAACGGCCCGGTCGGCAGCACCCGCTGGGTGACCTGCAAGCCGACCTTGCTCCATTCGTCGATCGCCCAGGTGCCGATGTATTTGTAGGGCTGATCGATGTTGCGGTTCAGCAGTTCGAATTTCAGGCCCTCGGCGCCGGCCTCCTTCAGCAGCCGCTTTGCCTCGGCGCGCGACTTTTCGATATCGGGCCAAAATCCGATCATCTGGTGCAACTCGGCCGGCGTGGCCGCCAGCGACGAGCCTGGGAACACGACCCCGCCGACCGTGCGGACATTGGCGATCCTAGACAGCGCGGCGGCGCCTTTCCACTGGTCGATGGCCAGCGCCAGAGCGCGCCGGACCCGCACGTCGTCGAACGGTTTGCGCTTATGGTTCGGCGTCAGAAGGTTCACGCAGTTCCAGGGATTGGTCTGCACCGTGATCTTGTCGCCGAGTTCCTTGATCAATTGGTCGCGCGAGGACGGAGGCATCCCGCGGAATTCGGTCGCCGCGCGATCGGCGCGGATGGCATCGATCCGCAGTGCCTGAGCCGCGGCGAAAATCGCAACGAATCCGTCCAGATAGGGCAGTCCCTTGTGGTAATAGTCGGGGTTGCGCTGCCCCTTCACGGATTGGCCGGTCTGCAGTTCCACGAAGCGGAACGGGCCGCTGCCCATCACATTGCGTTCGTACCAATGCGGATCGCGATCCAGGATCTCCTTCTTGTAGATATACGCGAAAGGATCGGCCAAGGCCGGCAGGAACGCGCCCGTGGGGTATTTCAGTTTGAACACGACCGTCCGGTCATCCGGCACCGCGACAGAGTCCACCATCGTGAAATAGGCTTCCCGCGCGCTGAGAATGCCCTTGAGCGGGTGCACGAGCCGTTGCCAGGACGCGCCGACATCGCGCGCGGTCAGGATGGAGCCGTCGTGCCACTTGACCCCGTCCCGGATCGTAAACGTCCAGGTCTTGCCACCATCCGTCGGCGTCGGCATTTCGGTGCACAGATCGCAGACGAAATCGGTTGGCGAGTTCGGATTGAGGGGGTTGATCCGGATCAGGACGCTGTAGAACGGCGCGGTCGCATGGACGGTGGCAAAGGTGGTCTCGCGATGGCCGTCCAGGCTGGGCGGCGCGTCGGCGGGGATCATGTAGGTCAGCACACCGCCGGGCTTGGGCGTATCCGCTGCCATGGCGCCGAATGCCAGGCAGGCTCCCAAGGCCGTCGCCATTCCTACACGCCCGATTTTCATAAACCCACCACCCAATAAACGTCGTTCGCCGGTCAGCCGGCGATCTTCACTTCGCTGCACGCCACCATATGGCCCGGCGCGATCTCCCGCGGTTGCGGCGCTTCCTTCGAACAGCGATCCACCGCCACTGGACACCGCGGGTGAAACACGCATCCCGACGGCGGGTTCATCGGGCTCGGCACCTCCCCCTTGACCGGCCGGAACTCGCGGCCCTGCTCCACATCGGGGTCCGGAACCGGCACGGCGGCCAGCAGCGCCTGCGTGTAGGGGTGCCGCGGATTATCGAACAGCGTGTCGCTGTCAGCCATCTCAACGATATGGCCGAGATACATCACCGCCACCCGCTGGCACAGATGGCGGACGACCGAGAGGTCATGGGCGATGAACAAATAGGTCAGCCCGAATTTTTCGCGCAGATCCTCCAGCAGGTTGACCACCTGCGCCTGGATCGAAACATCCAGCGCCGAGACCGGTTCGTCGCAGACGATGAACTCCGGGTTCATCGCCAGGGCGCGCGCGATGCCGACGCGCTGACGCTGGCCACCGGACATCTCATGCGGATAGCGTTCGGCGAACCCGGCGTTCAGCCCGCAGATCGTGAGCAGTTCGTGTACGCGCGCCAGCCGCTTCGTGGCGTTCGGCTCGATGCCGTGCACGAACATCGGTTCGGCGATGATTTGCCCGATCGTCATGCGTGGATTGAGCGAGCTGTAGGGGTCCTGGAAGATCACCTGGATGCGCTGGCGGAGCGCCTGCAACTGCTTGCCGCCGAGGCCGGCGATATCGACGCCGTCGAAGATGATCTTCCCGGCGGTGGGCTTTTCCAGCCGCAATACGCAGCGCCCGGTGGTGGTCTTGCCGCAGCCGCTCTCGCCGACCAGTCCAAGGGTTTCGCCTCGGCGGACGGTGAAGTCGATGCCGTCTACCGCCTTCACGTCGCCGACCTTGCGGCCGAGCAGACCCTCGGAGACGGGGAAGTGCATGCGCAGGCCGCGCACTTCGAGGAGCGGGGCCTCTGATGGCGCGTTCGCCGCGCGCGGTGCGGCGGCGTTCATGCCGTGACTCCAGCCAGGGTAGCGTCGGATCCGGTGGTCCCGGTCAGGGATGCGATTTCGTCGGCGCGAAAGCAGGCGGCGGCCTGTCCGGGGTTGCTGGTCGCTTCCAGCCTGGGTCGCGATGCGGCGCAGGCGGCAATGGCGAAGCGGCAGCGCGGTCGAAAGGAGCACCCGGCGTCGAGGCGTGTGAGATCGGGCGGCTGACCCTCCACCGGGTCCAGGCGGGCCTGGCGGGGTCTATCGAGCCGGGGCACCGAACGGAGCAGGGCGATCGTGTAGGGGTGGCGTGGCGTATGATAGATCGCCCGCGCCGGACCGGATTCCACGATGCGGCCGGCGTACATCACGTTCACGCGATTGGCATAGCGCGCGACGACGCCGAGGTTGTGCGTGATGATGATCAACGCAATGCCCAGCCGATGGGTCAGATCCTTCATCAATTCCAGGATCTGTGCCTGGATGGTGACGTCCAGTGCGGTGGTCGGCTCATCGGCGATGATCAGCTTGGGATCGCAGGCCAGGGCGATCGCGATCATGATCCGCTGGCGCATGCCGCCGGACAGTTGATGCGGGTATTGCTTCAGGCGGCGGATCGGATCGGCGATGCCGACCAGGCCCAACAGTTCCTCGGCGCGTTTCTGCGCGGTGGCCCGATCGACGCCGCGATGCTGTTCCAGGGTTTCGGTGATCTGGCGGCCAATGGTCAGCACGGGGTTCAGGGAGGTCATCGGCTCCTGGAACACCATGCCGATATCGCTACCGCGCACCTGGCGCATCTGCTCCTCGGTCAGGCTTATGAGGTCGCGTCCACCGAACAGGACGGCGCCTTGGGTGATGCGTCCGGGAGGGTCTGGGATCAGTCGCAGGATGGACAGGGCACCGACGGATTTGCCCGACCCGCTTTCGCCCACGATGGCCACGGTTTCGCCTGCGTCGACGGAATAGGTAATCCCGTCAACCGCATGAATTGTGCCCGCACCGGTCCGGAATTCGGTGTGCAGGTTCTTAATCTCTAGCAGTGCCGCCAAGTGGCCTGTCCCTGAACGTTCTACCCGTGTGAAGCCCGATAGTCTTTGTGATTGCCGCTGTCGTACCGGACGCGTGGTCCCGCTGTCAACGATATCGGCCGCCGGTTCCGCGGTGCCGATGCAATTGATAAATGACGCGGCTCCTGGTCTTGACCGCGCGCGCTTCCTGTCGAAACCATGACCGAAATCAGCGGAGGAACCCCCATGCCCAGCACGCCAGTCAGTTTCTACAGCGAGGGCGTCCGCCTGTCGGGCGACCTGTTCCTGCCCGACGATCTGCGGCCGGGGGACAAGCGGGCCGGCATCGTCCTGTGCCACGGTTATACAGGCGTACGGAATCTTTATCTGCCCGATAATGCCCGCGTATTGAACGCCGCCGGCTACGTCGTGCTGACCTTCGACTACAAAGGCTGGGGCGACAGCGACGGTCCGAAGAACCGACTGTCTCCCTATGGCCGGGTCATCGATTCGCAGGCGGCGCTGACCTTCCTGGGCGCGCAGGGCATGGTCGATCCGGATCGGCTGGGCCTCTATGGCACCAGCTATGGTGGCGCGACAGTCGTCTGGACCGCGGCGGTGGACCAGCGGGTGAAGGCCGTGGTCTCGGTGGTTGGCATTGGGCATGGCAAGCGCTGGATGCGCAGCGTCCGCCGGCCGGACGAATTCGCCGACCTGCTGGAACGGTCAGCCGCCGATCGGGTCCGCCGGGTCATGACCGGGCAATCCGAATTCACGGACCGTAGCTACATCCTGCTGCCGGATCGCCAGTCAGCCGAACTCGCCGCCGCGGCCCGTCGCGGCAATCCTGGCGCGGTCGGTGAAATTCCGATGGAGTTCATCGACGACACCTTGGAGTTCCATCCCGAGTGGGTGGTGGACAAGATCGCCCCGCGCCCGGTGCTGTTCATCACCACCGATGACGACCGTTTGGTGCCGCAGGACGAGAGCGAGGCTTTGTACGCGAAGGCGGGCGAGCCCAAGAAACTGGTCGTGCTGAAGAAATGGGGGCACTACGAGGTCTATGCCGGCGAGGCGTTCGATCAGGTGATGGGGCCGACGCTGGCGTGGTACCGGCAGTATTTGCCGGCCCGGTAGGGGGGCGGTTACTGTATTCAAGCATCATGGCGGTGGAGAAAATGCTCCCCCTCCCCTTGCGGGAGGGGGCAGGGGGGAGGGGTGATTACGCAGTGTTCGTGCCAATTCACCCCTCCCCCCAACCCCCTCCCGCAAGGGGAGGGGGAGAGTTTTCTTTCGTCCACACCTTATATACCCCGACTCCCCCGAAACCCGAAGGAATCGCTTGCCAACCGGATCGAAGGCGATTCTGCTCCCATCCATGATCCGGCGCGGCTTCCTCGACAGCGAATCACGACAGGACCTGATCGAACTGGCCCGCGACGGGT
>CAMATI010000392.1 GCA_945861095.1 Asaia bogorensis | reverse complement strand
CAGAGGCCGTGTGCTCGGTTCGAGTGACCGCGATTGCCTTGCCCATTCGATCCCTCCTTGGCCGCGAATCGGCCGACGAGGGTATCGAATCGAACCCGGAGACCTTTGCATAGGGGGGTGAGTCGGTGTTTCGGACGGTTGGTATAAGGGAGAGAACACGCGATCCGTCGGGCGAGCGTTCCTAGCGGTTAGGGCATCCCAGCGTGTAGTTCCATCGCGTGGTTGGCTGATTTGGATCGCCGGTGACTTCCACCGTCACCACCTGATCTTCCGCCGGGCTGCCGGGCGGCGGGTTCCAGTTGAACGTGATGACGCCCCGACCTGGCACGAAGCCTGGGGTTTCGGCCAGCAGGCGGCCTTTGTGGTAGACTCTGATCCGATCTGGCGCCTGGAAGTTCTGCATCTGCAGCGCGACCCTCCCTGGCTGCGGCCCCAGATAGTGCCGCGTTTCCGTGATCCCGCGTCCTCCACTGTTGGTTTCCTGGTTGCACGGCACCGTGTTCGGCGGCGGGGCCTGCGCGCGTTCGGGCGGCCGGGGATCCGGACGCGGTGGTGGCGGTGGCGCCGGTGGTGGCGGTGGTGGCGGTGGCGGTGGCGCCGGTGGAGGAGGTGGCGCCGGCGGAGGAGGTGGGGGCGGCGGTGGCGGGGCAGGCGGCTCCGGCGGCGGTGCTACCGGTGGCGGGATCACCTGTGGAATCGGCGGGGGCGGCGGCGGGTCCGGCCGCGGTGGTGGTGGCGGATCAACCGGCGGGCGCGGCGGTGGTGGTGCCTCCGGCAGCGGACACACGGCGCGCCGGCGCCCCAGATCCTCCTGCACGGCGGCAAGGCGACGGCGGAGTTGCTGCTCTCGCTCCTGCTCCCGCAGCAATTGGCGCAACGCGTCCAGGTCGCCGGGGGAAACCTTGCAGGAAGGGGCCTCGGGCGCCAGACGAGCGACGATCCAGGGTGATGCCGCGAACGCCGCCCCGGCCAGAATGGCCAGTGCCAGGGCGCCCACCGCCAACGCGGTCCAGGGCAAACCGGGCGGAGGCGAGGCCGGCCGACCATCGTCCAATACACGTATCAGCCCCAGTCCGCCGGGTGCGCCGGTGGGGGTCATGCCCCAGCCCGCCAGAACCGGGCGGCCGGCATGGGCGAACACCATCTCGAAGCTGGGAATCTCGATCGCCGCGGCGACCAGTGCCGGCAGATGCTCGGACCGCGCCGGATCTCGCTGGGCCGCGGCCTCGGCGGCACGACGCAGGTCGCTGACAAGGCGTCCGATTTCCGATCGCAGCATGGCGCGTCCGGTCGCATCCAGCTCGTCGAACCGCGCCACATCGCTGGTGGGCGCCGAGAACACGATGCTGTCGCCTTCCGGGGCCGTGGCCGCGAACAGGTCCGCGCTGGCCGGTTCGGTCGCGCCGGCCAGCAACCCCGCCAGCACCGCCCGCGCCCCCGCGTGATCCAGGCCGTTCGGCAGCAGCACCTGGTGCGTGCTTGAAGGAACCGCGATCAGCCGTTGCATGGCATCGCAACCAGGTTGGGGCAAGGGGGATGGCAAGGGGGATGGGCGGACATGATCATGCGTCCCCTACCGCGTTGCCGGAACGGAGAATGTGCCGACGGTCACCAGCACGCCGGGCGGTGCATGGCCGGTAAAAGTCCGGTCCGGCACGCCCGCCTGACGGATCGTCACGCGAAACGGTGACGCCGGCGGGGCGGGGTCGCGATGCATGTAGTTGCGCACCTGAACCTGGTAGGTGCCGCGCTCGGGCTCTTGCTCGAAGACGATATTTTCCACCGGGCTGGCTGACAGTGGCAGCGTTGCGTTCTGGTCGATATCGAGCACACCTCCGCAGGCGCGTCTGGTGTCGAAGGTGATGCGCAGCCCGGACGGGCACAGCACGAACAGGTCCAGGTCGTTGGCATCGTCCCAGGCCAGCACGATCTGGATTCTGCCGCCGGCGGCACCTTGCTCCCGCGCTCGGTCGATGTCGGCGTTCTGGGTCGGGGGGCTGGCCGGCGGCCGCATGGGCGGGGCTGCCTCGGCCGCCCGGGGGGGTGGCGCGGGCGGCGGTGGGCAATGGGTGCGTCGGTCGCCCATGTCCAACATAACCCGAGCGATCTGCGAACGCAGGATGTTTTCGCGAGCTTCTTCCCGCCGCAATTCGTCCAGCGCGGTAATGGTCTGTGGGTCGATGACGCAAACCGGCGGGTTGGCGACGAACCACCGGAACGGGTCCAGCAGGAACAGCAGCAACAGCAACGGCAGCAGTAAAAACAATGCACTGGCAGCGGCTATGGCGCCCCAGGGCAGTACCCGCTGCACAACCGGCGGTCCCAGGATCCGCATCGGCTGGGCGCGCGCGGCCGGGGTGGTTCGGCCAGCCAACTGCCCGATCAGCAATTCCGGCGCGGCCGGCGCGCCGATCGGGGCATGCGCCCAGGCAATCAGCACCGGATGTCCGTCCAGCACGCGCAGGCAGTCCGTCGCTGGGGTGATCAGCGCGAGCGCGAGGAGTTCCCCCAGGAACCGCTCATCTTCCCGCCGACTCTGCCGCAATGTGGCGACATCGCTTTGGATATCGTTGAAAATGCGGGTCAGTTCGTCCCGCGCGGCCTGTTTCTGGTCGGGCGGCAGCGAATCCAGGGGGACTGCGTCACCCTGGCCTTCCGCATACCAGTCGGTGACGCCCCGTGCCGCGTCCGGATTGGGTTCCGCGAACAGCGCGGCGTGCGTTGGTCCGAAGCGGCGACGCAGATAGCCGGTAATCTGCTCCCACGCCTGCACGGCGAGCTGCCCACCCGTGCCCAATGCCTGATGATCGGCATTGCGCGTGGTGGCAATCAGGCTTGCGTCCATGCTGCCTGTCCCGCCGTTCCGCCGGGCCTAGAGCGCGTTCCCGGCCGGAGAACCGGCCGGTGGCGTGATCGCGGGAGCGGGAGCCGGCGCCGGACCGGGTGGGCCGGCGGGTGGCGCGGCACCGGGGGCTCCGGGGGACGGCGCGGCCGGCGCGCCCAAAGGGGGGCCAGCTTGTGGGCCAGCCGCGGGACCGGTGGCCGGGGGCGCGCCAGGCGGCGACGCGTCGCGCACGGGCGGACTGACGGGAGGCGGTGATCCACTGGCGGGAGGCCCACTGGTGGGAGGCCCACTGGCGGGTGGCCCACTGGTGGGTCCGCTGGTGGGTGATCCACTGGCGGGTGGCCCACTGGCGGGAGGCCCACTGGCGGGTGATCCACTGGCGAGTGGCCCACTGGTGGGTCCGCTGGTGGGCGCCCCACCCGCGCCGGGCGGCAAAGCCGGCAAGGTCGGCAGGGCCGGCTGGCAGGTGCCCTCTCTTTCCTGCACTGCCACATTCTGTTGCGTCAGCCACGCCAGCATGCTGTCCGCCTTCTGCGCATACTTCACCCGATCCGCGACACTGGTCGCTCGGCTTACGAACGTGTTGATCCCCACCACGCGCCCGCAGGTATCAACCAACGGCCCGCCGCTGTTGCCGGGCGAGATGTCGGCGGAATGCGGCATCACCACCAGGCCGGTGTCCAGACGCTGGATGGTGCTGATATTGCCGCGGGTCAGGACCAGTTCGGGCGGCTGTCCCAGGCGGCCTTCCTGCAAATCCCGCATGCCGCCTTCGACCCGCACCACGGACGCCGGATAGCCGGCCGCGACGACATCGGTCAGCTTCTCGGCCGACCGGGTCAGTGCCAGCGGTTGCGCCCCGAAAACCGGCTGGCTCAATCGCAGGATGGCGAAATCGGGTTGCCCGGGTTCGATATCGCCGCCGCCGGCCGGCCGGCTTATGGCCACCAACTGGACATGCAGGGCGCGCCCCAGGGCGGTCGACATCACGTAAATCTGCCCAGGATCGGCGTGTTCGACGACATGGGCGTTGGTGACGATCGTATCGCCGGACACGAAAAACCCGCTGCCATGCCCGATCCCTCGCGGACCGGATCCGGCCACCATGACAGTGGCATGTTCCAACAATTGCGCCAGCGACCCGGTGAACGGCGGCACCGCTTGACCCTGCTGGCGCGGCACGCTCGGGGGTACCGCATCGGGGCGGACCGGCTGACGTTCCGGCGAGGGCTGGATTCCCAGCGGGCCATCAGGCGTGCAAACATTGGGCTGCGCGGCGGCTCGGCGAGCGCGTTCCAGCTCTCGCTCCAAGGTTTCGTTGGTTTCCCGTTGCTGGCGGATCGCGTTGCGGGTCGCCGTTTCATCGGCGATGGGCGCGGTGACCTGCCGTCCCGCCATGTCGCGCACGAAATGGGCCCAGGCGGCCCAGAATCCCAGGCACAGAAAAATCAGCGCGACCGCGATCAGCAGCGGCACCAGCCAGAACGCGCGCCCCGAACCCCCCGCGGTCCCGGCGGACGGCGGTCCTGGCGGCCGGATCGGCGGCATGGGGGGTGTTGGCGGCGGTCCCACCAGGCCTGGGCCGGCAACAGGCGGCGGGATCGGGGGACCGCCAAGGGATGCATTGGGGCTGGCTGGGGGAGTGGCGGCGAAGAATCTGTCGTCCGCAGCGGCCAGGCGGGCGGAATAGGGGCCGAGAATGCGTCGGATCTGTGCGGCCTGCGCGACCTCATCGCCGCCGATGTCCGGGGGGGCCAGACCCCAGCCGGTCAGAACCACGCTGTCGTCCAGAACCACGATTGAATCGGCGTCTGCCAGGACCAGCGCGCGTTTCAACAGCGGGCCAGTGTCCGGATCGTCCAGCAGGGGCGTGATCGCGTCCAGATGGCGCCGCAGCCGCCCTTCTGCTTCGGCCCGCCGAGACGCCGACAGTGACGCCAGCGGCCGCGGGTCGCCGCTGCCCTGTCCATACCAACTGATGGCACCGGCGCCGCCGACGGGTTCCGCGAACAGAGTTTCCGTCCCGCCACGGCCGCGGCCGGCCAACAGCTCCGTCAGGCGATCGTGCATGGTGTGCACGGGGCGGCCCTGGAGCTGCAACGGATGGACCGTCGCCAAGTCCGTCTTCAGAAGAAATCGCGGCGCTGCCATGGGGCCTCTTTGAAGAGTGCGCGACCTTAGTGGACGCGAACGTGACGTGCCAAGTGCTATCCCGGTGCTCATGACTCCCCTCATTTTCGACTCCTGCATTACTATGCCCAAGCAGGCACGACTCTCCTGGACACCGCTTTTTGTATCAGGCTGGGTTACGTGACTCGAGGTATGACCCGGTCAGTTGGGCCAGCTTCCCGTTGCAGGTGGC
>CAMATI010000391.1 GCA_945861095.1 Asaia bogorensis | reverse complement strand
AGACCGGAAGCTCACCCAGATCGAGGCCGCGCGGTTGCTCGGCACCACCCAGGCCCAGGTTTCGGCGCTGATGCGCTGCCGGCCGGTATCGGTCTCTGTCGGCAAGCTGATGGAGTTTCTGACCACGCTCGGCCAGGACGTAGAAGTGACGGTAAAGCCCGCCATGCGTCACGGGGCCGGGCACATGTCCGTTACCGTGCAGCCGGGCTGACCTTGCGCCTGCCGGGTCGGGAGACCCGGCGTTGAACCAGCACCCCGTCAGGCGGGGAGAAACGACCATGCGTGCCGACGCCTGCCGATCATCGGAAGCAATTCATCAAGGCTTTTGAGAGCCTTGCTCATCACCGCGAACGGCACGACGTGTTCGCTGACTTCCTTGAGATGGCGGTGTGCGCGATCCGCAAGCGGACGCTGCCACCAGGCCCCGCCGCCGACGCGTTCGAGGGCCAATACATGGCCGTGGTGAAGCGTAACGCCGCCGAGGACGTGCGCCAGATGCCGACGCTCCTCGGTATCGCCGCGCTGGCCGTGCAGGAGGGCGGGTGCGACTTCCTCGGCCAGGTGGTCGGCGACCTTGAACTGATCAACGGCCACATGGGCCAGTTTTTCACGCCCTACGACGTGAGCCGCATGATCGCGGAGATGACCTTGCAGGATGCCGGCGAGCTGATCCGCGAGAAGGGATTCATTACGGTGTCGGAGCCAGCGTGCGGGGCAGGGGGGATGATCATCGCCGCCGCCGACGTGATCGAAAAACAGGGCTTCGACATCGGGCGGCAGCTCTATGTGGATGCGACCGACATTTCGCCGATGTGCTTCAGGATGACCTACCTTCAGACATCGCTCAGGGGCATCCCGGCCACCATGGGGTCCGGGGAGCAACGGAACAGAAAACCGACTTAAGGGCTGGGAGCCCCCTCGTGCCCTCACCAATGGCGATCTGAACCTTCAAGGTGAGCGTCTGTTTCGGTAAAGCAGTTTCGTAGATCGGCTTCCCTGTCGATGTCGCGCAGCAGGGCTTCCACCGTTTCATCGAGTTCCGCGTCGGTCCGGTAGGGGACGCTGAGCTCATAATCCCCGGACGGACGGCGTTTCGCGTTGTAATGCCTCAGATGATAGTTTTCGATGCTTTCCAGTGCGCGCTTTTTCCCACGCACGAACTTGCTGTTGTTCTCGACCCGAAGCGATAACAGGACGGTACCGGTTCGGAGTTCACCTTTCTCGCCCGCCGTCGAATCGGCCATCCGCATTGGCGCGGGTTTTCCATCTGATTTTTTATAGGGACCAATTTCGACCCCGCGATGACGGAGATAGCTATACAGAGTGCTTTTCGATAGGCGCAGCTGACTTGCGATGGCGCTGACACTCAGACGCTGCTCTCGATAAAGCGTCGCCGCGGCCATGGCCGTTGCTTCAGCCTTTGACGAAAGTCCCTTGGGCCGTCCCCCCACCCGTCCACGCGCGCGAGCGGCGGACAGACCCGCCTGTGTCCGCTCCCGTATCAGTTCGCGTTCGAATTCCGCCAGCGATGCGAAGAGGTTGAACACCAGTCGGCCCTGAGCGCTGGTCGTATCGACGGGGTCATTGAGACTGAGCAAGCCCACTTTGCGCTTCGCGAGGTCTCCGACCAACTCGACAAGATGCGCCAGCGACCTACCCATGCGGTCCAGCTTCCAGATGACGAGAACATCTCCGGCGCGCAACTGGCCCAACAGTTCATCCAGAGCCGGGCGCGCGGTTTTCGCGCCACTGGCGACATCCTGCCAGACACGCTCGCAGCCCGCCCGTTTCAGCGCGTCGATCTGCAGATCGAGATTCTGGTCTCGCGTGCTGACCCTAGCGTAGCCAATTTTCATCAAAAGTCCTACATACTCAACCATGGACAAGTATATCGGACTCTGAATAATCAGTCCAGTATTCTGAACCGCTACGGCGGACACCTGACCATGCCAGCCACGGGTTCGCCAATGTCTGAAAAAACGAACGTTTTATCGAACCGCCTTCAACCCCCGTATTCCCGGAATGGATTGTCATGCCCGTTGATTTCCTGACATCCGCGCAACGGGAGCGCTTTGGGCGTTATCCGGCGTCACTGGCGGCCGAAGAACTGGCGCGCTTTTTCCACCTCGACGACGACGATCGTGAATGGATCGCTGGAAAGCGACGCGACAGCAACCGTCTCGGCTTCGCACTGCAGATCACGACGGTGCGCTTCCTGGGGACGTTCCTCGCCGATCCAACGGCGGTACCTCCCACGGTGCTGACCGTCGTGGCCACACAGATAGGCGTGGCTGATCCCCTCTGCGTCGCGGCGTATCGCCAAAGCGAGCAGCGCTGGCGTCATGCCGCCGAAATCCGGACTCGTTACGGTTATCGCGAATTCATGGACAGAGGCGTCAGGTTTCGCCTTGGCCGCTGGCTGTGCGCGCTGTGCTGGACGGGCACAGACCGTCCGGGGGTGCTGTTCGATCACGCCCGCGACTGGCTGATCGGTCAAAAAATTCTGCTGCCTGGTGTTAGTGTTCTGGAGCGCTTTATCTCGGAGATTCGTTCGCGGATGGAATCGCGTCTGTGGCGGATGCTCGTACGGGATATCACCGGTGAGCAGCGGCACCGGTTCGACGAACTGCTGACACCGGCAGAGGACAGCCGCCAGTCCCATTTAGACCAGCTGCGAAAGGGGCCTGTCAGAATCAGCGGTCCCGCGCTTGTGCACGCATTGCTACGCATCGAAACCGTACGAGGCCTGGGGATCCGCCTTCCGGCCATGCGGCACGTGCCAAACAGCCGTATCGCCGCGCTGGCACGCTTCGCCAATACCGCAAAAGTCAGCGCCGTTGCCAGGCTGCCAGCCGATCGGCGCATCGCCACCCTGGTGGCCTTCGTTCATACCCTTGAGGCCAGCGCGCAGGACGATGCGCTCGATATACTTGATCCTCTGCTGCGCGAACTCTTCGCCAAGGCACAGCAAACCGACCGTAAGGCGCGGCTGCGTACACTGAAGGATCTGGATGAGGCCGCCACGGTTCTGGCGGATGCCTGTCACATGCTGCTCGACGACGACCTTCCCGGCAGTGAGATACGCGAACAGGTCTACGCGGCGATTGGCCGCGAAGAACTGGCTCAGGCATTGATCGATATCGGCAGGCTGGTGCGGCCGCGAGACGATGTCTTTTATCAGGAACTGGCCAAAAAACGTGCGGCGGTAAAGCGTTTCCTGCCTGCGCTGTTACGGGTCATCGCTTTCGAGGCCAATCCCGCCGCCGAACCTTTGCTTCAGGCCTTGCGATGGCTGAAGGAGCGGCCCGACCACGGGCCGCCAACCAGCATCGTCAACAAAGCCTGGAAACGTCACGTCGTTCGCGAGAACGGCACGATTGACATCCCGGCCTTCGAATTCTGCGCGCTCGACAGGTTGCGTGTGGCCATTGCCCGCCGCGATGTATTCATTACGCCGAGCTGGCGATATGCCGACCCGCGCGCCGGGCTCCTGTCTGGTCCCGAATGGGAGACGGCACGTCCCATCATCTGCCGCTCGCTCGGCCTGAGCGCGCAACCGGAAGCAAAACTCCAGGCGTTGACGCAGGAGCTTGACGAAACCTACCGCGCCGTCGCCGCGCGTCTGCCAGAAAACAAAGCCGTCCGCTTCGAGAACGTCGATGGCAGGCCAGAGCTCGTTCTGACGCCGCTTGATAAACTCGACGAACCCGAATCACTGCTTGCTTTGCGTGGCGAAATCAAAGCGCGCATGCCGCGCGTCGATCTGCCGGAAATCCTGCTGGAGGTCGCGGTTCGCACGGGTTACGCGGAGGCTTTCACGCATCTGACCGAACGCACCGCGCGCGCCGCTGACCTGACAACCAGCCTGTGCGCGGTGCTGCTCGCCGAAGCCTGCAATACCGGTCCCGAACCGCTTGTCCGGCCAGACGTACCCGCGCTGCGCCGCGACCGCCTGATGTGGGTGGACCAGAATTACCTGCGCGACGACACACTGATGGCCGCCAACAATGTGCTGGTGGCGGCGCAAAATCACATCGCTCTCGCCAGGACCTGGGGTGGCGGGGATGTCGCTTCGGCTGATGGCATGCGGTTCATCGTTCCGGTGCGCACGGTCCATGCCGGGCCGAATCCCAAATACTTCAACCGTGGACGGGGCGTCACATGGTACAATCTGCTGTCCGACCAGGGCTCTGGTCTCAACGCGATCACGGTGCCCGGCACGCTGCGTGACAGTCTGGTGCTCCTGGCGGTCGTTCTGGAGCAGCAGACCGAACTTCAGCCCACATACATCATGACCGACACCGGTGCCTACAGCGACGTCGTGTTCGGGTTATTCCGGCTGCTGGGTTATCGCTTCAGTCCCCGCCTTGCGGACATCGGCGGCGCGCGCTTCTGGCGTGCCGATTCCCAGGCCGACTACGGCGAGCTGAATGCGCTGGCGCGCCAGCGCATCAATCTCGAACGCATCGCGCCACACTGGGATGATGTGCTGCGTCTCGCGGGATCGCTCAAGCTCGGACGCGTTCCGGCGATGGGGATCATGCGTACTTTACAGGTCGAGGAGCGTCCAACACCGCTGGCGCAGGCGATCGCCGAAATTGGCCGCATCGACAAAACGATTCACATGTTGACGTTCATCGGCGATGAAACACACCGCCGTAATACGCTTCAGCAACTGAACCTCGGGGAAGGAAGACATAGTCTGGCACGCAATGTTTTCCACGGAAAACGCGGCGAGCTATATCAGCGGTACCGGGAAGGTCAGGAAGACCAGCTGAGCGCACTCGGGCTGGTCATCAACATGATCGTGCTGTGGAACACGCTCTACATGGACGCGGTGCTGACCCAGTTGCGCAACGAGGGTTATCCGGTACGCGCCGAGGATGAGGCGAGGCTATCGCCGTTCGGTTATGAGCACATCAATATGCTCGGCCGCTACTCATTCGCGGTCCCGGAAGCCGTCACGCGCGGCGAACTACGGTCCCTGAGAACCAAAGGAGAACCGTGACCGGCTTGGCGGACGGTCAGCCCTTAAGTCGGTTTTCTGTTCCGTTGCTCCCCAGACCCCTTCAGATGGTGTCGGGACGAAGGGCGTCCCGCCAAATCGACGCCAAGACGCCTGCGGCGGGCGTCGAACAAAGGGCATTCCGAAGGGGGTAGTGCGTTAACCCATTATATTCCTTGACTTCACAATTGAACATGTTCACAATTTCAGAA
>CAMATI010000390.1 GCA_945861095.1 Asaia bogorensis | reverse complement strand
CATTGATAGGTCCGGGTAGGCCCCAGGAATTCAAACGACAAAAGAATCGCATTCCAAAGGCCGCGCCTTTGGCGGGTCGCAAGGGGCCATGGGGGCAGAGCCCTGGTCGGGGTTCCGGGGCAGAGCCCCGCCTTACAACCGCCGCAACTCCGCCCCGAGGCGCCCAGTCAGCCACAACCCCAGCATCCGCGCGTCGCTGGCCAGCGACCACACCGGATGCCCGAACGTCTCCGGCCGGTTTCCCTCGATCGCGAAATGCGCCGTCCAGGCAAATGCATAGCCAACGACCGGCGCCGCCGGCAGCAGCCACCAGTTCACCAACACGCCGCCCAGCAGGCAGGCCAGGGCCAGCAGCGTCCCCGCGTAATGCAGCGCCCGCGTGGCTGGCTTCGAATGTGCGCGTAAATACCGCAGCCAAAACTCGTCATAGGTCATGATGGCGATTTCCCTGCACCGGCCTTGCCGCTATCGTCCGCATCCTAAACCCAGGAGGCTCATCATGGCACCGCCCCCGCCTTTCGGCGCAAATTCCGCTGCTGCCCGTGACATCGCGAATGTGTTGCACCCCTACACCGACCTGAAAACCCATCAGGAGGTCGGACCCGTCGTCATCTCCCGCGGGAAAGGTGTCCGCGTGTGGGACGACGCCGGCAAGGAATACATCGAAAGCGTCGCCGGCCTGTGGTGCGCGTCCCTGGGCTTCGACAACGAACGTCTGGTGCAGGCCGCGGTCACCCAGATGCGCAAGCTGCCCTTCTACCACGCCTTCACCGCCAAATCGCACGAACCCGCCATCGACCTGGCGGAAATGCTGATCGAGCGGGCGCCCTTGCCCATGAGCAAGGTGTTCTTCGCCAATTCCGGGTCGGAGGCGAATGACTCCGCCATCAAGATGATCTGGTATATGAACAATGCCCTGGGGCGGCCGAAGAAGAAAAAGCTCATCGGCCGCATCAAGGGCTATCACGGCATCACCATCGCCGCGGCGTCCCTGACCGGGCTGCCGGCCAACCATCGCAGCTTCGACGTGCCGCTGCCCGGCTTCGTCCATACGATGTCCCCGCATTTCTACCACGCCGGCCTGCCAGGCGAATCCGAGGAGGATTTCGCCACCCGCTGCGCCGACGAGCTGGAAAAGCTGATCCTGGCGGAAGGCCCGGACACGGTGGCCGCGATGTGGGCCGAACCGATCATGGGCGCCGGCGGCGTGATCGTGCCGCCCAAGGGCTATTTCCCGAAAATCCAGGCCGTGCTGCGCAAATACGACGTGCTGCTGGTCGTCGATGAGGTGATTTGCGGCTTCTGGCGCACCGGCAACTATTGGGGCAGCCAGACGCTCGATATCCAGCCGGACATTCTGACCTGCGCCAAGGCCTTGTCCGCGTCCTACATGCCGATCAGCGCGGTTCTGGTGAACGATCGCGTGTTCCAGGCGCTGGCGAAGGAAAGCAACGAAATCGGCACCTTCGGGCACGGGTTTACCTATTCCGGCCATCCGGTTCCGTCCGCCGTCGCGATCGAGACGCTGAAAATCTACGACGAGACGGATATGGGCGGGCATGTCGGGTCAGTCGGCCCGCATCTGCAAGGCGAACTGCGCCGCCTGTTCGCCGATCATCCGTTGGTGGGCGAAGTGCGCGGCACTGGCCTGATCGCGGCGATGGAACTGGTTGCCGACAAGGCTACCCGGACCAATTTCGACCCGAAGGCGAAGGTCGGGCCTCGCCTGACCAAGATCCTGGAGGAAAACGGCGTGATCGGGCGGGCGTCGGTGAACGATACGCTGTGCTTCAGCCCGCCGCTGATTATCTCGCGCGAAGAAATCGATGAGTTGCTGGTCCGGGTCGGCAAGTCGTTGGACGAACTGACGGTGCAGTTGCGGCGGGAGCAGATTGCCGTCGTGCGGTAACGCGCGTGCCGCCCCCGGGAGCGATCGCTGGGGCGGTTGCCGGATGAAGCCCTCTGCTTGCTGGGAGGAGAGGGCAGGGGAGAGGGGATCTATCAAGGCTCCTTTCGCGTGATCCGTTGGGAGAGGTCGGTTGCGACCGGACGCAGGATGATGTCCATCGTCGGCACGGGGGTCGCTCCACCCCCTGCTTCGTGACCTTCGTGCCTACCATGAAAATAGAACCCGGATGCCGTGAAAACGGCGAAAAACCGCTATTTTCTTCCATGGGGGTGCGGCCGCGGCCGCTGGCTAACTTCGTGGTGGAAAATCGCGGACTTGCGAGTCGTTGCGGCCTATCCAATGGGAGGCCCCGGGACTGGCCGGTGTCTTTGGTTGCCTCCGCGCTTCTCCACTGCGAAGGCGCGCGGGAAGTGCGGCGCATGCTCGATGCCAATGGCCGTAGCCATGCACTACAAGCCGACGGAACCGCTCCATCTCAACGGACATCGCAATCCCAGCCATTTGCGACGGTTCTTGCGGCATTGGGTGTTGATGCGGCCTGCGCAGCCCTCGGATGAGTGCGGGCTGGCCGTCCGCAAGGGCCTCACACGGAGGACGCCGAGGACCACGGTGGGGCACGGAGGGACTTGGCGGTCGATTGAACGACCCACCGGATATCAAGGCGATGTCGCGTCCGGGCACCTCGGCGGCGCGGGCTCGACGGGTTGCCGACAATCATCGTCTGGACTTCCAGGTTTCTTCGCCCCGACTCCGTGACACACCGTGGTCCTCGGCGTCCTCCGTGTGAGGCCCTCGCGGACGGCCCGGCACGCACGCGCCAGGTGCGGTAGCACGGCTCGATCAACAACCAGCGCGGCATGAGCCTTTACCAACCTCGATCCGTGGGTGGCCGAGCCGGTGTCACGCTGGATTTCGCGTCGTTGCTGCTCCACATTGGTGGGGAGGGCGGAACAGCAGCATGGCGGCCACGAAGCGGATCGAGTACGAGCATCGGAAACCCATCCGGGTCTTCCTCGCCTCCCCGGGTGACGTACCGGAGGAACGGGCGTTCGTGCGCGACCACCTGCGCGAGGTTCTGCCGAACACCATCCGGAACCTGACCCGAGGCGAGGTCGTGTTCGATGTCGTCAGTTGGGACGACAAGCACGCCCCGCTGACCATGCCCGCCCATCTGACGCCGCAGGAAGCGGTGATCGAATACAAGGGCGCACCCCGCGATTGCGACATTGTTATCGTGATCGTCGCCAGCCGCCTCGGCACGCATCTGTCGCTGGACACGTTCCAGAAGCCGGACAGGACAGAATATCAATCCGGCACCGAGTGGGAATTCCTCGACGCCTGGACCGCCGATCCCCGGCCGCAAATCTTTGTCTTTCGCCGCACGGATCTGCCGGACATCAAGGCGAATGATCCTGACCGGACGGAAAAGAACCGGCAGCTCGATCTGGTCGATGCGTTCTTCGCGACATTCACGAATCCCGATGGTTCAGCGCGCGGCGGCTACCAGCCCTACGACGGCATTGACGACTTCAAGACGAAGTTCCGCACCGCGATGGAAACGACCATCCCGGCGCGACCATCCCCGCCCGAGGCCCAAACCTCCGCACCACCCATCTCCCTCCCAGCCCTCTGCCTCGGCCGGGACACCGACATCGCCACCATCGTCGCCGCGCTCACCCCCGGCGCCGCCGTCCTCGTCCATGGCCCGGGCGGCATCGGCAAGACCACCATCACCCAGCAAGCCGCCCACCACGACGCCGTGAAAGCCCGCTTCCTCGACCGTCGCTGGTTCGTCGAACTCGACACCGCCACCGACCGAGACACCTTCGACGCCCAGCTTCTGCTCGGCCTCCACCTCTCCCCCACCGCCGGGTTCGCCGCCGCCGCTCACCGCCTGGGGCAGGCGCACGCCTTGCTGGTGCTGGACAATCTCGAAACCCCCTGGGAAGCCGCCCCGCTCGCGATCGAGGCCCGCATCGGCCAACTCGCCGCCATCCCCGGCCTGACCCTGCTCGCCAGTTTCCGGGGGGATGAGCATGTGGGCGGCGCGCGCTGGTTCCCGCGCCATCCGGTCGCGCCCTTGTCCGACCCCGACGCGCGCGCCCTGTTCCTGGAGATCGCCGGCGCCGCCAAATCCACCGACCCCGACCTGCCCGCATTCCTGGACGCGCTCGGCGGCGTTCCCCTGGCGATCTGCCTGACCGCCCGCCGAGCGGCGCGGCATCCGGGATTGGTGGGGCTGTGGGGGGAGTGGGGACGCCTCGGCCCCGAGGTCGCCAGCCTAACCACCGGAACCAGACACCGCCTGACCTCGGTGACGCATTCGATCGCCCTGTCGCTGGGTTCCAGCCGCATGACACCGGACGCGCACCGCCTGTTCGCGATCCTGGGCCAGTGCCCCGCCGGCCTCGCCCCCCAGGACCGCATCGCCCTGTTCGGCGACGCGGCCTTCACCGCCGAGGAAGCCCTGCGCGGCACCGGCCTGGCCCATCTGCGCGCCGACCACCGCCTGGACCTGCTGCCCCCGGTGCGCGATCACGCCCGCCGCGCGCACAAGCCGGTGGACGCGGACACTACCGCCTGGTGCCGGCATTTTCTGGATCGCGCCCGCATCGAGGGCGGGAAGATTCTGCGCGACGGCGGCGCCGAGGCCCTGGCCGCCCTGACGCCGGAGGTCGCGAATATCGACGCCGCCCTGCGCGCCGCCCCCGGTTTGGGGCTCCGGCAGCCGGCCGTGGCGGCACTGGGTGGTGTGGGGCGCCTGCTCTCGGCTAGCGGCGCCGGCAGCCCGGCCGCGCTGCATGCACTCGCCCAGGCCTGCCGAGCGGCGGGCGACCAAGTAAACGAGGCCGAGTGCCTTTACCGGTACGGTAATGTCGCGTATCGCCGTTCCGATCACGATACGGCAAGCCGCGTGCAACAGGCAGCGGTGGCGCTCTACCACGATCTCGATATGCCGCGTGACGAAGCGAACTGCATCAAAAGCCTGGGCGACATCGCGCTCCGCCGCTCGGACCACGAAGGGGCGCGTGCGCGGTATGAGGAAGCCTTGCCGCTGTACCGGCGCGTGGGTGCTGTGCTGGGAGAGGCGAACTGCATCAAAAGCCTGGGCGACATCGCGCTCCGCCGCTCGGACCACGAAGCGGTGCGCGCGCGGTTTGAGGAGGCGCGGAACGTGTCAACGACTTTGATACACCCGGGTTCGTAATTTAAGCTCGTGTCCTGACCCTCGGCCGGTATTGCTCAGGGACAAGGAAGATGACCGGCGGGAGTGCCGGATCCGGCCGGATGAATGCCGTGACGGCTTCGTGGGTGCG
>CAMATI010000389.1 GCA_945861095.1 Asaia bogorensis | reverse complement strand
TTCGCGGCCCGTCATCGGTCGGGAAATCCACCGCCCTGCAAGCCGCCGGTTCGGTCTGGGGTGGCGGCGGGTTGCGCGGCTGGGTCCGATCCTGGCGGACAACCGACAACAGCCTGGAAGCCGTTGCCGCCTCCCATAATGACCTGCTGTTGGTCCTTGATGAAATGGGCGAGGCCGGCGCCGAGACCGTGGCCGCAAGCGCCTACATGCTGGCGAACGGTGCGGGCAAGGGCCGCGCGGGACGCGATGGCAGCGCCCGCCGAGCCGCCGAGTGGCGCATGCTGTTCCTATCGTCGGGCGAGGTCGGCATTGCGGATCGGCTGGCCGAGGCGCGCGGCGGACCGATGCGGGTAAAGGCCGGGCAAGAGGTGCGCGTGCTGGATATCCCTGCGGAAGCGGGGCCGCATGGGCTTTTTGAGACCTTGCACGGGTTCTCATCGGCCGGCGCTCTGGCCGATGCGGTGAAGGCCGGTGCGGCGTCCTGCTACGGCACGGCAGGCCGGGCGTGGTTGGAATACTTGGTCGCCGATCCGGACGACATGGCGGCGGCGGCGCGGGACGTGATGGCGGCTTTTCTCAAAGACCGGCTGCCAGCCGGTGCCGATGGGCAGGTGGGACGGGCGGCCCAACGGTTCGCGTTGGTTGCCGCTGCCGGTGAGCTGGCCACCGGAGTGGGCTTGCTGCCGTGGGAACCGGGCGAGGCCGAAGGAGCAGCGGCGGCTTGCTTCCATGCCTGGATTGCCGCGCGGGCGGGTGGCACGGGCGCGGCCGAGGATGCGGCAGCGATTGCGGCGGTGCGCCGCTGCATCGGTGCGTATGGCGAAAGCCGCTTCCAGAATATAGACGCGCCGGACGATCGGCCGGTCCTGAACCGCCTCGGGTGGCGGAAGAAGGATAATTCCGGCTGGCGTTATCTGTTCCTGTCGGAGGCGTGGAAAGCCGACGCGGTGCCAGGGTTGGACCCGGAGGCCGCCGCGCGGGCGCTGATGGCGGCGGGCTATCTTGTTCCGCAATCTCCAGGCGCAAAACGGCATTCCCGAATGGAGCGGGTGGGCCTGTCCGGTCCGGTCCGGGTCTACGTTGTTTTGGAAAGCATCCTTGCGGGTGCCGCCCCGGAGGTTGGCGAGGAAGCTGGCGAGGCATCGCCATGACGGCAGCGCGTCCCGATCCGCTGGCCAGGTGGCGAGCATGGCGGGCGCAGCTTGCCGTCGCCGAGACCGATGCCACCACGGCCCCGGAAATGGCAGCGCCTGGAACCCACGGAAATCCGCCACCGTCGCCAGCGGCGCCATCTGAAAAAGCCAATGCTTGCACGGATACCCGGGCAATCGACCTCGGCGAATTGCCGGAACGCCCGTGCCAAATGTGCGGCGGGCGGATGTTCTGGCGGGCCGCTCTGACATTGCCGCCGCTGGCAACCGCCCCTTGGTTGTGTGAGACATGCGACCCACCCGACCCGGATCAGTGGCGGGATGCGACGTGCATTCCCGAGGGCTTACCAAGATAGGCCTTCGTTCGTATGCTCCTGGCAGCATGGACCTGCGATGACCAGCAACGCTGCCTCTGATCCGATCGAACGTTTCATTGCCCGATGGCAAGGCCGGGAAGGTGGGCAGGAGCGCGCCAACTACGCCCTGTTCCGGACTGAACTCTGCACCACCCTCGGTCTGCCACAACCGGACCCGGCCACGGCGGCGGCCGAGGAAAACGACTACGTCTTTGAACGCGTGGTGCGGGAACCGGCAATCGACGGCAGTGTCTCTCTCCGCCGCATCGACCTCTACAAGCGAGCCTGCTTCGTGCTGGAAGCCAAGCAGTCCCGCCAGACAGGCGGCCCGAAGGAACTGGCGGGACAAGTGGACCTGTTCGGCGCACTGCCGCCCGCCCAACGTGGCCAACGCTCCGCCTCCCGTGCCTGGGATGTGCTGATGCAGAACGCGCGGCGCCAGGCGGAAGCCTATGCCCGTGCATTGCCTGTTCATCACGGGTGGCCCCCCTTCATTCTGGTCTGCGATGTCGGGCACGTCATTGAGGTCTTTGCCGACTTCTCCGGCCAGGGGAAGAACTACGCCCAATTCCCCGACCGGCAATCGTTCCGGATTTACCTGGAAGACCTGCGGAACCCTGCCATCCGAGACCGCTTGGCCGCGATATGGACCGACCCGCATTCGCTGGACCCCGCCCGCACGCAGGCCCGGGTGACCCGCGCCATTGCCGACCGCCTCGCCGCAGTATCCCGCGCGCTGGAAGAACAGGGGAACCCGGCCGAGGACGTGGCAATGTTCCTGATGCGCTGCCTGTTCACCATGTTCGCCCAAAGTGTGGACCTGCTGCCGCGCGAATCGTTCCGCGACCTGCTGGTAAAATGCGAGGCCGATCCGTCCCGCCTGTCCCCCATGGTCGGGCAGCTATGGGAGGCCATGGACAAAGGCGACTTCGCCTTCGCCCTGGAAGCCAAGGTCCGACGTTTCAATGGGGAGTTCTTCCGCACCCGCACCGTCCTGCCGTTGCCCCGGGAGGAAATCGGCGAACTGAGACAGGCTGCCGGCTATGACTGGCGGGACGTCGATCCTTCTATCTTCGGCGCCCTTCTCGAACAGGCCCTGGACAAGACCGAACGTAAACGGCTCGGCGCCCATTATACGCCCCGCGCCTATGTGGAACGCCTGGTAGTCGCAACGGTCATCGAACCGCTGCGGACGGAATGGAACAGCGTTCTGGCAACGGTCGAACGGCAGAAGTCGGAGGGACGGGCAAAGGAAGCGGCGGCGGCCGTGGCGGCGTTCCACGACAAACTGTGCCGCGTGCGGGTGCTGGACCCGGCCTGCGGGACCGGCAACTTCCTTTATGTCTCCCTGGAACTGGTGAAGCGACTGGAAGGGGAGGTGCTGGAAGCCTTGGCCGATTTGGGCGGGCAGGAGGCGCTGGCGCTGGCGGGGCACACCGTCGATCCACACCAGTTCCTCGGCCTGGAAATCAACCCCCGCGCGGCGGCCATCGCCGAACTGGTGCTGTGGATAGGACATCTGCAATGGCATTTCCGCACGCAAGGCGGAATGCCGGCCGAACCGATCCTGCGAGCGTTCCACAATATCCAAGTGAAGGACGCGGTGCTGGAAGCCGATGTGTCGCTGGCACGGGATGAACGCGGCATGCCGGTAACTCGCACGGGACCGGATAGCGTGACCATGGAGGTCTATAAGTATGCGAACCCACGGCAGCCAGAATGGCCGCCGGCGGAGTTCATCGTCGGCAATCCACCGTTCATCGGAGGCAAGGACATCCGTGCGCGTCAGGGCAATGACTGGACGGAGGCACTGTGGGCGGCGCACCCCGACATGAACGAGTCGGCTGATTTCGTGATGTACTGGTGGGACCATGCGGCTTCGTTGCTGACAAAACCAAAGACCCCACTGCGGCGGTTCGGTCTGGTGACAACGAACTCCATTAGCCAGGTATTCCAACGCCGAACAATCGAGCGGCATCTGACCGCGAAAAAGCCCGTGTCGCTGGTCATGGCGATACCAGATCACCCATGGACGAAGGCGGCGGCGGACTCGGCGGCGGTGCGGATCGCGATGACGGTGGCCGAGGCCGGATCGCGGGAGGGGCTGTTGCGGGAGGTGACGGCCGAGGCTGGGTTGGATACGGATACGCCGTCCATCACGTTTCATGAGGCGCAAGGCGTTATCAATGCCGACCTGACGGTGGGTGTGGACGTAGCGGCGGCCAACCCGTTGCGGGCCAGCGACGGATTGTGTTCCCGAGGCATGTCGTTGCACGGCGCCGGCTTCATCGTGACCCGCGCGCAAGCGGTGGCGCTTGGTCTTGGCCGGCGCGTGAGGCTGGATTTGCATATCCGGGAGTATCGCAACGGACGGGACCTGATGGCGCGATCCCGCGACGTGTTGGTAATCGACCTGTTCGGGCTTGAACCCGATGATATCGCTCGGCGTTTCCCCGAGGTCTATCAGCACGTCGCTACAACGGTGAAACCGGAACGGGATACCAACAACCGCGCGACATACCGGAACAATTGGTGGGTCTTCGGTGAGCCTCGGCGGGAGTTGCGGCCGGCGCTGGCAGGGCTTCGCCGCTTCATCGCAACGGTTGAAACCGCCAAGCATCGGGTCTTCCAATTTCTCGACGCGAAGATTTTACCAGACAACATGCTGGTCGCGATTGCAAGCGACGATGCCTATACGTTGGGTGTGCTGTCATCCCGCATCCATGTCGTGTGGACACTCGCACAGGGTGCCACGCTCGAAGATCGTCCCCGATACTCGAAATCCCGCTGCTTCGATCCGTTCCCCTTCCCCGCAACGGATGACCTCAAACAACAACGCATCCGCGCCATCGCCGAAGACCTGGATGCCCACCGTAAATCCGTCCTCTCCCAACATGGCCACCTGACGCTGACGGGCCTTTACAACGTGCTGGAACGGCTCCGCGCCGGCATATCCCCCGCCGACCTGATCCCCACCGAGCGCCGCACCTTCGATGATGGCCTGGTGCTGATCTTGCGGGAGTTGCATGACCGGCTGGACACCGCCGTTGCCGCCGCCTATGGCTGGCCCATCGACCTGCCCGATACCGAAATCCTGGCCCGCCTGGTGGCGTTGAACAAGGAACGCGCCAAGGAAGAAGCCACTGGCTTGGTCCGCTGGCTCCGCCCCGATTATCAAATCCCTCGCTTCGGCACCGCCGCCGAGAAGGATCAGTTGAAGCTGTCCGGCGGCGCGATGCGGGACCAAGCCGTGGTGAAAGCGGGGCCGAAGCCATCATTCCCCACCGACAACGTGGAACAGACTGCGGCAGTGATGGCGGCGTTAGCCGCTTCGGCAAGCGCGATGGATGCGGACAGCCTGTCCGCCGGCTTCCGCCAGGGCCGCCGCGCGATGCCGCAGATTGCCGCCGTCCTCTTCGCCCTGACGCGCATGGGGTTCGTGACATCAAGCGACGGCGGGACCCGATTCCTGTTGCCGCGCGCCGCGTAGGGATCGCACGCCCCCGAGCGGCAGATATTGAGGCGTTCGACCCATGAGACTGTGACCAAAAACGCCAAGCGAATTACGGCCCCCACGAACGTGCCCAGGACAAATCTCGGGGGCCGAAGGTTGGTCGGGACGCCTCGCGCGCGCGCGCGTTAGGGGGTGCATTAACTGCGATACCGACTGGCCACCATATCGGGACGCCGCGCGCGCGAGCGTAGTGCTGTCTCACGGAAAAATACGCGCGCGTGTTCCCGGG
>CAMATI010000388.1 GCA_945861095.1 Asaia bogorensis | reverse complement strand
ATTTCACGGATTTCGGCCGCGCGATGCTGACTTTCTTGCGCGATGAAGTGCCCGAAAAATGGCAGACCTACTGCGATGAGGTCACCGATAATTTCAGGATCATCGATCCTACGGATTTTCGGATTCTTGCGTGAGCAGGGTATAGATCTGGGTCGTGGCGAAATAATACAGCCGGTCGACCTGATGCGGCAGTGACTTTAGCTGGGGAGGCAGGTCCGCCAGCACATCAAGCTGCATCGTGTGGCAGGTGTCGGGGCCGAACGCACCATTCAGGTCCGTGGCCAGGGCGGCCGCATCGTCCTTGCCGGTCGCATAGGTGACGATCACCCTGGCGCCGCCGATGGCCAGAATTTTGGCCGTCAAGGCACCCAGGCCCCTCGATCCACCCACGACCAGCGCCGAACTTCCCACGAACCGCCCGGGCGCGACATGGCTTGCCAGGGTCGCGAGCGACGGGGTTTCGACCGGCGGCCAGCGCACGGCGGCGGTGATTGTGCCGAGCAACCCGTCTCCGGCGACGTTGATCCGGGCAACCCGGAATCGTTGGTCCAACACGCCCACGGAAAATCCGACGCCCGCGCGATCCGGCGTGCGGGCGACCAGATCGACCCGGATACCGGTGAAAATGGAGTGCAGGCCCGGGCAGATCATGCCAACCAGCCGGGACAGCAGCCCGATGCCTCGCACGCGGGGCAGGCCGAGCGCCTCGATAAGGGATGGTGCGATCGCGTGGGCGGCCGAAGGGGCGCTGACGGGGGGCATCCACCCACGCAATGTCGCGATATCTTCCATTGTGGGAACATTGGGCAACGGATCGGCCACGATGGAGTCCGGTGCCTCCAGCAGGTTCGGCGGCGCGTCCTTGTCCGTGCGAGGGCCGAAGCGCAGGCTTATCGTCGATAGGGTCAGACCGTCACGAACCAGTTCGGCCGTCACTGCGCGTTCGTCTCGACGCGTCACGGTCAAGGTCACGGTCTGGTTCAGATACACGAACCGGGAGAACTGCACGGCAATCGTCGCGAGGTTGGTTACCGGGAGACCTGACGCCGCCAGTTGGTCCAGTGCCCAGAGCAGCGTGTGCACGCCGTGCACGACCGGGGCGCCGGCCTGGGTCCGGCGGGCGGCGACCGGGTCCATGTGCATTGGGTTGTGGTCGCCGGAAAATGCCGCGAACGCTGCCTGGTCCTCGACGGTGAAGCTTCGGCTCGCGATAACGGCCATGGCACCCTGTCTTCCATCAAGCCTGTTGTCGGCTGGCCCGCGGCAAAGGGTGCGAACCGATGGCGACGACGCTCCTTCAGGCCGATGGCGCCGAACCAAACGCGTTGAACGTGATCAACGTATAGGTGTCCTTTACCCCGGGCAGGGTCTGGATCTTCTCCGTCACGAACAGGCCGATATCCTGGTCCGATTCGAGATAGAACTTGCCAAGCAGGTCATACTGGCCGGACGTGGAAAACAGTTCCGACATCTCCTCGATCCGGTCCGCGGCCAGGCGAGCGACGGCGTAGGCCTGACCCATCTCGCATTTGATCTGCACGAAGATCGCCCGCATCCGCGCCTCCTGGGTTCATGACGCGGAATGGCTACCATGTCCGGGCGGGCTGATACAGGTTCGGCTCGGTCAGACTGGCCAGATTGTAGCTGGTTACGCCGACTCGGTACAGCAGCTCCGACAGCCGCGGCTTGGCGGGCATCGGGCCGCTGCGCAGAAAATCCACCCAGGCGGACCATTCGGCGTCCGACAGCGACAAGGCGCGCCCCGTGTCGTCTGTGGTCAGGTGGATTTCAGATGCGATGTCGCGGAGCATACGAAGCTGCCGGCGCACCAGATCCACCGCGCCATCCCATCCCGGTCCCTTCTGCATCGCCGCCCCCATCCGTCGATTGGCTGAAACACCCTGTCCGCCGGTCGCGGCGGAAATCAGCAATTGGTGTGGCAGGCTCGTGGCAAGCCCGGTGGCTGACCCCACCGCTTGTAGACCGCGCCCTTGCCGGTAAACAGGAGACCTTCACATAGGTGACGGACGCACGCCGATCCGTTTATCTTCCATGACATTCGCGGTTCGGGGAACAGGTCCATGGCATTGACGCAAGCGCGCGGGATTCGCGGCACGAAGCGACCGGAAGGACGCCATGGCGGGCGCGTGCTGGCCGACGCGCTGGTCGCACAAGGGATCGACCACGTGTTCGAAGTCCCGGGCGAGAGTTTCCTCGACACGCTCGATGGCCTGTATGACCAGCGTCAGAAGCTGAAGCTGGTGACGTGCCGCTTCGAAGCCGGCGCGGTCAACATGGCCGAGGCCTATGGCAAGATCACCGGCCGGCCGGCCGCCGCCATGGTCACCCGCGGCCCCGGCGCCTGCCACGGCGCGATCGGCGTGCACGTGGCCATGCAGGACAGCACGCCGATGCTGCTGTTCATCGGCCAGATCCCGCATGGGGACACCGGACGCGACGCGTTCCAGGAAGTTGACTACCGCCAGATGTTCGCGCCTCTGGCCAAATGGGTGACCCAGATCGATCACGCCAGGCGCATCCCAGAGGTCGTGGCGCATGCGGTCGATGTCGCCACATCCGGCCGGCCCGGCCCCGTCGTGATCGCGCTGTCGGAGGAAATGCAGAAGGACCAGGTCGACGTGCCCGACATCGTGCGCGCGCCGGTCAGTGTCGCCTTTCCCGATCCCGCCGCCCTGCAACAGATGCGCGCCATGCTGGCCAAATCCAAGAAGCCGGTCGCCGTCGTCGGCGGATCGTGCTGGACGGATGAGGGGAGGGCGGCCCTGCGTCAGTTCCTTGTTGGCAACGACATTCCGGTGACGGTGGGTTTCCGGCGGCAGGCGCATTACGACGGCTCCCAGGAGAATTTCGCCGGCGACCTGGGGGTCGGGTCCGATCCCGGGCTGATCGCCAAATTCAAGGAAGCCGATCTGATCCTGGCGATCGGCAGCCGCCTCGGCGATGCGGTGACCCAAGGCTACACCTTGCTGGACATGGTTGATGGCACGCCGATCATCCAGATCCTGCCGGATGGCGCGGAGATCGGTCGGGTGTTCCGCCCGGCGCTGGGGATCGTGTCGGATCTGAACGTCTTCGCCCATGCGGCGGCGGCGCTGGACCCGGTGAAGCCGGCCTGGTCGCGCTGGACCAAGGAACTGCGGTCATTGCGGGAGGCGCAGCGCGCGGTGCCGAACTATGACGGCACGTTGAATCTGGGCACGGTGATGCGCGATCTGGAAGCGATGCTGGAGGCTGACGCCATCGTCACCACCGATGCCGGCAATTTCGCCGGCTGGGCGACGCGGTTCATCAATTTCACCGGCAACCAGCGCTATATCGGCCCGACCAACGGTGCCATGGGTTACAGTGTGCCCGCGGCGGTCGGTGCGAAAATCGCCTTCCCGGATCGCATGGTCGTCAGCCTTGTCGGCGACGGCGGCTTCATGATGACCGGGCAGGAAATCGCCACCGCCTTCCACCACGGCGTCGCGCCCATCGTGCTGGTGTTCAACAACCAGATGTTCGGCACGATCCGTATGCACCAGGAGCGTGCGTATCCCTGGCGGGTTTCCGGCACCGCCCTGACCAACCCGGATTTCGCGAAATTCGTGGAGGCGTTCGGCGGCCATGGAGAGGTCGTGACCGAAACCGGCGACTTTGCGTCCGCCTTCCGGCGGTCCGTCGACAGTGGCCGGCCCGCGATCATCGAATTGCGGATGAATCCTGATCAGATCACCACCCGCGCGACCATCGCCGATCTGCGCGCCGGCAAAACTCCCCCTAAGCCCGCCGCGAAGCCCAAGCGGGCGGAGCGGGCCAACCATCCCAGCCCGGCCCGCACTCTGCCGGGCAAACCCAAAACGCGGGGGTGAAGCCCCGCGCGCGCGTTTTCGCACGAAAGCCTGATACCAGTCGACCGAACCAGTGACGCATGGCGACAACGATCGCTGTCATTGCGAGCGTAGCGGCGCAATCCAGGGGCTTGGCATGATCGATCCCGTTGGTTGCCCTGGATTGCTTCGCTGCGCTCGCAATGACAGCGGCCACCCATAGGTCATCGGTTGGCGCGGTTGGCAAAAACGCGCGTTGCCGCACGCCAGCCCGCGCGCGTTGCCGCGAGCTATCACCCGCGCGCGTTGCCGCACGAGACCCCCCGCGCGCGTTGCCGCGCGCCATCCAATTTTTACCGGCCGGGGTTCGGCGCCCGTCTCCGTAGCGTGCTCGCCCAACCGGCACGCATGGGATACGCAGCAGACCGACTCCCGCGACGGTTCCCCAGAACCGGCGGTTGCCGCTATCCGCGATGACAGTGTTTGGTGCCCCACACCGCGCGACTGTCTCGCCCCGTCGTCAATGGCGCCCGGTCCCCACGACCGGCCCCCGTTTGACGGATCCCCGAACCGTCCCCCATTGCTGCCCGGCTCGGCCGCCTTTTTGGCGGCGCGTGCGGGGTGCCTGGAAGACGACGAGCGGTTAACGCCAGCCGCGGCGGCGCTTTTCCGATTCCGGGCGCTTGCCCAGGCCGCTCTGCTTCGCAAGCTTAGAGCGCAGGTCGGCGTAGTTCGCCGTCACCATCGGATAGTCATCCGCCAGATTGTGTTTGGCGCGATATTCGTCCGGCGTCAGATCGTGAACCGTCGCCAGATGCCGCTTGAGCATCTTCATGGTCATGCCGCATTCCAGGCAAACCAGATGATCCGCATGAACGGTATCCGCATGAACGGTGTCGGCATGACCGGAGTCGTCGTGGTCGGCGTCGCCCTGGACGGCGGGCCGAGCGCGCTTCGGAGCAACGGATTCGCGATCGTTTGGCATGTATTGGACGCCCGCGGGGCCCACATCCGCCAGTGTCTCATAGACCGCGCGGATCAGATCGGGGACGGCTTCTGTGCTAGTACTGTTGTTGCCGACATGAGCGGCGACAATTCGCGCCGCCAGCGTGAGAATATGTTCGTGTGTTTGTTGCATCGACCCGGTTATCCTTCAGTAGGTTTATTTTTGACGTTTTTTTCACGTTGTATTAGCATTTGGTCCAGCGACAACATCTCCGTTGCCCGGTCGGTGTGGGGAATCTGCGGTGGGCTAATGAATGAGCGACAAAATCTTTCTAGTGCCGCGCGCCGGAAATTTCGACGCCAATTCCCTCAAGCGGCAAGCGGCTTTCCCGTCTTGGTCCACTTGAACGGCTTCGCCATGGTCCGGTTGAAGTAGGCGATGAAGCGCTCGATCCGCTCCTTGAGGTCTTCTTGGGAGG
>CAMATI010000387.1 GCA_945861095.1 Asaia bogorensis | reverse complement strand
CGATCATCGCACCACTTGACCATTACGTCAGAGCGCGGCTCCGTCCTGCCTGAGTGGCAGGTGCACCGAAAGTCGCGGAGCGCTGCCGATAGGATCAACCGGCTTGGGGAACCCAAGACCGGCGTGCCCACGGTTTTGCCCCTATTACTGAATCGTCTCGACGCCCATGAAATTCTGGATCGCATCGAGCATTTGCGCACATCCGTGGAACAGGAGGCCAGCGACACGCTGAAACGCTGGACCCGCGAACCAGGCGGCGTGGACGACCTGCCGGGCGCGTGCAACCTCGCCGCCTATCTGGCATTGCGCCACCACGATATCAGCGATCTGCAGCCGGCACTGGCCGATTATGGGCTTTCCACGCTCGGGCGCAGCGAATCCCATGTCCTCGGTTCGTTGCAGGCGCTCGGGGCGACGTTGGCGCGGATCGCCGGGGTTTCCGGTCATCGCTATCCTGCCCCCGGGGACCGGGCCGGCGCCGAACAGGCCGCTGCCGATCGTTATGAAGATCGAGACCCCGCTTGCGGTGCGGAACCTGCCCAGGCTGATCATCCAGGGGATCGCCACCGGGCCGGTCGCGGTCATGATCGCCCGCGGGGACCTGGCGGTGGAGATCGTCTTCGCCCGGCTGTCCGAAATCCAGGAAGAAATCATGTGGCTGTGCGAGGCCGCGCATGTGCCTGTGATTTGGGCCACGCAAGTATTGGACAGTCTTGTCAGCGACGGCATGCCAAGTCGAGCAGAGGCGACGGATGCGGCGATGGCGCAGAGGGCGGAGTGCGTGATGCTGAACAAAGGCCCGTTCCTGGCCGAGGGGATCCGTTTCCTCGCCGACATCCTCCTCCGCATGGATCGACACCACGCCAAAAACACCGCTCGGCTTGGCCCCCTGCATTCCTGGCCGCTGACAGAGCTTGGCCTGACGCCCCCCTGAACCGGGTTGCACGGACCGGTGGCCACGCGGTCGTTACGCCGTGTCGCGATCGGCCGGCCATCACGCCTCCGGATCGACGCCCAGTGCCATGAGTTCGGACAGCACCTGTTGTTTGTGCGCCTGCAGCTCCTCGACCGCCAGCAGCTTGATACTGTCCAGAAACCCGGTCGAGGTATTGATCCCGCGCGAATGCGTCGTGCTGGCGCCCTCCATCGACATGCGCAGGCTGGCATCCCCGGGTGCCTCGATAAACAACTGAAATGCCATCGGTTCGGCCCGTTGCGCCATATCTATCAAGGATTTGATGTCGGCGAGTTCCGACACAAGGTGATTTACCCGTTCGAGGTCCTGCAGTTTCATCTCTACGTCCGCTTGCCATGGTCCGGTTGCAGTCAGAACCCAGACTAGTCATCGATCACGGCACCGTGCATGACATGGATCAACCCGGATCAGCCCCCGGCTTTCTTTCGTGCGCCGTTCTTGCGCAGCAAGAATTCCCGGCCAACCTTGACCATGGGCATGCCGTCATATTCGACGATATCGGCGGTGGCGTAGGTTTCGTGCCAGGAATCGGGGATGAAACTGCCGGTGCCGACCACGTCGATCGGCGCTTTCGCATCCGCCATCACCCGGCACTTGTCCACCCCGAACCCGGACGAGGCCACGATCCGCGCATTCGGGAACCCCGCCTTGTCCAATGCTTCCCGGGTGAACCAGATGGCGGCGGCGGACACGCCGGTGCCGACCAGGTAGCGCAATTCCGTTTCGCTACGATAGCGGCGGATCGCCCCGGGCGCGCGCCGATCCAGCACCGCGTAGCTTTCCGCGGGATCCAGACCTTCCAGGAACCGCCCGCCATGCGTGTCCAACCGGAACGACAGCATCCCCGTCGCCGCCAGATCGGGGAAGCGCCGGCAGACCGCGATTGCGTCGGTGATCTCCTGGCCGAAATAATCCACCAGGACGGTGATCGGCTCCTCGGGGAAGGTTTCGCGGAACATTTCCGCCGCGCGCACCGTCGATCCGGCATAGCCGATCAGCGAATGCGGCATCGTCCCCATGCCGCGTCCGGTGCCGAACCAGTGCGCGGTGCCGTCATTGGCGTTGCCGACGAAGCCTTTCGCGCCCTCATGCTGCGCCGCCGAACTGCCGACAGATGCCGCATAGGCCATCATGTCCTGCATTTCCGCCCCGGCACAGTGGCGCGCATCCATCGCCAGGAAGGCGACATTCGGCAGGGCCAGGCTCATTTGATAGGCGTTGTGGGCCGCCACGCACGCCGCACCGAGTTTCTGCAACAGGATCGTCTCAAGGTCCGACAATTGGACCATGCTGCCGGTCAGATAGACGATCGGCTCCCCGGCGCCGACCCAATTGCCTTCCCGATGCACCAGGTCGATGCCGATCGCCACCCCACGTTCCCGCGCCGCCAGCCGCAGCCAGTCCAGCATCAACCGGGGGGCGGAGATGACCGGTCGGCGCAGGAAGATGGCGTAGATGACCTGCTTGTCGCCGAAACGTGCGACGATGCGCTTGGTGCGGTTGAAGTAGCTGTCGGTCCTGGCGGCGATATCCGCCCCCAAACCCGCCAGACTTCCACCATCCGGGCCTCCACCACCCGGGCCTCCACCACCCGGGCCTCCACCCGTCAGATCCGACACCGCACCCACATCGTCGCCGCTGTCCGTCATCCCGCTACTGCGCCGCGAGTGCCGGTTGCACGGCCGGAGACCGCCGCTGCTTCAACTCCTCCGCCACCAGGAACGCGAGTTCCAGGGATTGTTCCGCATTCAACCGCGGATCGCAGAAGGTCTCGTAACGCGCGGCAAGGTCGGATTCACCGAGTTCGTGCGCGCCGCCGGTGCATTCGGTGACGTCCTTGCCGGTCATTTCGACGTGAACGCCGCCGGCCCAGGTGTTCTCCGCCGCGTGCACGTCGAAGAAGCCGCGCACTTCCCGCAGGATGGCGTCGAAATTGCGGGTTTTCAGCTTGTCCCCGGTGGTGATGGTGTTGCCGTGCATCGGATCGCACAGCCACACGACCTTGTGACCGGCCCGCTCCACCGCGCGGATCAACCCGGGCAGTCGGGCACCGACCTTGTCGGCCCCCATGCGGCTGATCAGGGTGATGCGCCCGGCCTCATTCGTCGGGTTCAGGATATCCAGCAGGCGCAGCAGATCGTCGGGTTCCTGCGTCGGGCCGACCTTCATGCCCAGCGGGTTCTTCACGCCGCGCAGGAATTCGACATGCGCCCCGTCCGCCTGGCGCGTGCGGTCGCCGATCCACAGAAAATGCGCCGAACAGCCATACCAGTCCCCACTGGTGGAATCGACACGCGCCAAAGCCTGCTCGTACGGCAGCAGCAGCGCCTCATGACTTATATAGAAGTCGGTCTCCCGCAGATCGCGGGTGGTGGCGCTGGTCATGCCGCATGCCGTCATGAAGGACAGCGTTTCATCGATGCGGTGCGCCAGGTCCTGATAGCGGTCGGCCAACGGGGAACGCTCCACGAAGCCGAGATTCCACCGATGCACCTCATGCAGATCCGCATAGCCGCCCGAGGCAAACGCCCGCAGCAGATTGAGCGTGCTGGCCGACTGGAAATAGGCGAATTCCATCCGCTTCGGGTCGGGAATACGCGCGTCCGAGGTGAATTCCGGCCCGTTGATGATGTCGCCGCGATAGCTGGGTAGGGTGACATCGCCCACGGTTTCGTTGTCGGACGAACGCGGCTTGGCGAACTGCCCGGCCATGCGGCCCATCTTCACCACCGGCAGGGACGCACCGAAGGTCAGCACCACCGCCATCTGCAACAGCACGCGGAACGTGTCGCGGATGATGTTGGCGGTGAAGTCGGCAAAGCTCTCGGCGCAATCGCCGCCTTGCAGGACGAAGGCTTTCCCTTCCGACGCCAGGGCGAGATACGCCTTCAGCCGGCGCGCCTCTCCGGCGAACACCAACGGCGGATACTTGCCGATCCGGCGCTCCATCTCTTCGAGGCTGGCCTGGTCCGGATAGCTCGGGACCTGGCGGATCGGGCAGGCGCGCCATGAATCGGGGGTCCAGCGCGCTTGGGATGTTGTCGTCATAGGGGGCACTCCTTGGCGCCGTTATGTCGCGAAACGGGCTGGAATGCTACCGGGGGATGACGCTTATCCCGAAGGCCCGCCGACCCGGCCAGCAGGTTGCGCGTGCCGGTGTTCCGACGCGGCGATATACCATCGTGTTCGCCGATGTCGCGACCGAGCGGGCACCCCAGACGGTCCGTGGGCACAATCCGGGCTGGCGCCCATCGGGACCGGACGCTTACCGCCACGACCAGGCCGCCGCATCGCGGTCCTGTGCCGGCCGACCGGGTGCTTGCACGCCTAACCGCCCGATCGCACGACGTGCCGCGGTCACCAAGGCACGATTTTCGACTCTGCGTGTGCGATTCATCCCAAGCAGCCCATTCCACCATGCATAAACTGGCCGCCGCTCGGCTACAAACGCGACGGAAACCGCGGATCGAGGCATGCAAGGGGGCATTGGCGTTCATATTCCGTTCTGTCATGACCGGCCGAGCGGCGGCAAGCGAAATGCGATTTTTCGCGGTTTCGCGCGGTTTTCTGGTGCCCGGACGCGGTCGACGGGGCGGTTTGCCCAAGGAATCGGCAATGGTTAACAAAATTGTCTCAGGAATAATATTGGTCGCCAGGGGGCTTCGGCCGATTTCGCGAATCCTCGGATCTGGTCTTAAAGTCGCGTCACATGGCACTGTTCTGGTTGCGTATTTCTGGTGGACTTAAGATTTCACTTTAAGTTCGAGGATTTCGCAAATCGTTCCGATCTGGCGCGGAATCGGCGGGGTTTTGTTACGATTCCATGCGGGATTCGGGGGGTATCGTTGCGTTTCCCCGCCGTTAAACATCTGCCAGCACCTGCATGCCTTTTGCTCAATCTGCCCTTCCACGCAGCATGTCCGCTCAGCATTCCCCCAAACCGCACACCGCGGCCGTGGACGATGCGCCGCTTCGCCGCGGGCGCCTTGCACCAGGCCACGCCGCCCCAAAGCGGCTTGGGGCAAAAAGCCGAGGGGAGCGTGCGAGGCTGCGGTCTGGCCGCCCCACATCACCGGTGGCGCTGCCGCAACCTGCCTTCGTCGTGCCCTTCGTGTCTTCGTGGTGGAGAATCGCGGACCGATACCAGGACGCCTTGCCTGTCCGGGAGATGCCAATTGGTTCGGGACGCAACGAATCGCGGCTCCGCGATTCTCACCAGTAGAGTCGAGGAGAGGCGCGGTATCACCAAAGCGATCCGTTTCCCCTCCCCGCTCATCAAACCGGACTGGCGGATTTCCCGCATCCGGCTTTCCGACTGGCTTCACGACAGGCTCACGACATCGCGCCTTTCCGCCGCAGAT
>CAMATI010000386.1 GCA_945861095.1 Asaia bogorensis | reverse complement strand
CAAACAAGGCGCTGCCGCTTGACCCGGCTATGACCATCATGACATGACCAAAATCGGCCCGCGAGACGATGCCAGCCTGGCCGCCATCAGATTGGAATGGTGGCCGCGATCAAATTGGAATCGGTGGCCGCCTTCGTCGGAATCCGCATTTGCTGGACCAGGTGGACCGCAACGTCTCCCCCACCCGCTTCAGGTCGCCCTTAAGCAGCGCCTCCTTCATTTCCACGGCGGACGCTTTCAGCCGATGCATCGCCTCGATCGGACGCGCGGCACCGGCGCGAACGTTCTGCGATTGCTCCTCGATGATCGTCGCGCCCTCCCGGCTGACGCCGGTGAAACAGAGGACGGTCTGTGCTTCCAATTCGTTCACCACATGGGGTTTCACGCGCAGCGGATTGATGATCACCCGGTCGTCGGCGCCGAACTCCATGAAGTTGAAGCCGCCGAATGTCGCCGCATACTGATCCTGGCGCCCACCATGCAGGCCCAGGTCCTGGCGTTCGATCAGAAACGCCAGGCGGGCGACATCATACTCCCCCAGCGGCAGGGCGCAGAAATCCGCGAACGCCTGCAAGACCGCCACAACCAGGGCGGACGAGGACCCAAGACCGGAGCCCACCGGAACCTCCGAATACGTGGAGATCCGCAAGGGCAGTGCCTGGCCGCCCAGGGCATCGCGAACGATCCGGTTATAGACGGCCTTCGGAAGGTCCAGCCGACCGTCGATCGGCAGGGACGCGGTCGCCGGATAGCGCGCGGAAAGGCCGAGATCGTGGCTTTCCAACAGCACCTCTTCGCCGTCCAGCAATTCGATCGTGGCATAGATGTAGCGGTCGATGGTGACGTTCATCACCGCGCCACCATACAGATCGACATACGGCGATACGTCGGTGCCCCCGCCTGCCAGTCCAAGCCGCAACGGCGCCCGCGCCCGGACGACCATGCCGGCGCTATCACCGAAACCTGGGCCGATCTTTCCCCGTAAACTGTGCAGCATCATCGCGATCAATCCGCCCATGGTCCCATCGACCGACAGACGAGATCGGCGCGCCTCGCGGCGTCCGACCGTCGCCGGTCAGGTCGCGTTCATAGCGCAGCCGACCACGATTGCGGCAAATTCCTTCGCCGCGACGCCGGTGGGATTGCCCGAAACCGCGCTTCGGATGCACGCACGGATCAGGGCTTGACGAATTTCAGCACGAACTGGTCCTTCGGCTGCGGCGGGTCAGGCGTATTCTTGTCCCGAGGGTCATTGGGATTGCGCAGAAAACCTCCCTCCGCCAGCAGTTTGAACCCCGCGGCTTCAACCTCCTGCCGCAGGAAGGCTTCCTCGATCCGGTGCAAGGTACCGGCTTCCGAGATGCCGGTGCCCGGTCGGCCGGCGTGATCGGCAATGACGTAAATCCCGCCCGATTTGACGACACCGAACACGGCCCGGTTCATCGCGGCGCGATCCACGCCCATATGTCCCAGGTCGTGGTAGTTGAACATCAAAGTCACGATATCGACGCTCCCCGCCGCCAGGTCCGGCGGTATCGGGTCTTCGAACGGCCGCGACACCGCGACGATCGGGGCGGCCGGAATACCGGCGGCGCGCAGTTTGGCGTCCCGGTCGGCCAGTGCCGCCGGTGACGTTCGCCGTGGGGCAGCCGGGGGGACGGGCGCCCCGGTTGGTGCTGCTGGGGCGGGCGCTGCGATGGGCGCCGCTTGCGTTGCGGTCGGATGGCTGTTGCCCTCCGGCGCGGCCGGCGGCCTGGACGGCGGACTGCCAGGCTCGCTCGGGGGTCGGCTCTGACCATACACCTTCCCGTTGGGGCCGCTCGCCCGGGCAAGCAGCTCTGTCGTGTAGCCGCCGGCCGCACTGAGATCGAGTGCGATCATCCCGGGACGAACCCCGAAAAAGCCAAGCAGATGTTCCGGCTTGCGGCGCAGGTCGTTGGTGCGATCCGCGGCGCTACGGTCCGGACTGGCCAGGATCCGCGCGATCTGCTCGGACGAAACCGGTTCCGCCGCTTGCGCCCAGGCCGCACCGGCGCCGCCAAGCAGGCCAGCCCCGACCGCGACCGCCGCCAGAAAGCTTTTTCGTGTCAGTATCATGGGTGTACCCCTTGCCTGTTCGACGCGTGTGCCCGGACCGGTCCCGCCCGGATCCCCAAGCAGTCTTATCGCCATCGGCTCGCCATGCAATCGCACCCGGGCAAACAACCCCTGCCGGCAAGGCACGACAGGCCCCTACCCTTATGCGGTTTGCCGCCGGCATCTCCAACCTGCATGAAAACAGCAACATCCTGTCCGCCGACGACCACCGCCGGATGAGCAACCGGCAATGGCGCACCGACTACATCTTCAAGGAAGCGGCGGGGATGTATTCCTTCCCGCACGCCCGGATCATTTCATCCGAAGACGGCGAAACCAAATTCGTCGACCTGCGCCCCCGCGGGGTTGCAGCGGCGGGTGGCATAAGTGTCTGTCCGGAAACATAGTGTGCCTTTTCAGCGGACTACCATCAGGCGGCTGGCAGGCGCGACCCCGAAAGCGATGCGGGTTCATCAATGAGCGGCCGCAACGCACCGGACGCCCACGGTAGCCCGCTGAAAAGGTCCGTTATGTTTCCGAACAGACACTACGGCCCGACGTTCGCGTGAACCCCTTCGTGTACCCCTGGGATGACGGTGCCGCGCTGACGGCGTAGAGTCCCGGGAAGCCGGCCGATTGGTCCGGATGCTGGATAGCGTGGGAAGGAAGCGGGAATGGCGTTGAAACGCATGGCGCTGGAAATCGGCATGGGCACCGATATCCGCGGCGCGGATTATACAAAGGCGGCGGTGCGCGCATTGCGCGACGCGCTGTGGCACAATTCGTTGAGCGTCGCCGCGGCGCTGGGCAAGGATGTCGATTCGATGCAGGTGGAAGTCCTGATCGGCGTACCCAAGCCACATCTGGTGAACAAGGAAGAAGTGCTGGCGGTGCTGCCGCACGGCACCGGCACCGTCACCGTCGTGGAAGGCGGACTGGAAATCCCCAATGATGAGGGCACCAGTCTGACCGTTATCGCCAGCGCCGCCGCCATCGTGCGGCTTGATATCTGAAGCCGGAGAAGACCCATGGCATTGAAGCGTGTGATCCTGGAAATGGGCACCGGCAACGACCTGCATGGCGGCGACTACACGAAAGCCGCGATCCGCGCCGTGCAGGACGCCATCCACCATTCGTCGCTCAGCATGATCCGTTCGCTGGGCGTTGATTCGAAGACGATGAAAGTGGACGTCACGATCGGCGTCCAGCAACCGTCGAAAGTCGATACCGACGCGGTGAAGAAGACCCTGCCGCACGGGATGGTAACGGTTCGGGCGGTGAAGGGCGGGCTGGATGTGCCGGACAGCGAGGGCCACGACATCGCGGTGATCGCCAACGCGGCGGTGGAGGTCAGGCTGGATCTGCCCTGACCGCACCGGTCCTTGCCAGGGGGCGTTGCGTCATCGATCCAGGCTTTATCGTGAAACAACGCCCGCTGGGGACAACGCCCGCTGGGAACAATGCCCGCTGGGAACAATGCCCGCTGGGAACAACGCGCGTCTGGCTGGCCCGGTCGACCGTCCAGACCATTCGCGGCGGTCGGTTATTGACCCAGTGCGCGATCGACCGCGTCTTCCAGAAAGGCTTCCAGCGCCTGGACCGGTGCGATATCCCCGTAAAGCCGCGATTTACCGGCGGCCAGACGCTGGGAAATCGACTCGCGAAAGACTGGGTCGCGACCGAGGCGCACGACCATCGCGATGTAGTCTTCAACCGTATGGACGATCGTATCGGTCACTTCGACGATCGACAGAATCGCCAGGCCATGCCGGGATCGCATCGTGTCGCCCGGCAAGGTCACCACCGGGACATGGTGGCCGATCGCATCCACGGTGGTGTTGCAGCCCGCCCAGCCAATCGTATCGAGATACACGTGACAGCCCCGGATCAGCGCCGAAAAACCGGCCTGCGGCAGAAGGGGCATGAAGCGGCAATAGATCGTCGCATCCAGCCCGTGGCGGGCGAACGCGGCATGCAGCCGGCCCCAGAAAATATCCTTGCCACGCTGTCCCATGTCGATGAACAGAAAGCGCGCGCTCGGCATTTCCAGTGCGATACGAGCATACAGGTCGTCGTATTCCGGCCGATACTTGGGCGTCCCCTGACAGCATAACAGGCGGACGGCATCATCCGGAAAATCCGTGGCCGCCCATAGATCGCTCTCGGGCAGCGGGTCTTCCCAGACCATGTATTCGGGCTTGAACACGGTTCCCAATCCGGGCAACCGCACCAGGTTCTCCGTATAGTGCATATCGGCGTCGGGCGGTTCCATCAGCGCGCTGGAGAAGTAATGATCGATCGTCGGCAGCCCGGTGGTGACAGGCTGTCCCCACGTGGTGCATTGCACCGGCGCCAGGCGCAACGCCGCCAGTTGCAGGCTGATCTGGTCGGCGCCGATTTCCGGATAGATCAGCACATGCGGCGCGTCCTCCTCGATCATCCGCACCCATTCGAACAGGGGACGCACGCCGGCTTCGAACTTGTCGAATGTCTCCGCGGCATACTCGGTCTGGGTGTCGGTTTCGGGACGCGTGTGATAACCGAACAGGCGAAAGCGGGACCGGTCGATGTGATCCACCCAGCCACGCGTCGGCATACGCCATACGGAATGGCGCAGGAAAAATCCGGAAACGATGCCGACCCGGATGGGGTCGCCCAGTCCCCTCGGCGCGCGGGATACGCTGGTGTTGAACGGAAACGCAGCGGCCAGGATATCGGCCGCGAGCCCGCCGTGCAGCGCCATCAGCGCGGGATCGCAGTGTCCCAGATAAGGCAGCAGAAACGGCGACAGGAACCCCACCGCCTGCAGGCTTTCGGCCACGCTGGCCTGGCTTGCGAAACACACCGCGCGCAGGGCGTGCAAGGCCTGGGCGAAGGCGGCAATTCCCTCCTCGCGCTCCTGCACCGACGCCGGAACGATCGGCAACGCGACCATGCAGGCGGCCCAACGCAGCACCGGCGAGCCCGGGATTTGTTGCAGTCCGATCTCCAGGATCCGCCGCGCCTCGGGCAGGAAGCCGCCGACGAACAGGGCGCTGGTCAGATGCGCGTAGGTCGCCGAATCGCGCGGATCCGCCAGGATTGCGCGCCGATAGGCCTCGATCGCCGCATCGCGGTCGCCGAGCGCGGCCTGTTCGCGCCCGTGCCGCAGCAGTTCCCGCGCCTCTGACATCGTCAGGTGCCGTGCAACCGGTCGAGCGCCGCCAGAACCGCATCCCCCATGCCCGCGGTCGAAACCCGTTCGCGCCCCGCCTGCATGATGTCGGCGGTGCGCACGCGATCCAGCGCGTC
>CAMATI010000385.1 GCA_945861095.1 Asaia bogorensis | reverse complement strand
CGGGCGGGTCCGGTGGGGTGACGATGGCCCTGTTCATAGTTACGCACGGTCTCGACCGAAAAGCCGAACCGTCGCGCGAAAGCTTCCTGGGTCAGTCCGAGAGCCTGGCGGATGGCGCGAACATTGTCGGCATTGAACATCGGGGGAACGCGGATGGCGTTCTTGAAGTCTTCGTCGGTCCAGACGGGGCAGGTGTCCTCGTCGGACGCGATCTGGGCGTCGATTTCCTCATCGGACGGCGGATCGCGCCGCCATTCGATCTTGCTGAGGTCGATGTCAGCCAGGGTGCGCCGCACGATGGGCATCTCTTTCCTTCCTTTTGGCATGTCGCAGACTGATGATCCGGCACACGCCATTCGCTCGCATGGTATAGACGCAAAAGAAGAACGCGCCGTCGACCAAGCCGGTCAACTGAAATCGCGTTTCGCCGTAATCCTTGCGGCGATCCTCGGTGATCAACCGCGGGCCCGCGAACAGAAGCGGCGCCAGATCGAATGGCAGGTTCCGCTGCCGCTGGTTCCGGTTACTCTTCGCCTAGTCCCACTCGAAACTGACATCACCATATAGCTCAACGACGGACTGCGTCAATGACTGATTTTGGTACATGACCCACTCCGACACCTTGGGAGGCGCGAAACCTACCGGCAACTCCTTACCAAACCCCGAATCCCCCTCCCAATGGACGACCGCCCCGCTCGGCGGTATCGTCGGTTCAACTGACTGGAGGGACTTCCCCATGCTGACCGTCGAACCAACCGGCGCGATCCTCGGCGCAACCATCCGCGGCATCGACCTCTCCCAACCCATCCCCGCCCCCCAATTCGCCCGCATCCTCCACGCGCTCGGCCATCACGGCGTGCTGCGCTTTCCGGACCAGCAACTCGATATCGGCGACGTGAAGCGGTTTTCCGAACTGTTTGGGGAAATCCAGGGCAATCCGATCAGCACGATCAACCGCGATCGCCCATTCCCCGAGGTTGGGATACTCTCCAACATCAAGGAAAACGGTGAGTATATCGGCAGCCCCGATGCCGGACAGGACTGGCACACCGACATGTCCTATCGCGACATCATGGGCTTCGTGAACGTATTGTACGGCATCCGCATTCCGCGTCGGAACGGCGTGCCGTTGGGCGGCACCGAATTCTCCAACATGCACGCCGCATATGACGCCCTGCCGCAGGACATCAAGACGCGGCTGGACGGCATGACCGCCACCCATGATTTCGAAAAATTCTGGGAGCATATGCGTCAGCATAAGGCCAGCGGCCGCCCGGCGATGACGGATGAGCAGCGCAAGCGCCGTCCGCCCGTCGTGCACCCGATTTTCATGACGCATCCGATCACCGGCAGGAAGGTGCTGTATTGCAACGAAGGCTACGCGATGCGCATCAATGAGCTTTCCCAGCGGGAAAGCACTGAGATGCTGGACTTCCTGTTCAAACACCAATTGGAAATGCGGTTCCGCTACACGCATGACTGGAACGAGAACGACCTGCTGATCTGGGACCACCTCGGCACCATCCACCGCGCCATAGCCGATTACGCCCCCGACGAAATCCGCCTGATGCGCCGATGCCAGGTCATGGCGACCAAGGTCTTCGATCCGGAATTCCTGCGCCCCGCGCGCGAACTGGTTGCGGCGTAACAAAGGACAAGAACCATGCGCTGGGTGCGATTCTCCAACGACGGCAAGACGGCTTACGGCTCGGTCACCGGTGACACGGTCGCCGAAATCGACGGCGAGCCCTGGGGTGAGGCAAAGCCCACCGGCCGGACCCTGAAACTGTCCGACGTGAAGATCGAAGTGCCGGTCATCCCGAAGACCTTCTACTGCGCCGGCATCAACTACGCCGCGCATATCCGCGAAATGGCGCATAAGCGCGGCGTGGAGCCGGTGTTTCCGGCCAAGGCCGATATCGGCTACCGCGCCAACAACGCCCTGTGTGCCGATGGCGAGAATGTCGTGATCCCGGCCCATGCGCCGCCGAAAATGAACTACGAAGGCGAACTCGTGGTCGTGATCGGCAAGCAGGCCAAGCACCTGACCGAGGACAACGCGTTCTCCTGCGTGTTCGGCTACACGATCGGCAACGACGTCAGCGAACGCACCTGGCAGCGCGGCGACCGCACGTTCTGGCGCGGCAAAAACACCGACACGTTTAAGCCGATGGGCCCGTTCATTGAGACCGAGGTCGATCTGGACGCGATGGAAACCGTCATTCGGGTCAACGGCAAGGAAGATTTGCGCTTCAAGACCAACGACATGATTTTCGGGATCGCGCACTACATCGCGGCGATAACGAAATACATCACGCTCTATCCGGGGGATGTGATCTGGATGGGCACGGACGGTACCTCCCCCGATCTGGTGCATGGGGACGTGGTGGAGGTCGAGCTGACCGGACTTGGCGTATTGCGCAATCCGTTCGTGAAGGCCGCGGCCTGAGGCGAGCAGGCCGTCACACCGAGGGAGACGTAACCGTGTGTGGATCGCGCGGCTGAAGAGGGAGGGTGAGCAGGTCGAGCGGCTCACACCCTCGGTCGCTCCTATCCCGCCGGTCGGACCGCCGGGTGCGACGTGCACGCCGATTTGACAAACACGTCATAGTCATGGCGCTGCACGTGGTAGGGGTCACTGCTGACCGGGTCGGTGGGATTGGCGGCGTGGCGCAACAGCGCTGCGGCGACCGCAACGTCGATCGCCAATTCGGCGGCCATCAGCCAATTCGAAACCAGCGCGAGCACATAAAGATGCCCGACCCAAAGCGACGACAGAAACACCGTCGAATTGACATTGGTCGAGCCGACCAGAGGCAGAACGAGATAGGCCCCAGCGGGCACACCAAGGCCGCACACCGCCTCGGTGAATTCCGGCTGGCGTGACACCCAGCCATACCCGGTCGCCGGATCGAACAGACCACCAATACCAAGCGTTGAATTGACCGCCAGCCGTTGCATGGAAATGCGGGCGTCGTCGAAATTGCCCTCCAGCAGGTTCGTCGCGATGAACTCCGGCTCATTCAGATTGGCATAGAAACGTCCAGCCGCCTGGCGTATCCCAACTGGCAGCCATGCCGCCGAGATCTCTCCGACAGGTGTAATGACATAATCCAACACGGCTGTGTTGAGCGTGAACATGGCCCGATTGAACGGTTCCAACGGATCCGCGATCGCATGGGCGGGGCCGGGGCGCCAGAGCAACGACATAGCGAGAGCCACGATACCGAAACGCCTCAACTGTGCATGCATGACGTGCCCTGTGGCTTGCCTCGGCAGGGTGACGGCAAACCGACCGCGTGGGAATGATGTAGATCAAGGAAGTAGCCAGTCAGCCGGTGTCGGCTGCTGTTTGGTCGCGGCGGTTTGTGCGGATCGGCTGGCTCGTGCCGGCGCGGATCAGGTCAGTCGCCGCAGGATGGAGACGGCGCTGTCCACGGTCAGGGTGCGTCTTTCCCGGAATCGCTCGAACGCGGCTTTCGCGGCGGGATCGGGGGATGCCTGGTACCACCGCGACCCCTCCCAGGCGGCGAGGTCGCGGTACCAGGCCATCAACCAGACCCGCACCAAACCGGGCGCCGGGGCGGTGACGGCGCGCCAGAAGCCAACCACCCTTGTGTCGTGCACATCCTCGAAATTATCCCACGCGGTGACGGACAGTTGCTGGAAGCGCGGCCAATCCGCCACACGGCAATCGAAGCGGCGGTGGGAGTAGTAGCCCCCTGCATCGATCAGCGATTCTCCGGCGGCGGGGCGAGGCGCGGGTTCCCAGAGTTCCCGCTGCTCGACCGTAACGGACTGGCCATCCAGCCAAGCCGGCGGTCCCGCCGGAACCGAGGCCGCATCCGGGAATTCCGTCAGGATGACCAGCCGGTTCACGCTCAGTCCGATCTGCGGGGAGAAAACGCCGAACAGACGCCCGGGCGATGCCGATCCGCGACACAGGATTTCGGCGCCAACGTCCGCCGCCTGGAACGGTGGACAATCCACGATCATGTGCTCGAACACAGCCATCCCTACGCCCCTTGTCAGATTGGTCCTCGGCCCCGCTTGCACCTTGGCGCGACGAACCGGACAATGCCGTCCCGAACAATAGGAGGAAGCGCAGCATGGGCAAGCTCACCGGCAAGGTTGCCATCGTGACCGGAGCCAGCCGCGGCATCGGCCAGCAGATCAGCGAGTTGTTCGCCGCGGAAGGTGCCAAGGTGGTCTGTGCCGCGCGCACCCTGAACGAAGGCGACCATCGGATGCTGGAAGGCTCCTTGTCCCGCACTGTGCAGGCCATCCGGGACGCCGGGGGCGAGGCAACCGCTGTCACCGCCGACGTTTCCCTGGAATCCGAGTGCATCGCGTTGGTGGAGGCCGCCCGCAAGGCGTACGGCACCGTCGACATCCTGGTGAACAACGCCGCGCTGAATTATTACCTGCCGACCGAGAGCTACCCGACCAGCCGCTGGGTCCGCTGCTTCGCGGTCAACGTGCACGCGCCCTTCATTCTGTCGAAGGAAGTGCTGAAGGACATGATCGCCAATTGGTCGGGCGCGATCGTGAACATCAGCTCCGGTTCCGCCATCGGCCCCGGCCGCGGGCCGTATGACGATCAGACCGTCCAGGGCGGCGTGATGTATGGCGCGACCAAGGCGGCGCTGGAGCGCTTTACCCAGGGTCTGGCGCAGGAGGTCGCTCATTACGGTGGGATCAGTGTGACCGCGGTCTCGCCGTCGCAGGTCGTGCCGACTCCCGGCACGGTGCATTTCAAGCTGGTGACCGGGATGGACGACCCCAAGGGCGAACACCCGATCCTGATGGCGAAGGCGACCCTGCTGCTGGCAAGCGAGCCGGCGGAAAAGGTCAACGGCCGTGTTACCTACAGCCAGCAGATCCTGAAAGAATTCGGCTGGATCGAGACCGCGCAGGGCCGTGGCGTGACCCGACGCGGGTCCGGCTATTCGGAGGTCTGACGGACCCACGAGGGTGGTGATCTTTCCGGGTCACCACCTATCCGGTGATCGGGCCGAGCAAACCGCCCATGAGAGCCATTGCGAGCGCTCGGGTACGGATGAAGCTTCTGTTTGAAAGCGGAAATCCCATCTCAACCGGCCGAACCAGTGAGGCACGCCGGCAAGCCCCGCCGTCATTGCGAGCGCAGCGAAGCAATCCAGGGCACCCAATCGGATCGACGGCGCCGGGACCCTGGATTGCTTCGCTGCGCTCGCAATGAGAGCGGTTATACCAACCGTCCTAAACATTGACACATGCCCAAAGGGAGGCCTTGGCGCCAATGGAGCGGATCCGGTCTGGATCGGAGACGAGGAAGTTCCAAGCCTTGCAACACGCATCGACAATAGCCTCGTAGCTGTCCCAGACGATTGCGCA
>CAMATI010000384.1 GCA_945861095.1 Asaia bogorensis | reverse complement strand
CTGGAAGAACTCGCGGGCGAGTTTTCCGGCAAGCTGACCGTCGCGAAGGTCGATATCGACAGCAACCCAATGTCGCCGAACGACTATGCCGTGCGTGGCATCCCGACCCTGATCCTGTTCAAGGACGGCAAGCCGGCCGCGACGCAGGTCGGCGCGCTGCCCAAGAGCCGATTGAAGGATTGGATCGCCGGGAATCTCTGAGGGTCCGTTCAGGCGGCCCCCTGCTTGTCGAAAGGGCCGCTCCAGGGTCGTGCGTGGCCGGTGCACGCCATCGGTGGCGGCGGGCCACTCATGTCCGCACTTGCGGCGAATGTCTCGACCAATTGTTGCGTGACCCCGCCCGAGGCCCGGCGGCGGCGGTTGCCATCCACCGACGCTTCGGGCATGGATTCAAATCAACCGGCCTAAACAATAGCCCCCGGCCTGAACAATAGCCCCCGGCCTGAACAATAGCCCACAGACGCCGCCTTACCGCCGTTGCCGGACCTGATCCGGCAACCCGCCCCCGCCCGGCCCCCCTTGGCGTTGCGGCGCGCGGGTGCCGGGTCCAGCCCGGTGCATCGGTTGTTGTCTCGGACGGTTGGAAACAGGTCAGAATGCCCTCGGGAAGCGTGTCCCGGAAACGCATCGCAGGATAGGAACGCCACCATGGCCACCGCCGTCGCTTCGGAAAACCTCGACTCCATGTCCGACGACCAGTTCCGTACGCATGTGCGGACCTGGATCCAGGAGACCTATCCGCCGGAACTCCGCAATCCGCCGCGCCGGCTGCATTTCAGCGAGAACAAGCCCTGGTACATGGCCCTCGCCAACAAGGGCTGGCTCTGCCCAAACTGGCCGGCGGAATTCGGCGGCATGGGCATCTCCGCCTCCAAGCAACTGATCTTCCTGGAGGAAAAGGAACGCCACGGCTGCTCCCGGTTGAACGACATGGGCATGACCATGATCGGCCCGCTGCTGATCAAATTTGGCCGCCCCGACCAGCAGCAGCATTTCCTGCCGAAAATCCGCTCCGGCGAGCATATCTGGTGCCAGGGCTACAGCGAGCCGAACGCCGGCTCCGACCTTGCCTCCCTGCGCACCGAAGCCGTGCTGGATGGCGATCATTGGGTCGTGAACGGGCAGAAAATCTGGACGTCGCTCGCGATGGACGCCAACTGGATCTTCCTGCTCGTCCGCACCAACAAGAACGCCAAGAAGCAGGAAGGCATCAGCTTCCTGCTGGTGCCGATGGACACCCCCGGCATCACCGTCCGCCCGATCACCAACATCGATATGGCGGACGAATTCTGCGAGACCTTCTTCGACAATGTCCGCGTGCCGAAGGACAACCTGGTCGGCCAGATCGACAAGGGCTGGACCATGGCCAAGGCCCTGCTGGGGTTTGAGCGGATCGGCTCCGGTTCCCCCCGTCAGTCCGCCTACGCCCTGAAGGCGCTGAAGGGCCTGGCCGAACGCATGGCCGTCTGGGAAGACGAGCAGTTCCAGGAACGCTACACCCGCCTGCGCCTGGACCTGGAGGACCACAAGGACCTCTACGAGACCTTCGTAAACAAAGTCCGCCGCGGCGAGACGCTCGGCCCCGACGTATCTATGCTGAAGGTCAACCAGACCGAGCTGTTCCAACGCATCACCGAAACGATGATGGACATCTCCGGCGAGTATGGCGGCGGCTTCGGTCCGATGGACGGCAACCGCGAACTGAACCCGACCGGGCTGTTCCTGCAATCGCGGCCGTCGTCGATCTACGCCGGATCCAACGAGATCCAGCGGAACATCCTGGCGAAGAACGTCCTGGAACTGCCGGGTTAACGCCCCAGTCCCTCGCCTGGCCGCCAGGCGCCAGGCCGACAGGGCGCCATCACGCCGCCCTGTCGGACCGTCTGGGCATCACCAGCCATACCACGGTCACGGCCTGCAGCACGACGGTCACGCCCATCGCCCAGTCATAGGCAACCGGGCTCCAACCGTCCGTCTCCGTGCGCGGCCACAGGTCCAACACCCAGCCGATCGCGTTCTGCAACACGAACACCGCGACCAGCATGGTGAAGTTGATGGCCGTGCCAACCCGCCCGGCCACCTCGGCCGGGAAGCGCTGCGCGACGGCGGAGTAACCGGCCGGACCGGCGGAACTCAGGAACGAGAACAGGAACCAGCTCAGCCCGATCATCGCGGGGTGGGTCGACGGACGCAGGATCAACAGAATCTGCGTCAGCCAGATGCCCGCGATACAGACATAGGGCACCGTCATCGCATCGAAGCCGCGCCGGTGCAGGAATGAGGCAAGCTGGCCGGTGGACAGGCTGCCCGCCATCATCCCCGCCATATAGACCATCAGCAGCGCGGCCCGGGTCGTGTTCTCATACCCGCCGACATCGCGCAGCCAGGGCCCGGCCCATAGCCCGCCATACGTGAAGCTCAACCCGGACAGCAGGGCGATCGCTGGCGCGTACCGCAGAAACCCGGGATGCGCGAAAATACGCCCGTACTCCACGATCTCCTGTCCCAGGCCGCGGCGCCGGTTCGGCGCGCGCGGCGGCTCCGGCACGCTGAGATAGATCCAGCCCGAGATCATCAGCGCCAGCCCCGCCAGAATCCAGAACACGCCGCGCCAGCCGATCAGCGGCAGCACGGACTGCACCGGCAAGGTGGCGGCCATCCCACCAAACGACGCAACGAAAATGCCGATGCCGGTCATCGCCGCCACCCGATGCCGCGGCAACCATTGGGAGTGGGCGGTCAGCATGGCGATCATCCCCACGCTGATGCCGATGCCCGTGATGAAGCGCCCGATCGCCAGACTGATGATCCCGGACGACAGGGCACACAGGCCGAAGCCAACCGCCGCGACGATCGCGAGCACCGTCTGGACCCGGCGCACCCCGAACAGGTCCATAGCCGTTCCGACCGGCAACTGCACCAATGCGTAGGACGCGAAGAAGGTCGCCGCGAGCATGCCAAGCTCGGTCGCGGACAGGGAGAATTCCAACGCCAAAAGCGGCCCGATCGTTGCGATCAGCGCCCGCGCGGCCTGGTTGAGGAAGTTCACCCCGGACAAGGGAAAGGTCAGGCGCAGGAACACCGGAAAGCCGGGTCCAGCCTCCCCGCCGGTATGGGTCGGCCGTGTGGGCCCGTCCGTCATCGCTGTTTTCCTGTCGCCGCGTGCGCGCTCTCTAGCCGCTCGCTGGCGCCAAGTCATCCCGTGGCGCGCCTGACATGTGGCATCGCGCTGGCGGCGAGGCCGGATCAGGCGCTGTCGCCGGCGGCCCAGGACATGCGCTACCCAGTATTCTGTATCGTTGGCGGATTGTTCGTGTGCCTTCGTCCACGGTCTCGGACGGCTGGCCTGCCGTGGTCACATCAGATGTCGATCCGGATCAAACGTCCTTCAATGCAGCACAAAACTAAACGAAAGCCACCACAGGCTTGCCACGATGGCGCCGAGCATCATGCCCGCAAGCAGGCAGACGAGTCGGGAGCCGGATGCGGCGGTTTCGGCGGAGGCCACGTGGTAGGTGTCTTCGACGTCCCTCATTGCGCTGTCTCCATACCCAAATCTGGTGAATTCTTCCTCCAGTCGACCCTATCGCCGCACGGACGATGGCCCTGGTCCCATCCTGCTCTCGTTACGCCTTGGCCACATCATTCATTCATATGAGACCGGTCATTCCGACATGGTCCCAAATACGAGACCATTCCCAGGTTTCGCAGCCGCGTCTCCGGTGCGGGCGCTAGTCTCTGATGGGATCGTTGTCGATGGCGTGCATTGGTGGTTGCATACAAAAATCCGCACGACCTGGCCTTGCACGGAAGGCTGCCGCGTGAAACTATCTCTCTTCGTAAGGGCCGTGTGCCATTCACTTGTCACGGGAGCGGTCCGACTTCGTGCCGCACACATCTGTTCTATGGAACGGGTCCATGATGCAGATCGACAATGATACGTTGTCCAACGTGATAGGCGATATCTACGAGTGTGCCCTCGACTCCACGCGATGGGTTCCCACTCTGGAACGGCTCGCCGGTCTGTTCAATGCGTGCAACAGTCTGGTTTTCAGTCACGGCCAGCAAGGTATCCAGTTTGCCTATGGTTGGGGCGCGCCGGACGAGTCGATCAAGGCCTACGCGCAGACATATGCGCTCATCGACCCGATGCGCACCATGGATTGGCACTTCGATGTGGATGACCCGATCACGCTACGGCGATTCATGGATCCCGAGGAATTCCAGCGGAGCACGTTCTACCAGGATTATCTGAAGCCCTTGAAGTGGCTCGATTTCATTGCGGTCATTCTCGAAAAATCCGCGAACCGGACATCCACCGTGGGATTCACCCGGCATCGAGACGACGGTTTTTTCGGTGACCAGGAGATCGCGTTGATGCGATTGCTTGCCCCGCATTTCAGACGGGCAACGATCTTTCGCGGAATCGTGGAGCGGGACTCGGCGCGAACCGAGGACCTGGCCGCCGCCCTCGACCTTGTTCAAATTTCCGTGATGCTATTCGATGCGACCGGGATATGTGTTGAGAGGAATGCCGCGGCGGAGCGTTTGCTTGCCGGAACCGATGTTCTGCGATTGATCAAAGGCAATCTTCGCGCTCGCGACCGCCAACTTGACTTGCAAATCACTGCTGCGACGAGCGGCGCCGGCGACCTTGACCGCATTGGAACGCAAACACTATCGTTTGGCTTTACGCAGGATGATGGGCGGCGGTTCGCTGGCCATGTGTTGCCGTTGACGGGCGGGCTGAGGGACCGAATGGGCGGACGGCGACGTGCAACGTCGGCGGTGTTCATTCAGGCCGTTGGAGATTTGCAACCGTTGCCTGGCGAAGTCCTGGTCAAATTGTTCGGCCTGACTTATGCGGAGACGAGGCTGATCGGCTTGCTGACAACGAACATCGATTTGGGTGATGCGGCGGCCAGTCTTGGCATTGCCCTGACGACGGCGCGCACGCATCTCCAACATATCTTCGAAAAGACCGGCACAAATCGGCAACCGGAACTGATGAAGCTGGTCCTGTCCGCCCTGCCCGGTGCTCCTGCATGACCGAGCGCCAAGGCGGAGCCAGTACGCGCGTTGCGGGGGTTGAACCGATTGCCCCGCCATTGGCAGGAGCCGCCGCATGGGGCCGATAGACAACGTGGCGCTGTCCAGCCTGATTGGGGACATCTACGAATGTGCCCTCGACCGGACACGATGGGAGCCTACACTTGAACGCATCTCCCACACAGTAGACCAGGGCTGTTCAACGCTCTCAACTGACGCACCACTTCAGAAGGGGATCAAGGCCCTGCAGAGCCGCGGCGTATCTGTCTTGACTGAAGGTACTAGTGCCGCGCGCTGGAAGTGGCGACTCCGTATCGGCGGGTGAGTCGGAATTGCCACGGTCTGGGGAAATTGATCCCCAGGCCTCAAGAACGTTCGGGCGGGGGAGTCGCGGGCATCTTGTTGTGTCATGTCGGATCACCTGTTGA
>CAMATI010000383.1 GCA_945861095.1 Asaia bogorensis | reverse complement strand
ACGGCCAGATATCCCCCGCGCCTGACGGCCAGATATCCCCCGCGCCTGACGGCCAGATACCCCATGCGCCTGACGGCCAGATATCCCCCGCGCCTGGCGGCCAGATACCCCATGCGCCTGACGGCCAGATATCCCCCGCGCCTGGCGGCCAGATACCCCATGCGCCTGACGGCCAGATATCCCATGCGCCTGACGGCCAGATATCCCATGCGCCTGACGGCACAATCCCCTATCCCGGCACCTGCCGCCGCCTCTCCGTTGATGAACGATCCGCGCGCATCGCGGGTGGCGAGGCCTTCGCGCTTCGTCTTGATATCGCGAGCGCGGCGGCTTCGGTCGCAGCCTTGACGTTTCGGGACGAAATCCGGGGCGTCGTGGCCTGTCAGCCATTGCGTTTCGGCGATGTCGTGCTGGCCCGCAAGGATGCGCCGGCCAGCTATCATCTCTGCGTCACGCATGACGATGCCGTCCAGGGCGTGACCCTGGTGACACGCGGCCAGGACCTTCTGGCGGCCACGCAACTGCATCGGCTGCTTCAGGCCCTGATGGGCTGGCCAGAGCCGCACTATGCCCATCACCCTGTGCTATCCGGGCCCGACGGCAAGCGCTTCGCCAAGCGTGCCGGTGCCCGCCCGTTGCGGCAATACCGCGCCGAGGGACATTCCCCCGCCGAAATTCGCGCCATGATCCGCCGGATGGCTCTGGGGGGCGCCGATCATGATTAGTATTTTCTTCTCCCCGTAGCCGCGCTATGCATACCCCGAGCGATATTTTGCTATGAACCCGCTCGGGTTGCGGGGAAAGGACGTATTTATGGCCGCTGAGAAGGAACTGGATCGGCTCGACCGGGAAATCCTGCGCCTGATCACCGTGGACGCATCTCTGTCCCTGTCCGAGATCGCTGCCGCGGTCGGATTGACGGCCACGCCATGCTGGAAACGGATCCGCCGGATGGAACAGGATGGCATCATCACCGCCCGGGTCGCTGTACTGGACCCCGCCAAGGTGGGGCTGCCGGTTTCGGTGTTCGTCGCGGTCGAAACCTCCGATCATTCCAGTGACTGGTTGGAGAAATTCGCCGACCTGATCGGGCGCACGCCAGAGATCGTGGACGCCTGGCGTATGTCCGGAGAGGTTGACTATCTGCTGCATGTCGTCGTCCCCGACATCGCATCCTACGACCAGTTCTACCGCAAGCTGATTGCCGCGGTGCCGCTGCGCAATGTCAGCAGTCGGTTCAGCATGGAACGGATGAAAGCCGCCCCTTTGCCGGTCTGATCCGCCGGCAGGCCGGCCGACGGCGCCTTCCAGCTTACCATCGTGTGCGTCCAACGCATTGAATTTTTTGCCCGATTTCAACCTTCTCTTAAGGCTCATGTGGTCATCTGCGGCTCATTCAGTGAAGGGGGCGGCCGTGACCGTTAGTCGCTTAGTCAATCGAAACGTCGTCGCCGGCCGTGGCCGGACCAGCATGCGCCTGGAGCCGGAGCTCTGGGACGCGTTGATGGAAATCTGTGAACGGGAGGGCCAGGACATGAGCACCCTGGTCCGCCGGGTTGAAGAAGCCGGGCATAGCGGAGGACGGACCAGCGCGGTGCGCGTGTTCATCCTGACCTACTACCGCGATGCCGCGACCGAGGTCGGCCACGCCGCGGCCAGCCATGGTCCGCCGATGCGCTCTCGGATGGTGACGCCCACGCGGTCCGCCGCGTAGGCGGGCCAAGGTTGGCGTGCCAAAGTTGGCGGGCCAGGGTTGGTGTGCCAGGGTTGGTGTGCCGGGCGGGGTGCCGGTTGGCGCGCCGACCCCGGGACGCTGAAATTCATCTGTGTCGTCCCGTCGTCTCGATCCGGCGCATCAGGTCGCACCCGGGGCGAACCATGGGTCGGAGCGGAGCGCGTCCGGACGATCGGCAAATCCAGACGATCACCGCACATAGACACGAACCTGGATCGCCACCTGCCACGGTTCCGCCCGCAGCCCGAGATGGACACGGTTCGCCGGCACCCGGCTGCTCATGATGGCGCGCATCACCGCGACGGCCTGTTCCTGCGCCGCCGTTGCCTGGTTCAAGGTCGGCGCGACCGCGATCACGTCATACTGGACCCGCCGGTCCCGCGACTCGGCGGAACGGATGGCAAAACGAAGCGGTTCGTCGAAGTTCGGCCCCGGGGTTGCATAGTCGATCACCAACAACGGTCGTCGCGGGTCCATCGGTACCGCCGGAGGCCCGGGTGCCGCGACCACGGGCGGTGGCGGCTCTGGCGCCGGGGCGAATGTGTCCTGATCGATCAAGGCGCAGCCGGACAGGAGCAACAACAGAACCGTGGGTGCCCGCATTGCAGCCAGGCCCGCATGAAGGGCCCGGCCCGCGCCGCCGAGCCGCGATAGCATTGCCGGGTCCCCGGCATGGGGCGCCATTGCCGGGTCCCTGGTATGGGATGTTGGTGCCGGGTCCCCGGCATGGGATGTCGTTGCCGGGTCCCCGGCACGGGATGTCGGTGCCGTCCGTCCGGCATCACACATCATTGCCGATACTCCGGCGTGTCCCGATCCAGTTGTCGCTTGATGCTTTCCAGGTGCAGAACCGCCGAATCGCGTGACCCGCCCCGCCGCATCCGCGCCGCCGTCTGCTCGGCGATCTCCGCCGGCACCGGCACCAAAGGCCGCCCGGACGCCTGCGCCATACGCTGCACCTCGCACGCCCGCTCCAGATAATAGAGATCGTCCCAGGCCTTCGCGATGCTCGGCCCAACCACCATCACGCCATGGTGCTTCATGAACATGATGTCGGCATCGCCCAACGCACCGGCGATCCGATCCCCCTCGGTTTCATCCAGCGCCAGGCCGCCATAAGCCTCGTCCACGACCGTTCGGCCATAAAATTTCAGCGAGGACTGCCCCGCCCACAACAGCGGCGGTCCCTCCACCATCGTCATCGCCGTGGCATTCGGCATGTGCGTGTGAAACGCCGCCCGTGCCCGAGGCACCTGCTTGTGGACGCGGGCGTGGATGTAGAAAGCGGTGTCCTCCGGCTCCCCATCCCCGGCGATGACCCTTCGGTGAAAATCGCAGATCAGCAGCCGGGACGCGGTGATTTCCGCAAACGACCAGCCGTCGGGATTGACCAGGAACATGTCGTCCCGGCCAGGCACCATGAAGGACAGGTGGTTGCACACGCCTTCGTGCAGTCCCAGGACGGCGGCGGCCCGGAAACAGGCCGCGAGATCGACCCGGGCGCGCCAGACGGAATCGGAATCCAGGTCGGAAAGACGGGGTAAAGCGGGAGCGTTCATGAAGAGCAGGCTTGCAGGAACCAGGACCTCGGGCAAGATGCCGTCATGTCACAGACCAACCAACGCATCGACGGCAAACGCCTGTGGGACAGCCTGATGGGCTTCGCCACGATTGGAGCCACCCCGAAAGGCGGTGTCCGCCGCCTGACCCTGACCGAAGTGGACAAGCGCGCCCGCGATCGGTTCCGCACCGAGTGCGAAACAATGGGCCTGACCGTCCGGGTCGACGCCATCGGCAATATGTTCGCCAGGCGGGCCGGACGCGATCCGAACCGGCTGCCGGTGCTGTTCGGGTCCCATCTCGACAGTCAGCCCTCCGGCGGCAAATTCGACGGTGCCCTCGGCGTTATCGCTGGGCTGGAAGTCATGCGCAGCCTGAACGACCTGGGCATCACCACCGAAGCCCCGCTGGAATTGATCAACTGGACCGATGAGGAAGGCAGCCGCTTCGGACACTCCCTGATGGGATCGGGGGTCTGGGCCGGCGTTTACGGCCTGGACAAGGTGCTGGACCTGACCGACACCGAAGGCACCACCGTCGGCACCGCCCTGGACGGCATCGGCTATCGCGGCACGGAACCCGCCGCCCCGTTCGCCGCCGACGCCTATTTCGAGCTGCATATCGAACAAGGCCCGATCCTGGAGCGGGAAGCCAAACCCATCGGGATCGTCACCGGCGCCCAGGCCCAGGTGTGGTACGACGTGGTCACCACCGGTCAGGACAGCCATGCCGGAACCACCCCGCCGTCCACCCGCAAGGATGCCCTGGTCTGCGCCGCCCGGATCATCGACCTGATCGACCGCCTGATGCGCGCCCGCGGCGAGGACGGTCGCGGCACCGTCGGGCAGTTGCTGGTCATCCCGAACAGCCGCAACGTCATTCCGGGGGAGGTCCGGTTCTCGGCCGAATTCCGACATCCGTCGGAAGCCGAAATCGACAGCCTGGACCAGGAGTTCCGCGCCGAGGCAGCGTCCATCGCCGCGGCTTGCGGGATCGGGCTGACATTAACGACATTGTTCCGAATCCCCGCCCAGCCCTTCGACCCGGCTTGCGTCGACCTGGTGCGCCAGGGCGCGGCGCGGGCCGGGTACGCGACCCGGGAAATCGTGTCGGGAGCCGGCCATGATGCGGTCTATGTCGCTCGTCATGTCCCAACCGCGATGATCTTTACCCCCTGCAAGGACGGATTGTCCCACAACGAAGCCGAAAGCATCGAACCGGAGGAAGCCGAAGCCGGCTGCCAGGTCCTGTTCGAGGCGGTCGTCGCCCGCGCCAACCGGCCGATCTGACCCCGCCGGTCCAGACGCCGATCGGACGAACCGGCAATCAGGCCGCCACCATGGCGGGCTGACGGTCGGTCGTGCCGCGCGCCGTCAGCGTGTCTTTGACCCGAGACAGCAGTTCGGACATGTCGTCGTCCGACACGCCATCGCTGTGCATGACCAACCGGATCAAGGGGTCCCGCAGCATGCAGGCCATTGTAAGGGTGCTGATCGTTGTTGTGCACATCGCTGCCACCGTCTCTGTTAATGTCATTTGCGTCTGATCGCTGTTTGAGACCCTGGCGGTTAATTATGTCTTAAAGGTGCCGCGTTCCTGGCAATTTCCTGGTGGATAAGTGAAGAATGCGTAATCCACGCGGCCTCTGGCCTTGGTCCTTGCGCATGACTGCGTGACGGTCGGCACGGTCCATACAATCGTCACGCCTCGATCCGGTTAACGATGCGGGTGGGCGAGGCATGAATCCCCAACAGCCGCAACACGCCGTCGCCGCCATTGCGGAACACATGCGGCGTGCAGGCGGGTAACGCGATCATATCACCCGGCCCAAGGCGTGCCGGAGTCGCTTCCTGGCCTTCCAGATAGGCCTCCATGGTGCCTTCCAGCACGAACAGGCATTCCACATAGGGATGCCAGTGCAACGGAGTCGCGTAACCGGGCTGGCAGGTCTGCACACCGGTGAAGACCGGCGACCCGTCCTCTCCGGTCAGGCGCTGGTAATGCGCGAGCGGGCCGAAGGAGGTGGTTTCGGTTTCGGCCAGGCGGATGACCTTGGCTTTGGCTTCTGGACGCATGGTTTGGACCTTTCTTGGTTTGAGGGAGTGGGAAAGGCGGGGCTTCCGCCCCAAATGGCCCTGGGGGACCCCGACCAGGGCTCTGCCCTGGACCCGCCAAAGGCACGGCCTTTGGAATGCGATTCTTTTGTCGTTGAAATTCCTGGGGCCTACCCGGACCTTTCAC
>CAMATI010000382.1 GCA_945861095.1 Asaia bogorensis | reverse complement strand
CGTTATCCTACGGACTGAAGGTTCACCTCCGGTTGCTCCCCACGCCACCTCGCGGCAACGCAGTTACCTTCGATTGCTGGGTTGCGACCAACCCAGACGGGGACTTGCACCCCGCTGACAAAGCGTCCTCACGGACGCACTCATGGTGGACCTGCGCCCACCATGACGCGGAGAGGTTTGGGCCATCGCCACCCGGTGCGGTAATTTTTGCACGCCGCCTCAGCGCGGGTGTGTCCGACCTTGCCAAAGGCCCTTGCGACAGCCTGCCTGGACTGCCAAGTTACATGTAACCCTGATCGGCCCGGCGTTCTGCTGGACACGCGGGTCAGAGGTGCCCGTGGTTCCCATAAACCCACCCGAGAGGCTTTCATGGCAACCGCGCCCACCCACACGCCACCCCGACAAAAGGTCCAGGAACACCGGGCTCGTCTGCGCGAGCAAGGGTTGCGTCCGATTCAGATCTGGGTGCCGGATGTTCGCTCGCCCGGCTTCCGCGCCGAAGCGCATCGGCAGTCTTTGGCCGTCGCTGCCAGTGTCCATGCGCGGGACGATCAGGCCTTCATCGACTCGCTGTCGATCTTGGACGATGGGAATGATGCCGCCAACGGCGCGGTTCGGGAATGAGACGAGGTGACGTCTGGACCGTCGCCGGTGGCAAGGATTATGCCGGCAAACCTCGCCCGGTGGTCATCGTCCAGGATGATCGGTTCGACGGCACCGATTCGATGACAATCTGTGCCTTCACCACGGACGGGACCGATGCCCCGCTATTCCGATTGCCCGTTGTGGCGAACCAGCGGAACGGCCTTCGAACGGGTTGCCGCTTGATGGTGGACAAGATTACCACGGTCCCGAAAACCAAACTCGGTACGTTGATTGGCCGGATGGACGACGCCGATATGCTGCGCCTGAATCAGGCCATTCTGGTGTTTCTGGGATTGGCGGTGTCCCCGCGGGCCAGCCGAACGGAGTAACACCAATCGGGTCGGAGGTTCGGTGCACCGGGTTGCCTCACAGTCCGGTCTGGTTTCGCATCGCGTCTCGAATCATCTGGCGTTCGGAATATGGCGACGCACAACAATAACCGCTCCAGTCAGCGCATCTCCGACGCACGCCGTCATGGTGGGCGCGGGCCCACCATCCAAGACTTCGCTGAAATCAACACCGCAAGCCGCGGATGGCAGGTCTGTACCCACCATGACGCGGAGAGACCAGCGCCCAACACCAAATGGAGCGGTTACCGTTGCGTGTCGCCTAACCGGACCAGCCCACCGCACACCCCGGGTAGCCGTGGCGAGGACGCTTCATGTGCCACGCCTCCGCCCCGGGTCCGGTTACGAGATGCCGGCAAGCGCGATCACGCCGCACCTGCCGGCCCGCCGTACTACTTCGGCTCGATCGGCATCCGCGCGATCGACAGCCACGCCACGGGCGCCCCGGCCTTCTCCGCCGCCTGATCCGCCGGCACCGAACTGTCCCAATCCGCCGCGATGAACCGCCGCCCGCTGACCGCATCCGCCGCGTCCGACACCAGCCAAAGCAGCGGCTTCACCATGATCTCGGGTTGCAGCATCTTCGCGGGATCGCCGGCGTTTTCGCCGACCAGAGGCGTATTGGTCACCCCGCCAGGCACCAGCACGTTCGCCGTCACCCCGGTGCCCTGCAAATCCGCCGCCAGCACCGCCATCGAGGACTCGGCCGCCGCCTTGCTCGAACCGTACAGAAGGTAGCCCTCCCGCACCATCGTCCCCAGGCTGGTGGTGACGGTGATGACCCGCCCCTTCCCCGCCTTCAGCATGTGCGGCACCACGGCGCGCGCCATCATGATCGGCGCCGTCGCGTTCACCGCCAGGAAGCGTGCCCATTGCTCGGGCGTGATTTCCCACGCGCGGATCGGGTTCTGCCGCTGGTCCGCCTTCACCGCGGCCTGTCCCACCCCGGCCACGTTCAGCAGCACGTCGATGCGCCCGGTGGGCTTCAACGCCTCGGCCACGATCCGGTCGAACGAGTCCGGCTGCGACAGATCGGCCTCCATCGTGATGACCGAACCCGACAGGCCCGCCGCCGCGGCCGGCATGGTGGCGAGCGTCGCGGGATTCCGATCCACCACCAGCACCGTGTAGCCGGCCCCGACCAGGCCCAGCGCCATGGCTTTGCCGATGCCACTGGCGCCGCCGGTGACAATCGCGGTCTTCTTGGTGCCCGCACTGCGATCCGACATGTGTTTCCTCCATTGTTTGTCCGGGGGGACTGTTCCAGAAACCGGCCGAGCGCGCCAGTTGTGGCGTTTCTGATGGCGCTGTGGTTGGTTGGTGAATGTTTCATGAAGGGCGCGGCGTGACGGAAGAATTCCCGACGGTGACCGTCGTCGACCACCCGTTGGTGCGGCACAAGCTGACCCTGCTGCGCGACCGCCTCACGTCATCGGCGCAATTCCGCGCCCTGACGCGGGAACTGAGCATGATCATCGGCCTGGAAGCCACGCGCGACCTGGCCTTGGAACCCATCCCCATCGAAACCCCCCTCGAACCCATGCAAGGCCACCGTCTGCTCGGCGGCGGTCCCTGCGTCGTATCGATCCTGCGGGCGGGGAACGGCATGCTGGACGGGATGCTGCAAATCATGCCGAGCGCCGGGGCTGGCCATATTGGGCTGGCGCGTGATGAGGCGACTTTGCGGCCGGTGGAGTACTATCTGAAATTGCCGACTGACATCAAAGGCAGGGCCGTGATCGTTGTCGATCCGATGCTGGCCACGGGAGGGTCGGCGGTAGCGGCGATCGATCGCTTGAAGCAGGCCGGTGCCGGCCCGATCCGGTTCGCCTGCCTGATCGCGGCGCCGGAAGGGTTGCGGCGCCTGATCGCGGCTCATGCGGACGTGCCGATCTTCGCCGCCGCCATCGACCGACAACTGGACGAACGTGGCTACATCCGTCCCGGTCTCGGCGATGCCGGCGATCGTTTGCATGGAACGACATAGATCAATGCACCGATGACACTCCGCCACGAAGACCAAAGCGCGGGATGACCGCGGGTCGGCAAGATAGCGACAACCGACCCGGCAGGCTCGACCACAGAGACCTTGGAAATGCTCAACGCGTGGTTCTGACACAAATGCACCCATGGCCCTGACTTCGGGGTCGGCCGCAGCACGCCAGAGGGGCGGAAAAATGCCGCGCGGTCTACAAAATAGGTTGCGAAATGTTTATACTACCGGTGGCACGATACTTTGGAGAGGATGAAACCGACGGACGCAGCGTCCTGTGGCAAAGGTCGGCGAATCCAGCGAGGAACAAGATGGCTCCCAGATTGCTCGTCATCGACGATGATCGAAGTACGGCGTTGATCGTGGCCCGCATCGCCGAAACCATCGGATTTGCGGTGAAGACGATCACCGACCCGTTCGTCGCGCTAGAGGCGTTCCTGGAGTTCGAACCTGATGTCGTGTTCCTGGACATGATCATGCCGGAGAAAGACGGGATCGACGTCCTGCAGGAGATCCTGCTGGCCGGAGCCTCCGGGCGCATCGTGCTATCGTCCGCATTCGGCCGCGGCTATTTGTTTCAGGCGACCGAGCTGGCGCGGTTTCACGACAAGACCGATGTGGTCGTGCTCAATAAGCCGTTTCGACGCGAAGAACTGGTGGAAGCCTTGCAAGGGCCGAACCGCACTTGAAGCGGGATAACCGATCAGACGTACTGGGCCTGAATCCGGTCGCATGAAGGGCACGGGTATCGGGCATTTTAGGGCCCGTCCGAAAGTAGCCGCTTCACCTGGGGCACGGACGTCGGGGCCGAAGGCGCGGTGCACGGCCATTGTTTCGGCCGGTTCGGGTAAGACATCCTTAATCTCCCATACCTACGGTCTCGGCTTGCAGCGTGCGAATGATGCACGAGATAGGGGCAGCGTCGATGATCAGGTGGCTTGGCAACACACGTATCGCGACCCGATTGTTTGGCATCCTGACCCTGCTCGGCCTTATCGCCTGCATTTCCGGCGGCGCGGCCGTGCAGGTCCTGCAAGTTTACAGCAACACCGTGACCGCCATGCAGCGGGCGTCGGAACGCGCGATCATCGGCGAGCAGGTCAATGGCCTGATCAATGCGGTCGTGATGGACTCGCGTGGCGTTTACATGGCCAGGAATGCGGCCGATGTGGAAAAATTCGGCAAGCCTCTGTTGGCGAACCTGGCGATTATCGAAAACCTGGTGGCGCGATGGGACCGGTTGGTCGATCCGCAATCGCGGGCGGATTTCGACAATTGTGTCCGGCAGGTGCGGGATTTCGTGACCCTGCGCACCGCGGTGGTCGAGGCTGGGCGGTCTCAGGGCGGTCCGGCCGCCGACAAGATCGGCAATAACGACGCCAATCGGGCCAACCGCCAAGCCTTTAACCAGGCAGTCGTCCTCCTGGCGAAAAAGAACGCGGATGAAATCGCCATCCTGGGGGCCGAATTGGCCCGGTTCCGAGACACGGCCGCGACCGTCCTGCCGGTCATTCTCGTTGGCGGGATCATTCTCGTTTCGGCGCTGGCGGCTTTCCTGGTGGTTGGCGGCATCACCCGGCCGCTCCTGCGGATCACCAAGGCCATGCGGGATTTGGCGGCCGGCGATCTGAACGTTCAGATAACAGGACAGAACCGGACCCATGAAATCGGCCAGATGGCCGCCGCGCTGGAGCATTTCCGGCGCCAATCCCAGGAGAACCAGGCGCTGACCGCGGCCAGGGACCAGGAGCGTCGAGCGACCGAGCAGCAGAAACAGCTCGCCCTGATCGCCATGGCCGAACGGATCGAGACAGTGGTCGGCGACGCGCTGGCACAGATTGGCCTGCGCAATTCCGAATTGACGCACATCGTCGACGACATGCGTGGACTGGCCGAACGGACAGGCGGTTCGGCTCATGGTGCTTCCGCGGCCGCCTCCCAGGCCCTGGCGAACGCGCAATCCGTCGCGGCCGCCACGGAAGAACTCACGATGTCGATCCGCGAGATCAACGGGCAGATGAACCAGTCGGTCGCCATGATCCAGGAGGCTGTCACCGCCGGCGGCGAGACTCGCGCCACGATCGACACCTTGAACGAGCGGGTCGGACGGATCGGCCTGGTGGCGGATATGATCAACGATATCGCCGCCACGACCAACCTGCTGGCGCTGAACGCGACCATCGAGGCGGCCCGGGCCGGGGAGGCCGGCAAGGGTTTCGCCGTCGTGGCATCGGAGGTCAAGCAACTGGCCGGGCAAACCGCTCGGTCCACCCAGGACATCGCGCGCCATCTTGCGGATGTGCGGTCGGCCACCGTGGCCGCGGTTGATGCCGTCGGGCGGATAGAGGCCACGATCGGCCGGATCAGCGAAGTCGCGGGATCCGTCGCCGCCGCGGTCGAGGAGCAGGGCCAGGCCACCGCCGAGATCGCCCGGAGCGTCACGGAAACCACCCATGCCGTGCAGGAGATCAGCGCCCGGAACGCCGACGTGTCATACCAACCGTCCGAAACACCGACTCACCCCCCTATGCAAAGGTCTCCGGGTTCGATTCGATACCCTCGTCGGCCGATTCGCGGCCAAGGAGGGATCGAATGGGCAAGGCAATCGCGGTCACTCGAACCGAGCACACGGCCTCTGAT
>CAMATI010000381.1 GCA_945861095.1 Asaia bogorensis | reverse complement strand
CCAGGACCTCTTCTCCCTGACCATGGCCCTGGACACCGCGAGACACCCCCGATGAGGATAACCAGCCACTGGAGAGCCGTGTGCGGGAGAACCGCCAGCACGGTTCGGAGGGAGGGGAGGCTGGTAGCCTTCCCTACCCCTATCGGGGGGGCAGCCGGTCGGTCATTGGTTCCGTCGATTGTCGTACAGGGCCTGGAGCGGGGTGCTAAATGATACGCAACGGTTCGGAACCCGATGTCGGACCGACCGGGGTCTTGTTATGATAACTGGCGTGTCCGGGTGTTGCCCGGATAAGGGAGAGGGCGAATTTCGATGACTCAGCTTTTGATCTACAAATCCGCGGTGGCCGTTTCCCGGGCGCGCCACGGCGATTGTCATGTGCAAAGCGACGGCAATTACGCCTTCACGGCGGACATCAACTCGGTGCCGCTGATGGCCGTCGAATTTCCCCAGGCGGCGAACGAGTATGCCATCGTATTTGCCGGTCCGCCCGGTGAGGTTACGCCCGCGGTCATTCTGGGCGTGCGCGGCAATGAAAACCTCTATCTGCCCCGGGATGCGGAGGGTTGGGCGGCGAAATACGTCCCGGCCTTCATCCGCCGCTACCCGTTTGTCTTCTCACAGAGCGATGACCGTTTCGTGCTCTGCGTGGATGAGGAATTTCCCGGCCTGAACCGGACCGGGCAGGGCCAGGCGCTGTTCCTGGCGGACGGAACGCCCAGCCCGTATGTCGATGAGGTGCTGAAGTTCCTGCAGGAATACCAGGCGCAGTTCCTGCGGACCCAGGCGTTCTGCAACAAGCTCGCCGAACTGGATGTGCTGGAGCCGATGCAGGCCCAGGTCACCATGGGGGGCCCAGGGGGCGCCGACGGCGCCAGCGTCTCCCTCGGCGGCTTCATGGCGGTGAACCGCGCCAGGCTGAAGGCGCTGTCCGGGGAGAAAATGGCGGAACTGGCGGCGACCGATGAGCTGGAACTGATCTATCTGCACCTGCAATCGATGCGCAATTTCGAGGGATTGAAGGACCGGTTGGAGCAGGCCGTGCAAGGCGCCGCCGCCACGCCAAACGAACCCGAGGCCGGCCCCGTGCCGGGCGAGCAGGACGCGGAGACCGGCGCCGCGTCGGTGCACTGATGCAACGGGACGCCCAAGGGGACGCCCAAGGGGACGCCCAAGGGAACCCCAGGCGCCGCCCAACGATAACGGCTCCGTTGGGTGTTGAGCACTTGTCTCTGAGCGGCATGGCGGGTGAAGACCCGCCATCCACGACTTGCGGTGGCGATCGCGGCAAAGTCGTGGATGGCAGGCCTACGCCCGCCATGACGGGGTTGGGCGTCCGTGCCCCAAGTGGAGCGGTTATCATCGCACGTCGCCTCGGAACGACGGCTCCCCGCATCCCTCCCCACCCGCCTTCTTCCATCACCGGAGCCCGCTCGGCTTCGCCCATCCCCCAAGGCTGAACACGCGATCATGGCGATCCCGGCCTCCATCTACTCGATCACCACGGAAGACCGAGCCCGGGCCGAATCGGTTGCCTGGGCGCGATTCTCCGCCGCGCGGGACCGATCGGAGTTCTATTCGAGCTGGCTTGCCGTGCTCTGTTCGCAGATCGAGCGAGCCAGTGGCGCGCTGTTGTTGGTCGGACCCGATGAGGAAGGCGCCTATACCCCGGCCGCGGTCTGGCCCGACGCCACGCGCGACCTGCAATACCTGACCACCGCCGCCCAGCGCGTGCTGACCGAACGGCGCGGCGTGGTGGTCGCGCCCGATGGGGTGTCCGCGCCGACACGCGACCAGGCCACCCATATCGGCTACCCGATCGATATCGCCGGAACGCTCCACGGCGTCGTGGTCCTGGACATGGCGCCGGGTCCGGATGTCGGGCTGCAACGCGCGCTGCGCCTGCTGCATTGGGCCAGCGCCTGGCTGGTGGACCGCTTCCGCCAACGCGAAGCGGAGAATCAGGAACGACGTCTGGCCCGGATCGGCGCGGCGATGGACATCGTCGCCACCGCCACGCAGGAACGCCGCTTCGCCCCGTCGGCCCTCGGCGTCGTCAACGAACTCGCCACCAGGCTGAAATGCGATCGCGTGAGTATCGGGCTGGAAAAATCCGGCAACATCGACGTCAAGGCGATCTCCCACACCGCCACGTTCAACGCGAAAATGAGCCTGGTGCGCCATATCGCGGACGCGATGGACGAGGTCCTGGACCTGGATGCCACCCTGGTCTGGCCGCGGGCGGGGGACGATGAGAGCGGGGCGGTGGCCCATGCCGAACTCGCCCGCGCGTTCAAGGACATCGGCGTCTGCTCGGTGCCGCTGACGGTGGATGGCAGTGTCGTCGGCGTGCTGACCCTTGAACGCGGTTCCGGGGATGTGTTCGATGCGGATACGATTGAGCTTTGCAACACGATCGGCGCCCTGCTGGGACCGATCCTGGAGTTGAAGCGCGACAACGAGCGCGGGATTCTGTCGCGTTCCTGGCGCATGATGCACGCCGGGATGCAGGCGCTGTTCGGTCCGCGCCATCCGGGCGTTAAGATGATTGCCGCGGTCGTGGTCGCGCTCGTCCTGTTCATGGGTTTCGCGACCGGCGACTACCGCGTTTCCGCAAAAACCGTCGTCGAAGGTGCGGTGCAGCGGGCCGCGGTGGCGCCGTTCGACGGCCATATCATCCAAAGCGAGGCGCGCGCCGGCGATACCGTGCGGGCCGGGCAGGTGCTCTGTCGGCTGGACGATCGCGAACTCAAGCTGGAACATAGGCGGCTGTCGTCCGAGCGGGACCAGTTGTTGCGCAAGCACCGCCAGGCTTTGGCCGCGCAGGATCGTCCGACGATGGGCATCCTCGCCGCCCAGATGGCGCAGATCGAGGCGCAGTTGTCCCTCGTCGGCGATAAACTGTCCCGCGCCACGCTGATCGCCCCGTTCGATGGCGTGGTCGTCTCCGGCGATCTGACCCAGCTTCTCGGCGCCCCGGTCGAGCAGGGCAAGGTGCTGTTCCAGATCGCGCCGCTGGATTCCTATCGCGTCGTGCTGGAAGTGGATGAGCGGGATATCGACGCCATCGCCCTGGGGCAGGACGGCGACCTGACCCTGTCCGGCCTGACCAACCAACGGCTCGCCTTTTCGGTGCGCCAGATCACGCCGGTGTCCGTCAGCCAGGACGGGCGCAACTTCTTCCGTGTGGAAGCTCATCTGCAAACCGCCTCCGACCGCCTGCGCCCGGGTATGGAGGGCATCGGCAAGATTCGGGTCGGGGAGCGGAAGCTGCTGTGGATCTGGACCCACGGTCTGACCGACTGGCTGCGGTGGTGGGCGTGGAAGGAAATGCCGTGAGGAAACGGGCAGGGTGACCGCGCCGGTTCTGAGCAGCCTCTGGTATCGCGTCGAAAACCTGCGGCCCCGGCTGCGGTCCCACGCCCGTCTGCATCGCCACCGCTATCGCGGGCAGGTCTGGTATCTGCTCCAGGATCCCGCCACCGGGCGTGTGCAGCGCTTCACCCCAGCCGCGCGTTTGGTCATCACCCTGATGGACGCTCGGCGCACGGTCGCCGATCTGTGGAACCTCGCCAACGAACGTCTCGGGGAGGATGCGCCCACCCAGGACGAGGTCATCCAACTGCTGGGCCAGTTGCACGCGGCCGATCTGCTGCAAAGCGACGTGTCGCCGGATGTCGCGGAACTGTTCACCCGGGGCCAGAAGGAGGAACGCGCGCGCTACCGCCGGTCCTACGGCAACCCCATGTCGATTCGCATTCCGCTATGGGACCCGGACCATTTCCTCAACCGGATCCGTGGCCTGATCAACTTCATGTGGGGTCGCTGGGGTGCGCTGCTCTGGTGCATCGTCGTCATCCCCGCGATGTTCCTGATCCTGCCGAATTGGCCGGAGCTGACCAATGGGTTCGCCGACCGGGTGCTCGCGGTCGATAACCTCATCGTGCTGTATTTCGCCTTTCCGCTGATCAAGGCGCTGCACGAGATGGGGCACGCCACCGCCGTCAAGGCGGGCGACGGGGAAGTGCATGAGCTTGGCATCATCATGCTGGTCATGCTGCCGGTTCCCTATGTGGAAGCCTCGGCCGCCACGGCATTTCGGTCGAAGTATCAAAGGGCGATGGTTGGCGCGGCCGGCATGGCCGTGGAACTCTTCGTCGCGGCAATCGCCTTCTATCTGTGGTTGATGGTGGAGCCTGGCCTGCTGCGCGCCATCCTGTTCAACGTGATGATCGTGGCCGGCATCTCGACCCTGATATTCAACGGCAACCCACTGCTGCGCTACGATGCCTACTACATTCTGGCCGACCTGCTGGAGATCCCGAACCTATCGCAGCGCTCGCTCCGCTACTGGTCCTATCTGTTCGAGCGCTATTTGCTGGGCGTACGAGAGGCCGAGGCGCCCGACGTGACACCGGCCGAACGCGTGTGGCTGCTGCTTTATGGGTTCGGCTCGACGGTCTACCGGATCATGGTGACGGTGTTCATCGCGCTGTTCATCGCCGGGCAGTTCTTCATCATTGGGGTGCTGCTGGCGCTATGGGCGTTGACGGCCATGATCGTGGTGCCGTTGGTGAAAGGGATCAACCATTTGACCAGCAATCCGCGCCTGCGCCGACGCCGGGTGCGCGGCTATGTGGTGACGGGCGGCATTGTCGGCGTGGTGGCGGGTTTCCTGGGCTTTGTGCCAATTCCTTACCATACCCATGCGGAAGGCGTGGTCTGGCTGTCCGAACAGGCGATCGTTCGGGCCGGCGCCAGCGGATTCTTGCAGGAATTTCTGGTCGAACCCGGATCGCTAGTGTCGGAAGGTGATCCGCTGACCCAGTCGGCCGAACCGGCCCTGATGTCGCAGTGGCGGCTGGCCCAGGCCAAAGTCGCGGAATTGGAGGCGACCTATGCGGCCGAGGTCGGTGGAGATCGGTCCAAGGTGGCGGTGATCAGGCAGCGACTGAATCATGAGCGGAGCAGTCTGGCATCGATAACGGAACGTGTGTCCGATCTGGTCGCGAAGGCGAAGACCGCGGGCACCTTCATTGCGCCGAACAGGGTCGACATGCCCGGGCGCTATTATCGCAAGGGCGAACTGCTGGGGTACGTGATCGGCCCGACGCCGCCCGTGGTGCGTGTGGTCGTGCCGCAGGAGGCCGGCGATATGGTGCGGGTCGAGTCGGATCTGGTGCGGGTCAGGCTGTCGAACCGGACACACGCCGTCTTCAATGGCAGAATCGCGCGCGAAGTGCCGGCAGGGGAGGAGTATCTGCCGAGCAAGGCGCTGGCGACGGAGGGAGGCGGGGCTATAGCGACGGACCCGAGGGATTCAAAGGGGCCCAAGTCGTTGCAGCGGATGTTCCAGTTCGACGTGTTGCTCGACGGGGCCGCGCATTTCGATGTGTTCGGTCAGCGGGTGCTGGTGCGGTTTGAACACCAATGGATCCCGCTTGCGTGGCAGTGGTATCGCAGTCTGAGGTTGCTGTTCCTGTCCCGGTTCAGTGTCTGACCCTGGGGCGGGATTCGACGCTGACTGGGTCTATGGTCGGTCGCGACGCGGATTATACCAACCGGCCCAACCACTGACCTATCGGTGGCCGCCGTCATTGCGAGCGCAGCGAAGCAATCCAGGTCTTGACGAGATCG
>CAMATI010000380.1 GCA_945861095.1 Asaia bogorensis | reverse complement strand
GCTGGGGATCGATGCCTCGCCGGGAGGGATCCAGAGACGCACCGTCTGAACCCCCTATGACGCGGTTGTAGTGCCACACGAGCCGCAGAGGCGGCACAAGATACTGATAATATGAGGTTTATTTTGGTGGGTGCTAAACATGGGTCAAGTCGAAGGTTGCGCTGGCCGCGGTGCGTGAAGAAGGCACGGCGGCTGAGTTATCGCGCCGGTTCGGCGTCCACGCCAGCCAGATCCACGCCTGGAAAAATGGCCGATGCACCGGCCGGACGGGGGCACTGGCCGGACGGGGGCACCGGCCAGACAGGGGCACCGGCCAGACAGGGGCACCGGCCAGACAGGGGCACCGGCCGGATGGGGGCACCGGCCCGACGGGGATCGTTCCGCCGGCCGGGATCGGTCCCGCGTGCCGCCTTACCCCAGAGCAAGTTCCCGGTAACCGCTCGCGGCCACGTCCTCACACCGCGCCCGGTAGTCCGGGGCACTACCGCTGTAGCGCGCGATAATGCGAGTCTGCTTGCCATCGATGTTGGTGTTGATGCCGGTCATCCACGAATTGATTTCGTTGGACAGCAATCCCACGCCCAGCGACTTGACGTGGTCGGTCCAGGAAGCGACGCCGGCCGGCGTGGCCGCCACGCGGGTCAGGTGGTTGTCGCGCGCATGCTTCAACACGCCGGTCACCCACTCGACATTGTATTCTATGCTGCGCGGGATGTTGCCCAGCGCCGTATGCGGCCCCATGAGCATCATCATGTTCGGGAAGTCCTCGACCATGACACCCAGATAGGTCCGCGGCCCGCCTTGCCATTTCTGCTTCAAGGTCAGCCCGCCGATACCCCGGATATCGATCCGGTCGAAAGCGCCGGTGATGGCATCGAAGCCGGTCGCGTAGATGATGATGTCGAACTCATATTCGGTGTCGCTGGTCTTGATGCCCGTGGGCGTGATCCGCTCGATCGGGGTTTCCTTGATATCGACCAGTTGCACGTTGGGCTGGTTGTAGACCTCGAAATACCGCGTCTCCATCGGCACCCGCCGGGTGCCGAAGCCGTGGTCCTTCGGGATCAATTTTTCCGCCACCTTCGGGTCCTTCACCCGCTGGCGAATCTTTCCGGCCACGAAATCGCTGATCGCCTTGTTGGCGTCCCGATTGACCAGGATGTCCTTGAAATTACCCTGCCAGATGCCGAACCCGGGAGACGCGTAAAGATGCTCGAAGAACGCTTCCCGCTCCTCCGGCGTGACCTCGAACGTGCCACGAGGATCGGGGGTGTGCAGGAAGCAGGCGAAGGTTTCCTGGCATCGCTTGAACATCGCCGGGTAGTCCGCCCTGATCCGCTCCATCTCCTCGGGCTCGATCTTGCGGTTGTGCAGCGGCGTGCACCAGTTGGGCGTGCGCTGGAACACGGTCAGGTGCCCGGCGGTCTTCGCCACTTCCTGGATCGTCTGTACACCGGTCGCGCCGGTGCCGATCACCGCCACCCGCTTGCCCTCAAAGCTGACCGGTTCATGCGGCCAACGGGCAGTGTGGTAGGATTGGCCCTTGAACGATTCCACCCCGTCAATCCGCGGCATGACCGGCGCCGACAGCACGCCGATCGCGGTGATCAGGAAGCCGCAGCGATAAACCGTCCCGTCATCCAGGGTGACGTCCCAGTTCCGTGTCGCGTCCTGGTAATGCGCCGACGCCACCCGGGCGCGGAATTTGATATCGCGGCGAAGGTCGAACCGATCCGCGACATGGTTCAGATAACGCAGCGTCTCCGGCTGCGGCGCGAAGTGCTCCTGCCAGTCCCATTCCGCCAGCAATTCCTTCGAGAACGAGTAGGCATAGGAGTAGCTCTCCGAGTCGAAGCGCGCGCCGGGATAGCGATTCCAATACCAGGTGCCGCCGACGCCGGTCCCAGCCTCCAGAACCAACACCCGCATGCCCAGTTCCCGCAGGCGATAGAGCTGGTACATGCCAGAGATGCCCGCGCCGATGACCACGGCGTCATAGTCCAATGTGGGAGCCGAGGCTGTTGCGGTCTGGGGTTCGTTCAAGGCGGCCATGTCTGCTCATACTCCTGCAAGCGGTACCTGTTGTCGGACGCCGGCCGCACCGGGCCCGTCGCGTCGATCGCTATTCCTACTGAACGGTATGATATAGCTACCGATCAGTATGGTACGCAACTTAGCCGCTTCATCGCGCGTTCGGCAACAGGTGTTTGGGGCATATACCGACCAGCCGAAACCATCGCCCGCGGCCGTCACCCATGGGCGCCCCCTGACCTATGGGAGACCCCTTGCTCGTGGGAGTCGGTTCACCGTCACTGCCGGACTTGCTCCGGCAACCGGCGCTTCAACAGTGGCGGATAGGCTACCGGGTCAAGCTCGGCCATGAAGATTGGGCGCGAAGACCCCGAAGCGGCACGGCGGATCGGCGATTGCTTCGGCGCGCTGATGCTATCCGCCGGCCCGCAACCGACCGCGGGGCAGTCGGTTCACCCCGCGGATGCCGGGACGGGAGGACCAACCACCGCCGTACCAACCATCCCGGGCATCGCCGGGATACGGTGCAATTCTTCCTCGCCGATCACAATCACTTCCCGCGCATCCGCCAGGCCAGGCACGGACAGAAGGGTCGTCGGGATGTCGTCGGACACCGGCACGGTCAGATAGCGGACCGGATCGCCCGCGGTTCCCAACACCGCCATGGCCGTCCGGTCGCCCGACATGTCCAGCACGACAAAATCCCACAATCCGCGCTCATAATACATTTCCGCCAGGCCGATGACACGCCGGAGGCTCTCGTCGGCATCGCGTCGGATATACACCACGGTCGTCTGATCGGATCCCATCGCTTCCCTCATACCCATTGGGGCCGCCGCGATAACCCCATCATCCGGCCCAACCGCCTCGCCGTCCCCGTACAATCCGTGCTCGCCCGCAACCGCCTTGGGGCCAACGGTGAAACCCAGGCAACGCTCTGGCAGCATTAGCAGGTCCCACACAAGCACACCAGAAAACCGTGGATCGACACCAACCGGATCAGGAATGAACGGAAGAATACTACCATTGGTTGTATTTATAGTTAGAACACCCCTGATGGCCGCCGCCCGTCCGCCACTGCCCGTCCACCGGCGCCCGTCCACCGGCGCCCCCGCACATCCGCCCCCCACTCGTCACCCCCACTCGTCACCCGAGTTGCGCTGTTGTATGGAGCCGACAAGTGCGGGTTGGGAGCATCATGCGGGCGATTGTCATTGGCGCATCGGGTTTTATCGGTCGGCACCTGATGGCGCGATTGGGCACCGACCACGCCGTCGGGACCTATCACCGGCACGCCATCCCCAACGGCGTGCCATTCGACGGCACCAACGAACGCATCGACGCCCTCCTGAGCCGCCTGCCATCCGGCTTCACAACCGGCTCCACAACCGGCTCCGCCCAGGCCTTTGTCCTGCACGGCGCAATCGATACGGAAGCCTGCGCCCGAGACCCGGCAGGCACCGCCGCAATCAACGTCGAAGGGGTCTGGCGCGTTCTCCTTGGCCTGCTCGACGCGGGCATCCGCCCCATCTACGTGTCCACCGAGTATGTCTTCGACGGCACCCGCGGCGGCTGGCGAGAAACCGATCTCGCCATCCCCAGCACCCAGTACGGCATCCAGAAGCTGGAAGTGGAACGCCGCCTGACCGCCGATCCTCGCCCGTCCCTGATCGTGCGGCTGTCCCGCGTCGTCGGCACCGAGTTTGGCACGCACAGCGTCCTCGGCCCATGGATCGAGGAGATCCGGGCCGGCAAGACCATGCGCTGCGCCACCGACCAGATATTCTCCCCCGCCAGTGTGGAGGACATTGCCGGCGCCCTGATCAAGCTGGCGGGCACCGGCGCCACCGGCCTGTATCACCTGGGCGGACCGACCCCGTTCAGCCGCATGGGGCTGGTGCGCCTGCTGCTGGCATCGATCCAGGCGGTCGATCCGGATGTTCGCGCCGATATCGTGCCGTGCAGCTTGCACGACCTGCCATTCCTGGAAAAACGGCCGCTCGACACCTCCATCTGTATCGACAAGCTGCGCGCCACCATCGACTGGGACTTCACCCCGATGGAGGCCATCTGCAAGACCCTGGCCGAACGCCATTTCGGCCCGAACCGGACCGCCGCTTGATGGCGGCTTCTCGGCTTCGGGTGTCGATCATCATCCCGAATCGCAACCATTCGGCGTTGCTGCCGCGCTCCCTCGGCGCCATGGTCCGCCAGACGCGCCAGCCGGATGAGATCATCGTCATCGACGATGCCTCCACCGACGACAGCCGCGACACGATCCGCGGCTTCATGGCACAACTGCCGCAACTGCGCCTGCTCGAAAACCCTGACCGGCTGGGCGCCATCGGCTCCTTGAACCGAGGACTTCATGCGGCCACCGGGGACGCGGTTTATTTCGGCGCGGCCGACGATTCGACCGACCCGGACTTCGTCAGCACCGTTCTCGGCGCGCTCGAAGCCCATCCCTCCGCCGGGCTTGCCTGCGCGGAAGCCCGGTTGATCACCGAGGATGGGGAGTTCCTGGGTTTCCGCCCGGTCAGCATGCCGCTGCTGATCGAAGGCTATCTCTCGCCGGCCGAAACCGCGGCGATGTTGCGTCGGCTGGACAACTGGATCCTGTCCGTGGTCACGATCCTGCGCCGCGATGCCGTGCTGCGGGCGGGCGGCTTCGACGAGACCATCGGGTCCTTCTGCGACAGCTTCATGACCCGGCGAATCGCCCTGGAACACGGCTTCGTGTTCGTGCCCAAGGTCCTGGGCACCTGGTACGTGCAGCCGGAGAGTTACTCCCGCAGCACGTCGCTGAACGCGGAATTGATGGCGAAACTGATCGCGATCGCACAGGATCGCGTGAAAGCCGCCGAGGGTGCCCCATTCCCCCTCGGCTACAACCAGGTCTTTGCGCGCCGAGCCCGGTTTGCGTCGGGGCGGCTGGCCGCCACGCAGCCGGATTTCAATCCCCAACTGATCAATGCCTTGGCGCAAGGGGGCGCGATCGACAGCGGCGTGCTGTCGATGGCTGCCCATCTGCCGCGGCGTCTGCGGGAGGTTGCCGCCCTGGGCTGGCTGACCATGCGCCTGCGCCCGACCTCGCTGGTGCGGCTGGTGCGCAGCGCCATGCTGCGGCGGATGCGTGGACCGAGCGATCGGGTGCCGGGGTAGGACGGACGGCTCGGTATCGTCACTGCCCTCATCGTTATGGCCGGGCTTGACCCGGCAATGGCGGTGGGTGGTGGGGGGGGATCCGCTATGGTGACGCGCAACGATAACCGCTCCATCTGGCGCGGGGGATGCAAGCCGCGTCATGGCCTGCGCAGGCAGGCCATCCGCGACTTTGCGGATATCGACACCGCAAGACGTGGATGGCGGGCCTGCGCCGACCATGACCTGGAGAGACACGTGCTCCACTCCAAATGCAGCACTTGGTCTCGCGCGTTGCCTATCGGCTCATCGGTCAGTCAACTCGCTTAACCCATCTTTAGCGTTTTTTCCACCATATACCGTAACGACTACGGAAAACCCCTGATATACAGTCGACCGCCCCTGGAATCTTCAATGTAGTGCCATAATTATTCTATAACCCCTTGACGCCACGCGCCGCCACGCTCACCT
>CAMATI010000379.1 GCA_945861095.1 Asaia bogorensis | reverse complement strand
CCTACCGCGATTACATGGATGCCGTGAACAACGAGCTTCTGATCGTGCCGATGATCGAGACCAACGAGGCGATCGAGAATCTCGATGCCATCGCCTCGGTCCCGGGTGTCGACGTCCTGCTGATCGGCCCGTCCGACCTGTCGATCGAGTTGGGGGTGCCGCTCGACTATGCGTGCGACACCTATCAGCGCGCGCTCGACAAGATCGCGGCGGCCGCCGCCAAGCACGGCAAGGTCGCCGGGATGTATTTCATCCCGCCCGGGATGGACCCGAATTTCTACGTCCAGAAGGGGTTCAAGTTCTTCACCATGCCCTGGGGTCCATGGGCGCAGGCTGGGATTCAGAACGCCCTGGCCGGGATCAAGCGCTAACGACGATCCACGCGGGCGGTCCGGCGAGCGGCCGGACCGCCCCGCGATCAGGCAGCCGCCGTACTTGACCACCCCCATTCACCATCGGACACTTCCCCCAGCCGCAATTCATGTGCGGCCGGTCCGCGCGCACCAGACGATCGTGGACCTCGTATAACGATACAAGGGAGGCACGGCGTTGTCAGAACAAGCAGTCGAGAGCAACGGAAGTTTCCTCAACGGCCTGCGCGTCATCGAGATCGCGGACGAACTCGGCGAGTATTGCGGCAAGGTCCTCGCCGGCCTGGGCGCCGACGTCATCAAGGTCGAACCGCCCGGTGGCGAGCAAACCCGCGGCTACGGCCCGTTCTACAACGATATTCCGCACCCCAACCGCAGCCTGCATTTCTGGCACTACAATTTCGGCAAGCGCGCCATCGTGCTCGATCTCGATTCCGACACGGACAAAAGCCACTTCATGCGGCTCGTCGAGAGCGCCGACATCGTGCTCGACACCCGCCCGCGCGGCTATCTAAACGAACGCGGCATCGGCTACGACACTATGCGCGCGCGCAATCCGTCCTTGATCTACGCCCGCATCAGCCCCTTCGGTGACGATGGTCCCTGGGCCGATTACCAGGCAAACGACCTGGTGCATCTCGCCCTGGGCGGCGTCATGATGAATTGCGGCTACGATCCCGACCCATCCGGTTTCTATGAAACACCGCCGATCGCGCCGCAGGCCTGGCAGTCGTATCATATCGCCGGCGAAGTCACGGCGGTGCAGATCATCGCGGCCGTCGTCTACCGGCTGAAGACCGGGCGCGGTCAGCATCTGTCGACGTCGGTGCACGACGCCGTCGCGAAGAACACCGAAACCGACATGCCGGACTGGGTCTATTGCCGCCTGCCGCATTACCGGCAGACGTGCCGCCACTCCCTGCCATCCGCGAGCCCGACGATGGCCGGCATGGCCGCCGAATCCGCGCTGCGGCCCGGTCTCTCCCGCACCAAGGACGGGCGCTGGGTGCTCGCCTATCGCACCTACCTCCTCGGCGGCGTGGCGTCGTTCGAGGCGACCGTGCGCGTGCTGCGGAAGTTCGGCGCCGAGGGTGACCTGGGCGATGAGAAATACAAGGATGAAGCCTTCGTCCTGAAGCCCGCCACGAACTCCCATATCGCGGGGCACGTGGAACGGCTGGTCGGACGGTATCTGTCCGAGCGCGATCTTTGGAAGGACGGCCAGGACGAAGGCCTTCCCTGGTCGCCCGTACGTCGTCCCGAGGAGAATGTCGGCGAGGAACATTGGGCGCAACGCGAGACGTTCTTCGACGTCACCTATCCCGAACTGGGCAAGACATTCACGCAGGTCGGCGCGAAATGGGTCGCCCCCGGCCTGCCGTGGCGGGCGGGACCGCGCGCGCCGCTGCTGGGCGAGCACAACGCCGAGATAATCGCCAATCCCGTCCCCCGCCCGGCGCCAGCCGTCCAAGCAACATCCGAGACGCCGCTTCTCAGCAAGCACGGCAAACCCTTCGCGTTGAGCGGGGTCCGCATCGTTGACCTGACATGGATGCTCGCCAGCGCCGGCGCCGGCCGGTTCTTCACCGCGCTCGGCGCCGAGGTCATCAAGGTCGAGCACCTGTCGCGGCTGGACGGGATGCGAATGGGCATGGGCAACGCGCCCCTCGGCGGGCGGCCCGAACGCGACGCGGCGACTGGCCCGATGGTGGTTCCGGCGACCAAGGACGTGAACCGCAGCGGATCGTTCATGGAGATCAATGCCGGCAAGCGCGGGATCAGCCTGAACCTGAAACATCCCCGCGCCAAGGAACTGCTGATCGAGCTGATCCGGGATGCGGACATGGTGATCGAGGGTTTCTCGCCCGGCACCATGGACCGGATGGGCCTCGGCTACGACCGCCTGCGCGAGATCAATCCAAAGATCGTCTACGTTCAGCAATCCGGCATGGGGCAGATCGGCACATATGGCCGCCTGCGCAGCTTCGGACCGACGGCACAGGCGTTTTCCGGGCTGAGCGACATGTCCGGCCTGCCCGATCCGTACCCGCCCGCGGGCATTGGCTATTCCTATCTCGATTGGTTCGGCGCCTATCAGATGGCGCTGGCGATGATGGCCGCGCTGTACCGCCAACGGGCAACCGGCCAGGGCTGCTGGATCGATTCGTCGCAGGCGGAGGTTGGAATCTTTCTCACCGGCGCCAGCATCCTGGACCATTCGGTGAACGGCCGGTCATGGGCGCGCTACGGCAACCGCTCGCCTTACAAGCAGGCGGCGCCACACGGCGCCTACCGAGCACGCGGCGAAGACCGGTGGATCGCCATCGCCGCGTCCAGCGAAGCGCAGTGGTGGGCGGTGACGCGCGTGCTCGGCGTGCCGCAATGGGCGGCCGATCCCAGGCTGGCGACGCTGAGCCTGCGGGTGGCCAACCAGGACTATCTCGACCGACTGATGAACGAGGCGACCGCCGCATGGGACGCATTCGAACTGATGCACGCGCTACAACGGGCTGGCGTCGCCGCCGGGGTCTGTCAGACCTCGGAAGACCGTTACGAGCATGACCCGCAATTGCGTCATCTCGGCTGGATGACCGAGCTTGAACAGTCCGATCTCGGAAGGTGGCCGGTGAAGGAAGTTCCCGTCAAATTCAGCGAGACACCGCCCTATATCGGCGGCTTCCTGGACCGGCATGGACCCAGCTACGGCGAGGACAACGACCACGTGCTGCGTACGATCCTCGGCCTGGATCGGGACCAGATCGAACAACTGGCGCGGGAGGGCGCTTTCTGAGGGTTTTCCGGGAGTGACCCTCCGGGATCGTGCGCTTGCCGATCTCGAAGCCGTGACGCGCAATTTCAAGCGGACCTGGGCGAAGGGCAGGTCCGCCGCGAAATCCGTGAGCGTCCGCGGCAAAAGTTGTGAACGCTGACCTTCGCGCCGAGAGCAAAGGGCGTTCACGTTTTTTGAGCCTGTATCGCGGCCCCATGGCCGTGATATCGCAGAAACTCGCACGCCAGCAGAGTTTTGTTACCCAGTCGGCGAATTCCCGCCGAACCACAAGGGTCCCGCTCCGCTGGCATGACCCGCTCCTGCGCCTAGCCTTTCAACGCCTTGCGGCCCAGCAGACACAGCTCCTCGACCAACCGCTGGTCCGCCGCGTCCGCCACCCCGAGCTCCGCCATCAGGTCCCCAATCGCGCCGATGATCGACGCCAACCTGTCGCGACGATGTGGAAGGGACTGGAAAAACGCCAAGTGCACCGCATCGCCTGGTCTTGCCGTCGCCAATGGGGCGGATACCCTCGATCGAGGTAAAGCCCGCATACTTCCCACCCTGTCGACTCGCAGCCCGAGCACGCTTGCGGCGGGACTATTTCGCCAGCCAGGCGTCTTCGAACCGCCAGCCATTATAGACGCTGTTCACCTGGATGGTTACGTTCTTCACCTTTGGTGTCATGCAGGTTCCGCCGCGGTTGTGCATGATGATCGGGCGGGCGAGGTCCGTCTGAAGGCGGCGGTCGATTTCCCACACCAGCTTCCTGCGTCTTTCGAAATCCTGCTCCTGCGACTGTTGCAGGACCAGCGCCTCGACCGCCTTGTCGCAATAATCCGAGTAGTTGCGTTGGGACCCGCAGGCGTAGTTCTCATAGAACTGCTGGTCGGGGTCATCAAGGCCGGAGCCGGTGACGTTCAGGCCGACCTGGTAGTCCCGCTTGGCGACCTTGGCATGCCAGATCGCGGTGTCGACCACGTCCAACTCGGCTTCGATATAGACGTTCCTGAGCTGATCGATCAGGATCACCGCCGGGTCACGATAGACCCCGATATTGCGGGTCGCGACCTTGATTTTGATCGTGTTGTCGGGACCATATCCCAGCGCTTTCATGATTTTCTGGGCCTCCGCTCGGTTGCCGGCAACGTCGGCACCATAGCCGGGGATGGTTTCCACAATTTCCGGTGGCAAGCCCCACAACCCCTCCGGTGGCGGCAGCAGCGCGCCGCCCACGCGATTCTGGCCTTCGGACATGATCCGGACGAACTCCCACCGGTCGAGCGTCAGGGCGACCGCGCGGCGGATTTCCGGATTGTCGAATGGCGCTGCCTTCTGGTTCACAAGCAAATTCGTGGTGGCATTCGACGTGACGATCTCGCACACGGCGGTTGGCATCTGCGATTTTATGTCGCGCACGAGCGGAATGGTCATCTCATACGGGAACGTCATGTCGACCTTGCCGGAAACGAAGCTCAGCATTGCCGTGGACCGGTTCGGGATGATGGTGAATTCGATCGCGTCCAGATGCGGTCTGTCCTTCTTCCAGTAATTCGGGTTCCGCACCAGCAGGATCGTCTCGTTGCGCCTGAACTCCTTCAACATGAACGGTCCGGTGCCAACCGGATCCGTACGCATCTTCGCCGGCGGCACGTGACACGGGTAGATCGGCGTGTAGCCAGATGAGATCATCGTCAGGATTGACGGCTGCGGCCGGTGCAAGACCAGCGTAGCCTCCAACGGGCCGTTTATGGTGACCTCGGCCAGGTTCGAGTACCAGCCTGCCCGCGCGTTCAGGCGCAGCCGGTCCTTGGCCTTGCCCGTCAGCAGGTCGAACGTGCACTTGACGTCGGATGCAGAGAACGGCTGGCCGTCGTGCCACGTAACGCCGCTCCGCAGCTTGAATGTCAGGCTTTTGCGATCCTCGCTCCAGGACCAGGACTCCGCCAGATCGGGCACGATGCCGTCGGTCGTGTTCTGCGGCCGGTGCGGGTCGAACATCACAAGGTTGTTGAACACCGACATGATCGGCGTCACAACCGAGTTCGTCGCCTCCTCGTGGATCGACAGGCTGGCCGGGCTATCCCGATGGGACACGCGCAACGTGCCGCCCGATTGTTGTGCCCAGGCACTTTGGATCAGGCATATGGCAGTGATCGCCGCCAAGGCCGTGAATTTGCGCATAGTCAGCCTCCCGCTCTTTGACCATTGTTCTTATTGAAGCCGGATTCGTCGCGAAATCCCTGGCACCGTGCTCGGATCGAAGACCTCCCGAGATCTTTTGCCCGACATTTCCAGGATGATCAGCCGATCCGGCTACCCGCCGCAAGAGCCTATCCGCGATCCGCCAGCACATGCAACGCTGACAGCGCTGACTGTAGGGAGCGCGTCAGTTGTCCGCGGTTTGAAGCGCATGAGTTGTCCGAATTGTTCGCAGTCTGTTCTGGAGACTGGGGATGGTTCGGTATCATGTTTTGTGGGAGGCGCACGTGAGGCGCTTCGAGGAGGCGCATGAGCGCTACAA
>CAMATI010000378.1 GCA_945861095.1 Asaia bogorensis | reverse complement strand
TCCGAGCGGTCCAGAACATCGGTGAAACGCATCCGCCGTATCCCTTCGTGAAGGCGTGCCCGATCCATCGAAACCTCCATCCCTGGAGGCACTTTGGACCGGACACTTCACGAGCTACGAACACCGGACAGATCACGAGCTTGCCACATCCGGGCCGGGCGTGCATTGACCGGGCGGCATGAAACGCTAACCTTGCGGCCTTGGTGTCTGCCGAAGCTGAACGCTCACGTCTCAGGCCAGCGGTGCTATCGGCCTGTATGGATCCGACAGCCAACCGGCCCCTTACGACGGAGCGTGCGGCGAATGGGTCCGTCGCGGGAGCGTGCGTTCATGGATTTGAATTATACCGCCGAACAACTGGCACTGAAGGAAAGCGCCGCGCGGTTCCTGAAGGATCGCTATCCCTTTGACGTCCGCCGACGAATCGAGGCCAGCACGGATGGTTTCAGCCGCGATATCTGGCGGGTCTTCGCCGACCTGGGCTGGCTTGGGCTGCCCTTTGCAGCAGCGCATGGCGGGCTGGACGGCACCGCCGTCGACATCGCCCTGCTCTCCGAAATGCTCGGCGCGTCGCTGGTCATGGAACCTTACATATCGACCGTCGTGCTGTGCGGCAGCCTGATCGGGGCTGTGGGCAGCGCCGAACAGCGCGCCACGATCATTCGTGAAATTATCGCTGGTCGGTCGATCCTGACCCTGGCGCATAATGAACCGCAAGGGCGGCATGCCTATGGCCTGGTATCGACAAAAGCCGAGCGGTCCGGTGCGGAGTGGCGGCTCGACGGACGCAAGAGCATCGTGTTCGACGCCCCCATGGCCGATCAATTCCTGATCACCGCGCGCATCGGCACCGACGACGCATGCTCTCCACTCGGCGTTTTCCTGGTGCCCGCTGGCACCCCGGGCATGACTGTCAGCCCGTTTCCGATCGTCGATGGCAGGCGCGCCGCCAATATCGTGCTTGAAGGCGCGCGGGTCGCGGCGGCCAACCGGATCGGCGATGTGCCGGACCAGACCGAAGCTATCGAGGCCGCGATCGATCGCGCGCGATGCGCACTGGCGGCCGACGCGATCGGTGCCATGCAGGTTCTGCTCGACAAGACGATCGCCTACACGAAAACGCGCGTGCAGTTCGGCCAGCCTCTCGCCGCGAATCAGGTGCTGAAACACCGGATGGTGGATATGGCGGTGCGGATCGAGGAAGCCCGGTCCATCGCCCTGGCGGCGTCCATTCGGGTGGACGACGGCAGTACGGCGGCGCAACGCGGACGATCCACATCCGGTGCGAAGGTCAAGGTCGCGGCGGCGGCCCGCTTCGTGGCCGAACAGGCGGTTCAATTGCACGGAGCGATGGGCGTTACCGACGAACTGGATGTGGGCGCCTACTTTAAGCGCATCATGGCGTTCGAAGCGTCCTATGGCACGCCGCCATGGCACCTGAAGCGCTATGGCGCGCTGCGCGAAGCCGCCATCGCGGCAGCCGCCTGAACCATCCCGAGGAGAGGCACATTCATGGACCTGTCATTCTCGCCCGAGGAGAAAGCGTTCCAGTCGGAGGTCCGCGACTTCATCGCGTCGGCCCTGACGGACGATATCAAGCGGGCCTGGGCGCTGACCCCGTCATTCATCGCCGAACCAGATGTGTCCGGTCCGTGGCATCGGGCATTGGCGACCAAGGGATGGGTCGCGCCACTATGGCCCAAAGAGAATGGCGGTCCGGGCTGGACGCCAGCACAGCAATATATCTTCGAAACCGAATGTGCCCGTGCCGGTGCGCCACCGCTGGCGCCGTTGAGCATCCGCATGGTCGGACCCGTCCTGATCGGATTTGGATCCCCCGAGCAAAAGGCCTTCTACCTGCCGAGGATCTTGTCCGGAGAGGACCTCTGGTGTCAGGGCTATTCGGAGCCTGGGGCCGGATCGGATCTGGCGTCGTTAACGACCCGGGCGCTGCGCGATGGCGATCACTACGTCGTCAATGGATCGAAGATATGGACGACCCAGGCGCATCATGCGGATCGCATGTTCGCGTTGGTCCGCACCGAGCAAGGCAAGCGAAAGCAGGACGGCATTTCGTTCCTTCTGATCGACATGAAAGCGCCGGGAATCAATGTCCGCCCGATCCGCACCATGGGCGGCGACCATGAGGTCAATCAGGTCTTCTTTGACGATGTGCGCGTCCCTGTCGCCAACCGCGTGGGCGAGGAAGGCCAGGGCTGGTCGTATGGCAAGTATCTCCTGGAATTCGAGCGGGGCGCGGGCATGGCGGCTGCTCGGCTGCGTGTCTCCCTTGAGAAACTGCGCATGCTCGCGGACCATGCGGCGGACGACCCGCTGCTGTCGGCTCGGTTCAGCGAAATCGACATTGATATCGATGCGCTTGAGATGACCGAACTGCGGGTGATGTCCAGTCTGCAATCGGGCCAGAACCCAGGCCCGATCGCGTCGCTTCTGAAATTGCGGATCAGTGAGGTCAAGCAGGCCGTCAATCGCATCGGAGTCGATGTCCTCGGCGCGGACGCGTTGCCGGCGGAGCCAATGCGGCCGCTTTATGCCCTCAATCACCCGCCGGTCGTCGGCGAGGAAGCGCTCGCGATCGTGCCGCATCACCTGAACGGGCGCGCCAACACGATCTTCGGTGGCACGAGCGAGGTGCAGCGAGAGATCATCGCTAAGATGATGCTGGGATTGTGAGGGTGGACAGACGATCGCCGCCTCGATCACGCCGGGTCTGATCCGCCAGCGGGACCGGCCTGCTCCCAAGGCCCCCGCGATCGACGCCCGTCCCGCACCGCCCGCATGCGATACGGGCGGTGGCAGAACGTCAAGATCGCGGCTCGGCAGCCTCCGGCGATGGTTCGGCCCCCGATCAGTATTCGTCGAATATGCGTTGCAGCGCCGCCGGATCGCGGGTGTGCGCCATGGCGATGGCGAGCAGGACCGCCGCCTTCTGCGGGTTGAGGTTGTCGGCGGCAATCGTGTTTTCCTCATGATTGTTGCCGATGGCCACCACCCGACCCTCGCCGACCCGGGCTGACCGCGCCACTGTCACGCCCTTTTCCATAAGGTCCTTGACCGTGTCGGTGAACGCCCCCAGAGCGCCCGCGCCGACGCCTGCGAACACCAGACCGCTCGCGCCCAGGTCCACCGCCGCCTGGGCCAGCGCCGGGTTAGAGCCGGTATGGGGATAGATGACCTCCACCATCGGCAGGCGATCGATCTTCTGAATATCGAATTCCGTGTCGATCGTGTGCCGCCGCCGGACGCCGTGGTAGAAAACGATCCGGTCCGGATCGACATAGCCGAGCACGCCGAGGTCGCGGCCGCGGAAGGTCTGCACCTGGTAGGTCGAGGTTTTCGTCACGTCGCGGGCGGAAATGATCTCGCTGTTGGTAACGGTCAGCGCCCCCAGGCCGACAGCGTCCGGACAGGCGGCGACGCGTACCGCATTCAGCAGATTGAGGTGGGCGTCAGTGCTCAGAGCGGTGAATGGACGTTGCGCCCCGACAATCACCAGGGGCTTTCGCGTCCGCACGGTCAGGTGCAGGAAATAGGCTGTCTCCTCCAGCGTGTTGGTGCCCTGTACCCACACGATCCCGTCAATGTCGTCCCGGCCGGCGGCCCGATCCATGAACTGCGCGAGCTTGCGGATTTCGTCATGCGTGCCCTGGGGATGCGGTGCCTCATCATCGTAGACGATCTCCGCGATCTCGTTGATCTCGGGCAGTTCGGCGACCATTTCGCGGCCGGTCAGCGGCGGCTTGCCGCTGAGCCGCACATTGTAGCTGGTGAAATCGAGCCGATCCCGGCCCTGGGCGGGCAGGGTGCCCGGTCCCTGCGACAGAAGAACGCGTGGGCGACTGGCGAGCGTCATTGGTTGCTCCTGGTTCATGCTGTGTATGGTCGAAAACTTCCTGTCCGCCGCGGCAGCCCATGCGCGGGCGCCCGCATCTGTCCGGAACGGATCGGTTCGGGTGCGACGCCCGCCATTCCCGTGCGTGCTAGCGATCGGCCCGTCGGATCATGGCGTGCAGCAGCACATTGGCCCCGGCGGCGCAGTGTTCCGGTTCGGTGAATTCCAACTCGTTGTGCGAAATCCCATCACGACACGGCACGAAGATCAACGCGGCAGGACAAACCTTGAGCATGTTGAATGCGTCATGGCCTGGCCGTGTCCGCATCCGGGTCACGCTCAGGCCCAGGTCGGCGGCAACGGTTTCGGTCAGGGCGGTCAGTTCCTCCGTGAAAAAGACCGGATCGCGACGGCGCTGAAAGGTCGTTTCCAAGGTCACGCCCGTTTCGATGGCGATCACCTGGGCCGCCGCGTCGATCGCGGACTGCATGGATTCCAGCCCATCACTGTCCGGATGGATCAGGCCGTAGCCGAACACCGCGCGGTGGGGGATGTTGATACGATTGTTCGGCCCCAGTTCCATCGTCACCGCGCTCGCAGATCCCGCCGGCGCATGGGCGCGACCGATCCGGTCGATCTCCGCGATCAGACGCGCCGCGCCCACCAGGGCGTTGCGACGACGCAGCATCGGCATGCTCTGAATGTGGGCATTCTCGCCCAGGCAGGTGACATCGGCCATCAGCGAGTAGTGACTGTGCGTCACGGCACCGATCGTGAAACCCATCTCTTCGAGCAGCGGGCCCTGTTCGATATGCAGCTCGAAATAGGCATCGACGGGGCGCCTACCAACGGCGGTTGCCCCCTTGTTGCGGATGCGGCCCAGTTCGTCGCCGAAGACCCGCCCGTCGCGATCGACGGAGGCGTAGGCAATATCCAACGGCAGGGCGTCCGCGAACACCGCCGATCCCATCAGGCCTGGGCTGAACCGGGCGCCTTCCTCGTTGGTCCAGTTCACCACCTCGATCGATCGGCGCGTGGAACGGCCGGCCGCGTTCAGGGCCCGAACGGCGGCCAGCGCACCGAGCACGCCGAGCGGCCCGTCGAACTTGCCGCCGGGGGATTGGGTATCGAGGTGACTGCCGGCGAGCACTGGCGGCAATGAGGGATCGGTGCCCTCCCGGCGGGCGAACATGTTGCCCATCGCATCGGTGGTGACGGCGAGCCCTTCCTCCTGGCACCACAGACGGAACAGGGATCGGCCGTCGCGGTCGGCGTCGGTCAGGGCCATTCGGTCATTGCCGCCGCGTGGCAAGGCCCCGATGGCACCGAGGGTCATGAGGTCGCTCCAGAGACGGCTCTGATCGATGTGCATGCTGGGTGTGCTCCTGTCCAAGTCGGGCGACAATGAGGGTTCGGCGGCGGACCGCCTGGGTTCGCGCGCCTTGCCTCAACAGCACAAATAGCAAGCAAAATTTGGACCACCTTTGGACGAAGCCGCGTCGGCGGGCCGCGTGGACAGGTCAGGATGGGACTGGTGGTCGGTCCAGGGTTGCGGCGACTGGCGCAACGATATTCGTCCATATCGAAAACGCGGTGGCAAACCGCCACCGCGTCCAGATCCTTGCACACTCCGATCCGGACCGCCGGGCCAAACAACCCGACGGGGCCGCTCTAGCAGCCTGTCGGACTTACGCCCACCGGAGGCTCATGTTAGAATCGTAACGTCGATTCGCTCCCTCCCCGGATGCCGCCAATGAGCAACTTCCGCCCCACCGATCGCCTAACCGGCTTCCTGATGCCGCCGTCTATCGATGA
>CAMATI010000377.1 GCA_945861095.1 Asaia bogorensis | reverse complement strand
GGCGGCCGACCCGTCGCGGGCCAGTTCGATCAGGTCCTGTCGTGATTCGCTGTCGAGGAAGCCGCGCCGGATCATGGATGGGAGCAGAATCGCCTTCGATCCGGTTGGCAAGCGATTCCTTCGGGTTTCGGGGGAGTCGGGGTATATATGCGGCCGACATTGCGATCGGGGGACACCCCAATCCCCGTCAAACGTTCAATCCGCCGGGGTTGGTTCAGCCGAACGCACCAGCCGAACGGAGCTCGGCGACGCGATCCCGCGCCAGACCGAGGATATCGATCAGCACCGCATCCGTGTCGGCTCCCAGCCCCGGCGCGGGACCGATGGTCCGGCCAAAACTCGCGCGCCAGGGCAGGCCGGGCAAAACGCCGGCGCCATGCGCATCCCAGAAGCCACGCGCCCGCAGATGCTCGCTGGCCACCAGGTCGGCGGACCGGGCGAGCGCGGCCGCCGGCACGCCCGCCGCCAGCAGGGTTTCGCCGACCGCTCGCGCCGGCCGATCGGCGCACCATGCCGTGAGTTCGGCCGCGATCGCCGCCGCCGCGTCCCGACGCCCGGGCAGATCCAGGCCGGTCATCGACGACAGGGCGGGCACCAGCGCGCACAATGACCGCCACTCGGCATCGTCGCGCACAACGACGGCGATCCAATCGTCCTCCCCCGCGCAGCGCCAGACGCCATGCGGGGCGTGGTCGGCGGACCAATTGCCGACCGGCTGCGGCGGCCCGTTCAACTGCGTATCCAACAGCGGCTCCGCCATGGTCCACAGCATCGCCTCGATCATCGAGAAATCCACGCGCGCGACGCCGCCATCGCGCTGGCGACGCCAGATCGCGGCGGCGGCAGAGAACGCCAGCATCATCCCGCACATCGGGTCCAGCCACGCAAAGCCAATCCGAGGCGGCACGTCCGGGTGGCGGTTCAGTCCCGCGAACCCCGCGTAGGATTGCAGCAAGGTCCCATAGGCCACCGCGTGGGAATCCGGCCCGGTCCGTCCCATCCCGGATGCCGAGATATAGATCAGGTCGGGGTTCACGGCTTTCAGCGCCTCGGCGCCCAGCCCCAGACGGTCCATGACGCCGGTGGCATAATTCTCGATCAGGATATCCGATTTTGCCGCCAGGTTGCGCGCGATCTCCAGCGCCTCCGGCTTCTTCAGGTCCAGCACGATGGCTTTCTTTGCCTGCCCCAGCACGGTGTGCAGCTCCGAGCCTCGGCCCGGGTCGCCACCGCCCGGTGCCTCGACCTTGATCACCTCGGCCCCCATCGCGGCCAGATAGCGCGTGGTGGTCGGCCCGGCGATCACCCAACTGAAATCCAGCACCCGCACGCCGGAAAGCGGCATGGGTCCCGCCGATGCCCGTCCCTTGTGCCCGGTCGGCGTGATGGTCAGTCCGAATGGTGCGCGGGGAGCCTTGATCGTCCGACCGGCAAGCTCGGTCGGGCGGTAATAACCGCGGTGGCGCATCTGCGGGGTGTCCAGGTGTTCGGCGACCTCCCGCAGCGGGAAACTGGGTACATGCGCGGCCTGAGCAGTGTCGGCGATCCATTGCTTGTCGTATTGCCGGCTCCATTCGGACATCAGGGCGTGCAGGGCGTCGAAATTCGCCACCCGATCCGCTTTGGTGACGAAGCGCGGGTCGGCTCCCCAGGCCGGCGCCCCCATCGCTTCCAGCCAGGACGCCCATTGCCGGTTTTCCCGCGGTGAAATCGCGGCGTAGCCGTCGCGCGCCGGCAGGATGCAGACCGTCGCGCCATTGCCGTCGGTCAGTCGCTTGCGGGCCCAGCTTCGGCCGGTCAGGCCGGCCCGCGTCAGTTCCGTCATCGCCATGGTCGCGAGGACTTCCTGCGTCGACACATCGATCGACGCGCCGGCCTGTCCAGCCGAAGGGGGAGACCCGGCCTGTTCAGCCGGAGGGAAAAACAAAGCCGCGTGCATGCCGGCGCACGCCGCGGCCAGGCCGCTCAGGACCGCCGACTGCATGCCGACCGGGCGGATCGGCGGCTCCGACAGATCGTCCACCTGTCCGGTCAGCAGACGCGACATACCGCTGGCGAAGAACAAGGTCAGGTCGCTGGCGGGATCGTCGGCTTGCGGGCCGGTCTGCCCATAGGGGGAAATCGTCGCCAGAACGGCACGCGGGTTGAGCCGGCGGATCGCCGCCTCGGTCCAGGCGCCGGTGGAGAGCACCCCGGGCGCGCCTTCCCGCACGATCAGATCGGCGGCAGCGATGGCCGCATCCTGGGCCGCTCGGCCGACCGCGACGGTCTTGCCGTGGTTCAGATGATCCGCCAGGGCCGAACCGACCGCCGGGTCGATGCTGATCACCCGTGCCCCGAGATCGGCCAGCAGCCGTCCGCAGAACGCTTCAGACAGGCCCGAGCCGATCTGGACCACTGTGAAACCCGCCAGCAAGGTCATGCCGATGTCCCCGTCCCGTTTCCCGGGTTGCCCGTCGTCTCGGACGGTCCCGCTTTCCCGTCGGCCAACTTGCGCCATGCATGGCCGCCCGCCCGTCGATCGGACGCTCGGTATTATCCAACACCGCCTCGCAGACGCCAAATCCGAATGCCGAGGCCGATGTCGGGCGTGCGTAACCGTCACTTGCCGGCACGGCCGAGGGACATCACGTTACCGCCATGTGGAACCAACCCTATCTGGAAACCTGCTGCCGCTCGGCGTTGCACCGGTTGTTCCTGGCGGGTCCACTGGGACGGCCATCCGCCCTGACATGCGATGGGGCGGCGTCGGCGCTGAAAGATGCCGCCTGCCTGGACCGGCTGGCCGGCATGGACCTGATCCACTCGACGCCGGACGGTCGGTTCCATCTGTCCGCCGCCGGCCGCGACCTGCACACCCTCCTGCTCGTCCGCCGAGGTGGGCAGGCCTGACGCGCCAGGGCCAGGCAGGTCAGGCCCAGATGGGTCAAGCCAGATGGGTCGGGCCAGGTGGGTCCGGCCAGATGGGGTCAGGCGAACGTATCAGGCCAGGGGCGCGGTCAGGACCGTCTCGATATCCGACAACGTCACGCAGATGATCCGCGCGCCATCGGCGGCGGTGACCATGATCATGTCGCCCACGGCCAGCATGTCGGAAGCATCGGCAAAGAAATCCGGCTTGACGACGATCTCCAGACGCTCCTTGCCGGCCTTGTAATGCCACAGCGTAAAGCCGTTCGCGTAAGCGAGGACCGACAGATTGCGGATGGCGAAAACCATGGGAAATACCTTTCGGGCAAAAAGAAAGGCCGCTGCCCCGGGTGGGGAAGCGGCCTTTGAAGGTGGGGGGGAGAACCGCGAGGGCGCGGCTATCCCGTTGACAGGAGCGTTCTAATGGCGGGTTGGAAACAGTGTCAACGATTATTTTCCTAGAGTTTCTTAAACGACGATGCCCTTGACGCGCAGCGGCCATTCCAGGCGGTCCATCGCTTCGCGCCACAACCGCCAATCGTTGCGCTCCACCGCATAGGCCGGGTTCGGCACCGCCTGCCGTTCCCCCCAGATGCGCAGGATGCGGGCATGCACCAGATCGATCCGCCGCTGCCGGTAAAGCCCGTCCAGGCACTTCACCACGTCGTCCGGTTCGCAAGGCCGCACCACCCCCCCTTTATTGGCGGTATATCTGGCACCATCGCGACGTGCGGTCAGTGCCGCCATGGTCCAGAGCCACGCTTCCTCGGCACTGCGGAAGGCCTGAACCCGAGGTCCGGAGACGCTGTGTGGGACGGCGGTGGGCTGGATACGGCAAGCTGCTTGCGACATGGGGTCTCTCCGAACGGGCGATGATGTATGCGACTGAGGGAACTAAACCATAGGTTGCATATCATGGCAATCCATAAAGGTGATTTTTCCTATTCCAATTGGCCTTGATTCCTAGGACACTGCGATCGCACCGATTCGCCGCTCCGATTCGCACTCGCCCCCTCGGCGGGCACGCGTCGCGGCGCCGGATCTGGGGCGCATCACATGCTTGCGATTTGGGATTTGGCCGATGGGACTGCCGGCATGAAACATGAGGATGTCTGGCGCGCGCTCGACACGCTCGCCGCGGAAAACGGGCTGTCGGTATCGGGCCTGGCAAAGCGCTCCGGCCTCGATCCCACCACGTTCAATCCGTCCAAGCGACGCATGCCGGACGGGCGCGCGCGCTGGCCGAGCACGGAAAGCGTTGCGAAGGTGCTGGATGCCACCGGTGCGACCCTGGAGGCGTTTACGTCTTTGGTCTCCGGCGCGCGGGCGCTGGCCAGCGTCGGCAATGCGACCCGCAATATCGTGCGGCGGGTGCCACTGATCGGCTTCGCCCAGGCCGGCGGGGAAGGCTTCTTCGACGATGGCGGTTATCCGGTCGGCGGCGGCTGGGATGAGGTCAGCCTGCCGGAAATCGGCGACCCCAACGCCTATGCCCTGGAAATCAGTGGCGATTCGATGGAACCGGTGTTCCGCGACGGGGATCAGGTGGTGGTCTCGCCCGCCGCGCCGATCCGGCGTGGCGATCGCGTTGTCGTGCGCACCGTTGCCGGCGAGGTGATGGCCAAGGAACTGACCCGCCGGTCCGCCCGCCGGGTGGAACTGAAAAGCCTGAACCCGGAACATCCCGACTACCGCTTCGACCTGAATGAGGTCGCCTGGATCCATCGGATCATCTGGGCCAGCCAGTAAGCTTCCGCGACTGACGAGAATTTTCTTTGACGGATGCCATATTTCGGGGTCCATGATGGGAGACAACCGGCGGGAGGGCCGTGTCGATGAAGCGGATCGTCTGGCTTTCGTTCCTGGTGCTGCTGGCCTTGACGCTGCGCGTCCCGGACGCCCGTGCGATCAGCGATGTGGATGTCGCGCTGGTTCTGGTGACCGACGTCTCGCGCAGTATCAATGATTCCGAATTCAAGCTGGAAAAGGAAGGCTATGCCGCCGCCTTCACCGACCCGCGCGTCATCGCCGCCATCCAGGGCGGACCCAACGGCGCCATCGCGGTGGCCTATGTCGAATTCGCCAGCGCCTTCGAGGTGATGAACGTCCTGGATTGGACGGAAATCCGCGACCTTGCCTCCGCCCAGGCGTTCGCGGATCGCCTGTCGGCGGCACCACGGTCCTTCTGGGGGCGGACGGCGATCGGGTCCGGCATCGATCGCGGGGTCCAGTTGCTGGCCGAGAGCGGTTTCAATACGTTGCGCCGGGTGATCGACGTCTGCGGGGACGGTACCAGCAACGCCGGTCGCGACGTGGCGGCGGCGCGGGACGACGCGGTACGGGCCGGGATCACCGTCAATGGATTGGCCATTATCAACGACAACCCGGCCGTCTGGGCCACCGCCCACGTGCAACCTCCGGGCGGCCTGGCGAATTATTACCGGGAGCATGTGACCGGCGGCCCCGGCAGTTTCGTTCTGGAAGTCAGGGAGTTTTCAAAGTTCGGGGAGGCGATGACCCGCAAGTTGGTGATGGAAATCGCCGGCACCCCGGCTTCCACCAATTTCGCCGATCGGCGCTAGAGCGGCTGCACCCTGACTGGAAACCGAAAGCCGTAAGAGGGGCAAAACCGTGGGCGGCCGCGCATTATTTTCTTGCCGCGATTCGGCGCGACCGAGTCTATACGTCATGTGCCATCGCCACCGCCCGTTTCCGCGCTAAGCCGTCCAGAGCTTGAAGCTCTGCTGGTGAAACTGTTCGG
>CAMATI010000376.1 GCA_945861095.1 Asaia bogorensis | reverse complement strand
CCTACACGGACCGTGATAGGTCCGAGTAGGCCCCTTGAGATTCAAACGACAATGGTCCGGGTTCCAAGGGCCGTCGCCCTTGGCGGGTCGCAAGGGGCCATGGGGGCAGAGCCCTGGCGGGGTCCGGGGCAGAGCCCCGCCCTTGAACGCCCCACCAATTCAATGCTAGCCGCACAGGGTCCAAACTCGCCAGAAACCCACAGGGGAACACCGATGTCCGAGGAACCCAACATCCCGTTGCTGGACCATGAACTGGCCGATGATGAGATCGCATGGATGCAAGCGGTCTACGCCGATTTCGAGCAGGCCCGCGCCGCCTTCTCTGGCCCAGCCGCCGCGTTCAACCCCAAGGAAACCTTGCGGGCGATCCTGGGGCGGGACGAACACAGGCTCGCCAACCCCATGGACCTGACCGGCCCCGGCCCCTGGCGCAACGGCCGCAACCACCATGATCGTTTCGTCGCCGCGGTGTTCCTGCCGAAAGTGGAACTGCACAAGCACGCGAAAAGCCGCACCGACCAGTTTCCCATGTATGTGGTGGGGGAAGCCGACGGATTCTCCCTGGACGAACAGAATCGCCCGATCCTGACCCCGGTCGCCGGCGGCAGCCACTTCCACAATGCCCCCGGCGCCCCGCACGCCTTCCTGCCGAAGGTCGGCGCGGCCATTCCGGACAACTGGGAAATCGCCTTCATCGCCATCACCCCGCGCAATCTGAAGGACGACACGCAACGGGTCTCCGACGAAGTTCGCGCCGCCTACAAGCAAACCGTCGGCCGCGACGCTCCGCTCGGCGTTTGATCGGAACCCCCCGCGGCCCCGCCGCGGGGTTTCCGCGCCGGACGTGACCGCACCGCCTCCCCGGTGATAGGGGTGCGTTGAATCCAACGCCCTTCTCGCACCGGAGACGCCGCCATGAAGCCCTACCGCACCGACATCGCCTGGAGTTCCGCCGACTCGATCACCGTCTTCGGTCGCAGCCTGCCGGACGAAATCCTCGGCTATCTCAGCTTCGGCGACATGGCCTTCCTGGAACTGACCGCCCGCACGCCCAACGCCAACGAATCCCGCATGTTCAACGCCATGCTGGTCACCCTGGTCGAACACGGCCTGACCCCCAGCACGATGGTCGCCCGCCTGACCTATCTGGGCGCGCCCGAGGCCATGCAGGCCGCCGTCGCCGCCGGTTTAAGCGGCCTGGGCACCGTGTTCGTGGGCAGCGTCGAGGGCAGCGCGAAAATGCTGTCCGAAGCCATGCCGAAGCCCGATGCGGCCGCCGACCTGGACACGATCGCCGCGTCCATCGTCGCGCAATTCGCCGCGACCAAATCCATCATCCCGGGCATCGGGCATCCGTTCCACAAGCCGATCGACCCACGCACCCCGCGGCTGATCCAGATCGCCACGGAAACCGGCTTCGACGGCCCCTATGTCGCGCTGATCCAGAAAGTCGCGGCCGAGGCCGGACGTGCCCGCAAGCGCGACCTGCCCTGCAACGCCACCGGCATCCTGGGCGCCCTGGCCTGCGAGTTCGGCTTCGACTGGAAAATCTGCCGCGGCCTGGGCGTCATGGCGCGCGCGGTCGGCATCGTCGGCCATATCCTGGAGGAAAGCCGCAACCCCATCGCCGCCGAACTCTGGCTGCGCACCGAGGAAGAAGCCACCAACCATTTCCGTGAAGCAAAGACCGAGTGACCTGCCATGCCGGACCTGTTCAGCCCGTTCACGCTCAAAGACGTTACCTTGCGCAACCGTATCGCCATGTCGCCGATGACCATGTATCGGTCCACCGACGGGCGCATGTCCGACTTCCACGTCATGCTGATGGGTTCGCGCGCCGCCGGCGGCTTCGGTCTGGTCTTCCCGGAGCAGATCGCCATCACCGCCGACGGGCGCACCAGCACCGGTTGCGCCGGTATCTACGACGACCGCCAGATCGAGGGCCTGATCCGCGTCACCACCATTATCAAGGACATGGGCGCCGTCCCCGCCATCCAACTCGGCCATACCGGGCGCAGAGGCAGCGAAAAGAAGCCCTGGCACGGCAAAACCCAACTGCCCGCCGACGATCCCGATGGCTGGCAGATCCGCGGCCCGTCCCCCCTGCCCTTCGGCGGTCGCTACACCCTGCCGGTTCAGGAACTCCGCATCGCGGAAATCCACGACCTCCATCGCGCCTATGCCGAGGCCGCCAAACGCGCGCTGGCCGCCGGGTTCCAATGGCTGGAGATGCATTTCGCCCACGGCTACCTGGGTTCCAGCTTCTTCTCTCCGCTGGCGAACCAACGCACCGACCAATACGGAGGCAGCCTGGAAAACCGCTTGCGTTTCCACCGCGAAGCCATCGACGCCGTCCGCGCCGTCTGGCCGGAACGGCTGCCGCTGACCATGCGGCTGGGGTCCGACGACTTCAACGAAAACGGCATCCGGTTCGATGACGCCATCTGGGCCATCGGGGAACTGAAAAGCCATGGCCTGGACTTCGCGGATATCAGCCTGGGCATGAACACGGACGCAATGAAGGACGTGCCCTTCAACCAGATCGGCTTCATGGTCGACCGCGCCGCCCGGGTCCGCCGAGAAGCCGCCATCCCCGTAGGCGTAAGCTGGAACCTGGGCATCCCCGCCGTCGCCGACCGCGTTATCCGCCAGGAATTGGTCGATGTCGTCTTCCTCGGCCGCCCGGCTTTGGCCAACCCGCATTGGCCCGTCTGGGCCGCGCGAGAACTGGCCCATGACGACCCGTTCTCCCTGACCCCGGAAGACTGGGCCTGGTGGTTGCGTGCCCGCCCCGGCCCGGAAGGCTCCCTCGGCTGGCCCCCCGTGGCCGAACCGGCCTGATCGGTTAGGCTGCGTGCAACAATCACTGCTTCATTTGGCGGGCAATCGGGGGGAGAAGAAAAAGCGTTGGGGCTCCGCCCCAAACCCCACGAGGGCTTTGCCCTTCGAACCCACCAGGGGCGCGGCCCCTGGACTGCGATTCATTGGGTCAGGGAAGACAGGGGGCCAACACGGACGTTGAAACGCCATGGTTGGCCCCCTGTCTTCCCTGACCCAACAAAAGGCATCCAAGGCCCAGCCTTGGTGGGGGTCGAGGGGGCAACGCCCCTCGCGGGGTATGGGGCGGAGCCCCAAGGCTTTCTCTCCTCCCCCAATCAACCCGCCAGACGAAGCGGCGATTGTTGCACGCAGCCTTACCAGCCCGGTTCGCTCGGCCGCAGCCCGAACAGCACCTTCCCAGCGGACTCGAAATAGCTGGTCAGCGCCGCGCCATGCTGGAGTGCGACATGCACATCACGAAACGCCCGTTCCAGCGGATGGCGGGTGTAGATCGCGTTGGTGCCGGCCGCGTGGAACACCTTGTCCACCGCACGCACCGATTCGTGCATCGCGTGCACCAGCGCCAGCCGAGCCTGGGCGACTTCGTGGTCGGTGGGCACGTCGCCGGCGCTGACGGTGGCCCATAGCCGCCCGACCGCATCGAACACATAGGCACGGGCGGCGTTCACGATCGCGTCCGCCTCGCCGATCCGCGCCTGCACGGCGGAACGGTCGCGCAACAACGCGGTGGACAGGGTGGACGCCTCGGTGGCGGCAAGTTCTGTCAGCGCATCGATCGCGCCCCGCGCGATGCCCAACGAGTTCGCCGCCGACGGTGTCCACAGATGCACATACCAGGCGCGCCGGTTGAACAACGGCCCGGTCTGCATCGGCGGCGCATCCGACAGGCAACTGCGCTCCGCCGGCACGACGACATCATCCACCGTGAAGTCCTTGCTGCCGGTGCCACGCATGCCCATCACCGACCATGTATCGACGATCGTCACCTGTTCCATCGGCACCCAGACCGCCCGCAGCATCGGCGTCCCCGCCGCCGTCTTGCGCGGCGTATCGCCATCCATCATGACGCAGGTGCAGTACAGCCACCGCGCGTTGTCGATGCCGCTGGCAAAATTCCAGCGCCCCTTCACGCGATAGCCGCCCGCGACCTCCCACGCGCCACCACCGGTCCGAGCCGACCCCGCCGCCCGATAATCGGCCGGTGTCCCCGCCAGCGCCCGACCGACTTCGGTGGGCAGGCGGCCGACATTCAGCGACATCGCGGTGGCGATCATGGAGCACCAGCCGACCGAGCCGTCCGCCTTGGACAATTCCTCCACCACCCGGAAGGCGGTCAACGGCGCCAGTTCCGGCCCGCCCATCGCGCGCGGCAGATACATCTGATAGACCCCCGCCCGCGTGAGCTGGGCGGCCAACGCCGGCGGCGTCCGCCGAGTCGCCTCTGCCTCCTCGGCCGCTTCGCGCACGGCGGGGGCGAGCCGGATCGCGGCGGCGACCATGGGGTGGCTGGACTGGTCCGGGTCTATGGTCATGAGGCGATCTCCCGCGGCGCGTGCTTCGTTCCCCACCGGGGTACGGCCAGAGGCGATGGGCCGCAAGAGGGAAGCAGGGGATGACGTCCCGGCGCGCTTCCCATAGACTGGTGCTGAATATCGGGCGTCCCCACAGCGGGCCGAAGCCGCTTGCGTCCGACACTGCAAGTCCGGTTCGAAAAGCCGCCCGGCACGGAGGAAAACGCCATGAACGCCGACGTAACGACGCTGATCGACAGTTTCTGGGATGCGCGCCAGCGTGGGGAATACTTCCCGCGTCAGTGGTTCGACAAACTGAACCTCGACCAGGCCTACCGCATTCAGCTCGGCCTGATCGCTCGGCGTGTCGCCGGCGGAGAGCGGCAGATCGGCTGGAAGGTCGGGCTGACGTCCAAGGCGATCCAGCAACAATTCGGCTTCCATGAACCGGTGTTCGGCTGCATCCTGCGCAGCGACCCGTCGGGGCATCGGTTCGCCCCAGGCGAACTGACCAGCCCGGGATTCGAGAACGAACTCTGCATGCGCCTGGGGCGTGATCTGTCCGGATCCATCAGTCTGGAGGACGCAAGGGCGGCGATCGATGTCGTCTACCCGTCGCTGGAAATCATCGAAACGCGCGGGCCCTTCACCGAGCAGATCGCCCTGGCCCTGGCCGACAACGCGCAACAGAAGACGGTGATCCTGGGCACGCCGACGCAACTGCCTGCCATCTTGGAAACGATCGAGGCCAAGGTGTTCATCAACGAGACGCTCGTCGGCAGCGGCCTGGGTGACGCGGTGCTGGGCAATCCCCTGCAATCCGTGATGTGGCTGGCGGAGAAGCTAGGTCAATACGGCCGAACACTGAAAGCCGGCGAGATCATCATGACCGGATCGTTCACCCGGCAGTTCCCGATTGCGCCTGGCGATCGTATCCGCACGGAGTTTGCCGGGGTGGGGGTGGTGGAGACTTCGATGGCTGGCTGATGGGCTGGAGGGTCATGGGCCGAGATGCGGGGGGAGAGGACCTTGCGTTGCGGCTTGCGGGGATGGGTCTGATTGCCCGGCTTGTCGTGTTGGATGAACGCGGTCCGGTGGGAATGGACGGCTTTCCTCGGCCGGTTCGCCGGAAGCAGATTCGATGCGGATCCCGGCACGGATTCTTCGTGACCTTCGTGCCTTCGTGGTGGAAAATCGCGGACTTTGTCCGGGATGGCTCGCGGCTGCGGGAGGCTCCCATCGCATGGGCCGGCCTGGGTTGGGAGCGACGATTTTTTCACCAGTAGAGTCGAGGAGAGGCGCGGTATCACCAAAGCGATCCGTTTCCCCTCCCCGCTCATCAAACCGGACTGGCGGATTTCCCGCATCCGGCTTTCCGACTGGCTTCACGACAGGCTCACGACATCGCGCCTTTCCGCCGCAGAT
>CAMATI010000375.1 GCA_945861095.1 Asaia bogorensis | reverse complement strand
CTTCGGCGAGGCCAACGTCATCGGGCAGCGGCTGGTGGTGGCGGCCTACAACCGCTCCGGCGGTGTGCTCGGCCGGCAGGTGGAACTGGTGGTGCGAGACGACCGCGCGCAGGCGGCGGCAGGCACGGCCATCGCCCGCGAATTCGCCGGGTCTGGCATCGAGTTCCTGGCCGGCGGTGGCACCTCCACCGTGGCTATCGCCTATTGCGGGCTGGTGCAGGAACTGAAGCTGTTGTACATCTGCAGCACGCCCGGGATGGCGATCACGCACGAAGCGTTCAATCGTAACGTGTTCCGTTTCAATCCCAACGCGTACTCGCTGTTCGGCGCGCAGGGTCGGGCGCTGGCGGAGCGTTATCCGAACGTGCTCAAGTGGGGTGCCATCACACCCGACTACGCCTTCGGGCACGACGCGGCGCGCGTTTTCAGCAACACCGTCAGGCAGTATCACCCGAAGCGCGCCAGCAAGGAATTCGACGTGGCCAAGCCGGTCGTGGTGAGCGGCACGCAGATGGACTTCCGCCCGCAGATCAATTCGCTGATGAATTCAGACATCGAGGGACTGTTCATCGGCATGCCGGGCGCGCCGGGGATCAGCTTCTTTCAGCAGGCGCGCGCCGTCGGGCTCGACAAGAAGCTCAAGGTGATGGGCGAGACCAGCGGAGACGTCGCCCTGATCGCGCTGGGCAAGGACATGCCGAACAACGTCTGGTCGCCGGTGTTCTGGCCCTATGAGCGCGAGCCGGTCAAGAGCAACAAAATCTCGCAGCAAATGCTGGCCGACTACGCGGTCACGACGGGCAAGCGTTTCCCCAACGGGCATGTGCTGCGCGGCTCGATCGGTTTGCGGGGACTGCTGGAGGGCATCAAGAAGGCCAAGACGACCGACGTGCCGTCGGTCATCGCGGCCCTGGAAGACATCAGTTTCGAATCCGAGATCGGGCCCTACACAGTGCGCAAAGCCGACCACGCCGGCATGGCAACGCTGTTCGTCGGCAACTACAACCGGGTGGAAACCGAACCCTTCATCACGCTCAAGGAAGTTCGCACGGTGCCGGAGATCAGCGTCATCGAGACACCCTCGCCCGGCAAAGAGTACATCCAGTAAGCGCGCAGCCTCCCTCTCCACCGACACCCCCCAGTTCGCGGCATCAGCGGGCGCCGCGCGCGGTTCCAGATGCATTTATTCGAGTGGCTGTTCGCGGCCTACAACGGTATCGCCACCGGCATGGCGATCTTTCTCGTGGCCGCCGGGCTGACCTGGATCTTCGGCATCCTGAAGATCCTCAACATGGCGCACGGCCATTTCTTCATGATCGGCGTGTACGTTGCCTTCGGCATCATCGGCAGGCACCCCGAGTCCATGGGCAGCTACCTGCTCGGGGCGTTGGCGGCCGGTGTGGTGGTGAGCGCACTGGGCTACCTGACCGACCGCCTGTTGCTGCAGCGGCTGCGCAATGTCGACTACCACTATGTGCTGATCGGCACCTTCGCGCTGTTGCTGTGCATCGAGGGCGGAGTGCGCCTGCTCTGGGGCGGCGAGGTGCACACCGTCGATCCGCCGCCCGAGCTACAGGGCGCGGTGCAGATCGGTCGTCTGTTCATCACCAGGTTTTCCATGTTTGTCATCGCCGCCGGAGCGGTGGTGTTCTTGCTGCTCGACTTCGCGATCCATCGCACGCGCGTCGGCAAGTTGATGCAGGCGGTGGCGAGTGATCCGTGGATGTCGGCCATGCTGGGGGTGAACGTCCCGGCGCTGCTGCGCATCAGCGTCGTGGCGAGTTTTGCGCTGGCCGGGTTTGCCGGCGGGCTACTGGTGCCGCTACAGACCGTCGACCTCACCGTCGGCGGCTCGTACCTGCTGCTGGCGTTTTTTGCCGTGATCATCGGCGGGCTGGGCAGCGTGCGCGGCGCCTTTGCCGCTTCGCTGCTGCTCGGCGTAGTGCAGAACCTGGGCAACGTGGTGCTGCCGAACGTGCCGGGCCTGGCGATCTACGTCGCGCTGACCGCCTTCCTGATCTGGTGGCCCAATGGCATAGTTCCGCCCAAGGGCGCGCACGCATGAAGCCGGCCGGCGCCGAATCCCGGTCCACCCCCGGCAAGGCTGTGTCGGCGCGCACGCCGCTGGTGCTCGGCGCAGTCGCACTGGCCGTGGTCGCCAGCGTGCCGCTGTGGGCCAACCCCGGCCTCGAGTTCATCATCGGGCTGGTGCTGATCCAGGCGCTGTTCGCGATGTCCTGGAACATCCTGTTCGGCTACGCGGGGCTGGCGTCATTCGGCCATGCGGGGTTCTTCGCCATGGGTGCCTATGCCACGGGCGCGCTGCTGCGCTACCAGATCGCGCTGCCGTTCCCGCTGATGCTTGTGCTGGGGGCGCTGATTGGCGGCGCGGCCGCCTGGGTGATCGGCATCGTGGCGCTGCGCCGGCTGTCCGGTATCTTTCTGGCGGTGCTGACGGTGGCGCTGTCCGAGATCCTGCGCCTGGTGATCAGCTACTCCAAGGTGCTCGGCGCCGAGGACGGCCTGTCCAACATTCCGCGCCCCAGAATCGACCTTGGTTTTGCGCTGCTGGACCTGAGCTCGTCACAGGCGTACTACTGGTTCCTGGTCGTCACCATTGCACTGGCCACGGCCGGCCTGTGGTGGCTGCTGCACAGCCGCTACGGCCGGATATTCCAGGTCATCCGGGAGGACGCGGAGCGCGCCGCCTTCCTGGGAACCAACGTGGCCCGCTACCGCATCCTGGCGTTCGTGATATCGGGCGCCGTGGCCGCGTTCTCCGGCGCCCTGTATGCGCCCTGGACCCGCGTTGTGACGCTGGAGGAGGTGCATTGGCTGCAGTCGCTGCAACCGATGCTGTTCACGCTGTTGGGCGGGGTCGGCTCGTTCTGGGGGCCGGCGATTGGTGCCACCGTGTTTGCTGCCATCGGCTACTACACCCGCACCTACGCCGGGCTGTACGAGGTGATCGTCGGCGGGCTGTTGATCGTGATCATCCTCGTGGCGCCCAGTGGCGTGGTCGGTATGTACCGCAAGCTGCGTGCGCGGCTTGCGGCGCGCGGCGCAGGAGGCGGCCCGTGAACCCGTTGCTCCAGATCGAAAATCTGCGCGTGTGTTACGGAGCGCTCGAAGTCATCAAGGGCGTGAGCCTGGAGGTGGCGTCCGGCGAATCCTTCGCGGTGATCGGCCCCAATGGCGCCGGCAAGACGACGTTGTTCAAAGCGGTCACCGGCGAGGTGCCCGGCAGTTCCGGCAGCGTGCGGTTCGCCGGGCAGGACATCACGCGCATGGCGGTGCACCAGCGTGCACGTGCCGGGTTCGGGCGCACGTTCCAGGTGGCGCGCGTGTTCCAGGGGCTGACGGTGCTGGCCAACGTCATCTGCAGCGTGGAGGCGCGCCTGCGCGGGGCGGGCCGGTCCTGCGGCCCGTGGTACGCATGGCGCCCTGCGCCGGCTGTGGTCGACGAAGCCGAGCAGCTGTTGGCCGATCTGTCGCTGGCGCATGTGCGCCCGGTCGAAGCCAGGTTCCTGTCGCACGGCGACAAGAAGCGCCTCGAGATCGCGCTGGTGCTGGCGCAGCAGCCGCGCGTGCTGATGCTCGACGAGCCGACCGCCGGTATGTCGCATGCCGACCGGCTCGCCATCGTCGACCTGATTCAGCGCCTGCGCCGCGACAAGGGCATCACCGTGGTCATGACGGAACACGACATGGACGTGATCTTCGGGCTGGCCGACCGCATCATGGTCATGAACTACGGCGAAGTCATCGCCATGGGAACGCCTGCCGAAGTGCGTGTGAATCCGCTGGTGCGCGAGGTCTACCTCGGCAAGGAGATGGTCGATGCTTGAGGTTGCCGCGCTCCATGCCTGGTATGGAGACAGCCATATCCTGCATGGCATCAACCTGAAGGTTGCCGAGCGTGCCCGCGTCTCGGTCCTCGGGCGCAACGGGGCCGGCAAGACGACACTGCTCAAGAGCATCATGAATGGCGAGCCCCGCATCAGCGGCCGGGTGGCGTGGGACGGCAAACCGCTGGATGACCTGCCGGCGTTCCGGCGGGCGCGCCTTGGGATGGCACTGGTGCCGGAGGACCGCCGCATCTTCACCCACCTCACTGTCGCCGAGAACATTGACATGGCGGCCCATGCCGCGAGTCCCGCACGACCGGCGATCCCGGCCGCCGAGGTGATTGCGGACATCCCGATGCTGCGGCCGATTGCCGATCGCCTCGGGGGGCAGCTCTCCGGCGGACAGCAGCAGATGCTGGCGGTGGCGCGTGCGATCGCGGCCCGCCCGCGACTGCTGCTGCTCGACGAGCCGACCGAAGGGCTGGCACCGTTGATCGTCGAACAACTCGCCATCGATGTCAGGAAGGTGTGCGAGCGGGACGGCGTCGCGCTGCTGCTTTCGGAGCAGAACATCTGGTTCTCGCGCCGTTGCACCGATTACGTCTATATCCTCAGCACCGGCCGCATCGCGTTCGAGGGCAACTGGAAGGACTTTGACGCCGCTGGCGAATCCGCCAAGCGCCATCTGGCCCTCTGACGGCCCGGATCGGGGAGGACCATGCCAGGAGAAAGCTTGAAATTCGAGACCATGGTTGCAGGGCTGCAATTCCCGGAAGGCCCGATCGCGATGGACGACGGGTCTGTCGTGCTGGTGGAGATCCGGCGCCAGACGCTCACGCGCGTCGGGGCTGACGGTCGTTCGGACGTGATCGCGCATCTCGGTGGTGGGCCGAACGGTGCGGCGATCGGCCCGGACGGCAAGGCCTATGTCTGCAACAACGGTGGCTTCAAGTGGGCCGAGCTGCCCGGCGGCTACCTCAGCCCGCACGGCGCGCCCGATGACTGGAAAGGGGGCTCGATCCAGCGTGTGGACCTGGCCACCGGAGCGTTCGAGACGCTGTACGAGTCGTGTGACGGCGTGCCGCTGCGTGGACCGAACGACATCGTCTTCGACCGGCAGGGCGGCTTCTGGTTCACCGATCTTGGCAAAACGATGAATGACCACCGGTTCCACGGCGCGATCTACTATGCGAAGGCCGACGGAACCAGCATCGTCCGAGCGAAGTTCCCGATGGTTACGCCGAACGGCATCGGCCTGTCGCCTGACGGGGGCATCGTGTACGTGGCCGAGTCGCTGACAAGCAGGATCTGGGCATTCGACATCGAATCGCCGGGCGTGCTGAAACCCCCGCAGGGCCTGCTGCCCGGCCGACTGGTGGCAACATTGACCGACTACCAGTTGGTCGACAGCCTGGCGCTGCAGGCCGATGGTCGCGTGGCCGTCGCGACGCTGTTTCGCGGCGGCATCTCGATTGTCGACCCGCGTGATGCAAGCATCGACTATGTCGACGTGCCGGACGAGTTGTTCGTGACGAACCTGTGTTTTGGTGGCAACGACATGCGCGACGCGTTCATCACCTGTTCGGGTCGCGGCAGGCTGGTGAAGGCACGCTGGCCTTGCGCCGGGCTCCGGCTGAATTGGTAGAGCCCCGGCGACGGCGTCACTGTGCCCGCACCAGCCGCCCGGGACGCGCGCCGGTGTGCTGGTCGTCACGCACGATCGGCACGCCCGACACCAGTGTGGCCTTGTACCCGGTGGCGCGCTGCACCAGGCGGCGACCGCCGGCCGGCATGTCGTACACCACTTCCACCGGATACAGGCGCAGCCGGTCGTAGTCGATCACGTTCACGTCGCCCTTCATGCCGGGTGCGATCAGTCCGCGGTCCCGGAACCCCATCACAGCGGCGGTATCGGCGGTGTGGCCCTTCACCACCTTGGCCA
>CAMATI010000374.1 GCA_945861095.1 Asaia bogorensis | reverse complement strand
AATGACCGCGACAAGATGCGGCGGTAGCGCGGCCAGCGTCCGCGCTATATCGAGGCGCAGCACCACGTCGTGCCGCAGGTCGTGCGGATCGGCGATGTCCAGTGCGAGATCATCGATGTCGGCGACGTGCGGAACGCGCGCCCGGACATGCTCGAGATCGGCCACGGCATGTTGGGCGACAAGCTTGACGTAGGTCGACCAGGCCCCGCGCACGGCGGCATAGCCGCATGCCCGCCGTACCATCGCGAGCAGGATGTCCTGGCGGAGATCCTCCCGATCAGCCTGCGACAGGCCGCGGCGCTGGCCGATTTTCTGAGCAAAATGTTCAGCGGTTGCGGAGGCAATGTTTGTAAGACGTTGATCCCATTCGAAGGCACATTTGCCCAATTCGTCCAATTGCTGATCCATGGCTCGTTCCATCCGCCGGTTCCGTGTGTCGGTGTGCAGAACCGACCACGTTTGGAGCCTCAGGGGAGAGGAACAATGGTGCGTAATGGTGATTGAATGGTGGTCTCGAATTAATCACCCATTATACTTCAATAAGTTAGATCGGAATAAGTGACATGTTCGCTGCAACTTCGTCACGATATTGAATTACGCACCCCCTGGTGCAGATTGAGCTGGACTCGTCGAATACAACGAACATAAAGTGAACATATGCGTTGCCACATCGCGCAACACCCTAGGAGCAACATCCTGATGCCGATCCAAGTCGCCTACCCACACCACCACGAGACTGGTGCTGCAAAATCCCTCTCGCTCGCCACGGTGCGCGCCGTCGCCGCACAGGTGCGCGCGCAACTGCCAGGCATCCCAGGCGATCGGCTGGCGCTGAACGCGGGCGACCTCGCTGTTGCCGTTGGCCGCATCGAAGCCAATCGCCGCAGGGTCTCGGTCGTCTGGTATCTCGCAGAGGACCTGTATGACGAGGCGGGTCTGCCGGCGCTCGGTGCCTGCCAGGTTGAGCCCGATGAACCCGGCATCGTCTACGTGCTCATCAACCGGCGGATGACGGCGGATCGGCCTGAACTGGCTGCCAGCACCGCGGCGCACGAATTGGGCCATGTCATCTTCGACGTCCCGGCCATGCTGGGTCAGCCCGGTAGCCGGTTCCGTACTGCGACCACACCGGCGACGTTCGACCGCGCGACGTTCGCGTCAGAGCGGCGAGCCAATGAGTTCATGGGCGCGTTGCTCGTGCCTGCCGCCCGTCTGCATACCCGGCTTCTGGCCTACGCCCGCTGCGAAGGCTTGCGCCTGACGCGTGCGCTGAACTGGGGGCGCCCGGCCAGCCCGGTGTTGGCGCGTGGCAACCCACCCGAGGCAGTCGCCGGCATTATCGCAGCCCTAGCGGGCGATTTTGGTGTGTCGGATCGCTTCATCGCCGTCCGCCTTGAACAGTACGGCCTGATCGGAGGGTGCGCGCCATGAGTTTCGGGAGCGTCATCCGCGCAAAGCGGATCACAATGGGCATCGGCCTCAACCAATTCAGTGAGCGGCTCGACATTTCGCCAGCATACTGGTCGCGCATTGAACGGGACCAGGAGAAGCCGCCGAGCGACGGGCTGATCGAGCGGGCGGCCGCCATCCTCGGCATCCGGCTGGATGACCTGTTCGTCGAGGCAAACCGTCTGCCCCCCGACATGAAGCGCGATATCCCCCGGGTGGTGATCGCCTATCGTCGCATGCGGACCAGTGGATTCCGGTGGTAAAGGTAATCAAAGCCATGGCCAACCCTCGCAAGCCCTTCTATCGCCTCGTGGATATCTGCGCCCGCTGGAAGATGTCGGAGTCCGACATCGCCGCCTATGTCTTGGCGGGCGAACTCGTAATCGCGACTGTGGTCGCCGGATTGCATCTGGAATACGGCACCTTGGACGAGCGCACGCCGGGACACTGGGAGCAAGTCCCGCTGGGCACGCGACACCACACCGGCCCGATCGATCTGCTGCCGCCGGACGGATGGCTTGCTATCGAGAATGGCGAGCGGAAGGTCAGTCAATTCCACGCGGACCCGAAGCGCTACGTCGCGATCCAGACGGAAGGCGGCGCCGATGCGGAACTCGTTATTCGGCGAGGCGCGCTTGTGTTCAACCATACGGAAATTCTGCGCTTTGAGGCGGTGAACGACATTACCCCAGCGCCGGCCGTGATGCCTGATCCCGGTTTCACCCGCCGCGGCCCTCACCCGCGATTCGATTGGGACGTCTTCTGGGTGGAAGTCTGCCACACTGTCTTTGTCGACGGGCTCCCAAGGTCCCAAGGCGCCCTGGTGCGGCAGATGGACCAGTGGTTCGCCGCGCGTGCCGAGACTCCGCCGGCGACCAGCACGGTAAAGAAGAAACTGATTCCGCTTTGGCGCCGCATCAATCCTGATGCGCTCGCCAGTGCGCCCTGAGCGGCGCACCACCCACATCGTCACTGCGCACATCGCGCAATTGGAGGCTCACAATGGCGGTCACACCGCGTATCATCTTCCAGCCCTACGTTGAGGGCAAACGCGGCGGACTGAAGCCTGGCCAGCCCGTCGCCTGCCGCAACCCGGCGGACGCCGAACGCCGGGCCGAAAAGGCGATAGAAAGCAGGACGATCGTTGGCGCGCATGTCGTACGCGTTATGGCTGACGAGGAGGCTGGCGACTACGGCGAGCCAGAGTTCCTTCATGTCTATGGAAGGGTGCCAGAAGCCGCCTGAGCTGGGAGCGCCATTCAACGGCTCTGTCCGGTGGACGTCCGGAGCGCGCGTGCCGACGGCAACGGCGGCACGCGTCTGGCATCCACATCGAAATGATACTTCTGGCGGGTATCGGATAGAACTGGCTTAACGTCCGGCAAAAGACGTCTGCCCTCGTTGCCGCGGCCTGGGCAACGCGCCCAAGGTGGCTCCAGAGAAGTTGCCTTGGCCATCTTTCATGGGGCAGGGCGGCACACTATTTTGGCTACGCCGCTGGGACCAAGAGCCGGCAGCGGGCAGCAAAGCGAACGAGGAATGCCTTACTTTGAGAACTCAGAAGAACGACCGCCAGCGTCAATCGCGCGGCTGGAACGACGACAGCAGCAGCCTTTATGGCAATGCCCCAGATCCGGTGTCCTATCCATCCTTGTCCGCAACTTCCTCCGCCCCGGAAATGGACGGGTCGGTCAACTGGTATAATGCCGAGAAAGGATTTGGCTTCGTCGCCCTGGCCGACGGGTCGGGCGACGTGTTCCTTCACGTGAGTGCCTTGCAGGCTGCTGGAGTTCAGGCAGTCGCTCCCGGAGCGCTTCTCAAGGTCCGCGTTGGGCAGGGACAGAAGGGCCGTCAGGTCGATCAGGTCCTCTCCGTCACCGAAGGACCCATCCTAGCACAGACGACCCGCCGCCCGCAGGGTGGACGCAGCGATTCGCCAGAGCAGCCACGTCGCCAGGTTGATCTCGGTGTCGCAATTGAGGTTGCCGGCGCGGTGAAGTGGTACAATCCCGAAAAGGGCTTCGGCTTCATCAGCCTCAACGCGGGTGGGAAAGACGCATTTATCCACGCGACAGTCGTGGAGCGCGCAGGGCTTGTGAGATTGACCGAAGGTCAATCAGTGTGGGTCGGCGTCGTGCAGGGCACGAAGGGGCCGGAGGCTGCCTCTATCGGCCTGCGATAGCGCGCCGGAATCCCGCTGGGAACGTTGCGTCAGGTGGTTAACTTGCTGAAGTAGTGGCCATGCAGCGCTACGACCTCTTGAGAAAATTGGCTGGGTCGACCGGTAGATAACAGGCAGGACAATCCATCATGGATCGCCATGCCCCCGCACCTGCCTGCTAACCCCCACCTCCCACCCCACCTCCGCGAGGTGTGCGCCATCCTGGCCCGCGGCGTTGTGCGGCTTCGCGACCGCAACCAGCGCCAGCAGTCAAGGCAAGTATCTGACGCCATTGGAGAGAGTTCGCTTCACTTCCTCCCCGACCAACGCGGTCATGCGAAACCGAAACGGAGACCCGCATGACCGAACCGACCCCCACCATCGCCAGGGACGCCGTCCTGGCTCGCCTCGCCGCCTTGAAGACCGCCACCACGCCGGCGCTGAAGCAGGAATGGCGCGCGCTGTTCGGCGCCGAGCCGCCGCCCTACAACCGCCGCTTCCTGGAAAGCCGGCTCGCCTACCGGGTGCAGGAATTGGCCTTCGGCGGCTTGAAGCCCGAGACGGTCGCCCGGCTGGAAGCTCTGGGTGAGCAGTTCAGCGGCGGCAAGGTCACGGTGCGCCGTACCCATGGTGATCGGCCGCTCGCCGGCACGCGGCTGGTGCGGGAGTATCAGGGCGTCCCCCACACCGTCACGGTCCGGACGGACGACTTCGATTACCAGGGACGCCCCTACAAATCGCTGTCCGCGATCGCGCGGCACATCACCGGCACGAGGTGGAACGGTATTCTGTTCTTCGGGCTGCGCAGCCGGGGCAGGGGGGCATGACGCGCGCGCCAACCTCAGCCCCGACCGCCTGTCACGCTCCCTAATGGACTTCGCCAGGCTGGTCGAGATCCTGGAGCGCAATCAGGTGACCTTCGTCTCGGTCACCCAGTCCTTCAATACCACGACCTCGATGGGCCGACTGACGCTGAACATCCTGCTCAGCTTCGCCCAGTTCGAGCGCGAGGTCATCGGTGAGCGCATCCGCGACAAGGTCGCCGCCTCGCGTAAGCGCGGCATGTGGATGGGCGGCTACGTGCCGATGGGCTACGACGTACGCGACCGCAAGCTCGTCATCAATGAGGTTGAAGCTGCGAGGGTCAGGAATATCTTCGAGCGGTTTGTAGCCATCGGCTCGGCGACGACGCTGGCCAGGGCGCTGGTGGCCGAAGGGGCTCGCAACAAGCGCGGCAAGCCGATCGACAAGGGCTTCGTCTACAAGCTCATCAGCAATCGCGTCTATCTGGGACAAGCCGTCCACAAAGGCACGCCGTATCCCGGCGAACACGCGCCGATCATCGATCGCGCTCTGTGGGACAAGGTCCACGGCATCCTTCAGCAAAGCCCTCGGCTGCGGGCATCGAACACCCGTTCCCAGACGCCGGCCCTACTGAAGGGGATTATCTTCACCGAAACCGGCAGCGCCATGACGCCCACGGCGACGAAGAAGGGTTCGCGGCTCTACCGATATTACACATCGATGGATCTGATCCGGAACCGAGCCACTGGCGAGGGGGCGGGACCGCTGCGGCTGCCAGCGGGGATGGTCGAGGATGTCGTCATCGGTGAAATTCGCCGGATGGTCCGCGCGCCCGAGATCGCCGCCCGAACGATCGAGGCATTCCGAAAGGAGAACGCGACAGTCGACGAGCAGGCGATTGTTTCCGCGCTCGCCGGTTTCGACCAACTCTGGGCAGCGCTGTTTCCTGCCGAGCAGGCGCGCATCGTTCACCTGCTGGTCGATCGCGTCTCCGTCGGCACGAGCGGCATCGCGGTGGATCTGCGTAATGACGGTCTCGGATCGGTCGTTCGGGATATGCTGATGCCTCGCCACCAGGAGGCTCGCGCATGACGAGCGCCTCCGGGACCATCCGGGTCGTAATTCCGCTGACGATCCGAAGGCGCAACGGGCGGCCGAAGATCCTGCCGCCGGAGGATGCAGGCTTGCGGGACGGCAGGGCGCAAAGCCCTCATGTTTTGCGCGCCGTTGCGCGGGCGTGGAAGTGGCGCCGCCAGCTGGAGACCGGGGTGGCGTCGACCATCCAGGACATCGCGGCGGCGGAGAAAGTTTCCGACCGGTTCGTGGGACGGATGATCCGGCTGGCCTATCTGTCCCCGACTGTCCTTGAAACCCTCGTCATCACGCG
>CAMATI010000373.1 GCA_945861095.1 Asaia bogorensis | reverse complement strand
ATTCATCGATAGACGGCGGCATCAGGAAGCCGGTTAGGCGATCGGTGGGGCGGAAGTTGCTCATTGGCGGCATCCGGGGAGGGAGCGAATCGACGTTACGATTCTAACATGAGCCTCCGGTGGGCGTAAGTCCGACAGGCTGCTAGGCGTGATCACGGTGAATGCGTGGCTTATCGAAGTCGTCTGCTGCCACGACATCGTAGGTCCGTGCCAAGTTAATTGATCGCTTTTGCGTGCTCCGTCGGGAGTAACTCATTTGCCGAATGCGTGGATTTCAGTATCTGTCGCGGCACAAAATGCCGAGGTTACATCTTCAACGGTCATCCAATGGTGCCAGCGATACGGCATCGGCCGGAAAGTCGCCGGGCGATACCGCATAGACCCCGACGCACTGGCCAAGTTGCTGGCCGGTGAAGCGCGGGTGGCCGCGTAGTGGCGCGCGTTCCTGCCGAAAGGCCACCGCCGCACCCCTATGCCCTGACCTACAGCCTGCCCGACGCAGCAATCATGTCCGGGCTGTCGGTCGCAACACTGCGTCGCCGAGAGGCGGAGGGCCTGTTGCGATTTGTCAGGGTGGGAAGTCGAACGCTCGTGCCAAGCGATAGCTTGCGCGCCATGCTCGGGATTTCCACAACAAAGTAAACCGCCGGCCGGGTGTTGCATGTCCGGTCCGGCGGCTGTGATGCTGCGGTATTGGGGAAACTGTCCTGGCGGGACAACCCCAATCTACATCATTGCGCCCATCGTTCCAAGCATCGCGCGCCCGTTTTCCTGAAAGGAAACGGTTAGTTGAAGCACGCTATGACACGACTGCGGTTGCCCGAAGGTGGCGCCGCTCGGCTTTTTTCGCTGCCCGATGCGCCGGGCTTTGCCTGGGCCGTCATTGTAGCCGCCAACCCGGAACGGGCGCGACTGGAAAGCCTCAAACGGCGTGGGGGCCTTTCCGCGATGCTTACCCACCCCGACGGTATCGCCTGGCCAGATTGGCAAGGCGAGCGCCTCGCGGTTGAAGCGCTGGCCATCGGCGGGACGGTGTGCCTCGCGTTCCACAATGTTGCCGATGCCATCCGATGCAAGAATCGGTTGGAAGGGGCCGTCCGATGAACATCGCCAAGATGCCGTTGGAACGGGAAGTAGCGGTCACACAGGCCACGCTCGATGATGCCCGCGCGATGGGACAGCACGAACTCGCGGACCTGATCGAATGCGACATGTTTCAAGCCGTCGCGCTCCTATGGAACCAGGCCAGCCCAATGTTACGGCGGGACATCCTCGCCCTTGTCAGAACGGTGGCGCCATGACCGACCTTCTCCAAAGGCGCCCGCCGTCCATCTCTATTGCAGACGTGGCACGGGCCGCACGCCCCCACCTCCCCGAACTATGCCGCCGATGGCTGCCGGGTGGCCGCCTCATGGGGCACGAATGGACATGCGGCAGCCTGTCCGGTGAGGTCGGCACGTCCTGCAAAGTAAACATCCGCACCGGGAAATGGGCGGACTTCGCATCCGGCGACAAGGGCGGCGATGCGGTGAGCCTCTGCGCTGCTGTGCATCGCCTGTCCCAACTAGAAGCTGCCCAACGGTTGGCAAAGATGCTTGGCATGGGAGGTGCAACCGATGGACGTTGATCCGTTCGCGCCGCTCGGGGACGCCCCGGAAATGCCAAGCTCTGACGAAGCCGGGGCAGATGGTGACCGGTTCGAGTGGCGCCCATTCCTCGGCAACAAGGACCCGTCACCCGCTTCGTTCACCCAGTCCGGCAAGCTGCCGAAGCCGTCAGCGCTCTACTTCTACCGCAACCCCGAAAGCGCCGTGCTGGTTGTCGTTGCCCGCTACGAACGCGTCGATTCTCTTGGCATTCTACAGAAGGACATCCGCCCATGGTGCTACGGGCGAAAACAGTGGACCAGCAAGGCCGGGAACCCACAGGACCGGACCGGATGGCATTGCATGGCGCCACCCACACCCCGCCCACTCTACGGCCTGGACCGCCTTGCGGCGCGTCCGGAGGCTCCTGTGCTGGTATGCGAAGGAGAGAAATCCGCCGATGCGGCAGGCATGATCTTCTCCGACCATGTTTGCGTCACCTCGCAAGGCGGATCGAAGGCGCCCGCGCAGTCCGATTGGTCGCCACTGTCCGGCCGGACAGTGACGATCTGGCCAGACCGAGACAACCCCGGATGGGACTACGCCGAGACCGTTGCGACATTGACGAAAGCCGCCGGGGCCGCATCGGTTCGCACGGTGGACGTGCCAGGGGACTGGCCGGACGGATGGGACCTTGCCGACGCGCTGCCCGATTGCGTGTCGAGTGAGCGATTGCGGGAGATGCTGGACGGCGCCAATGCGGCAGCCGAAGCCAAACCTGCCGCCGCTTCCGACTGCCCGATGCCGTTCGGATACATGATGAAATCGGACGGGGTGTATTGGCGCAACCCGGATGACGCGGATGCACCGCTTCGGCACATCTGCGGACCGTTGCGGGTGGCGGCAGTCACCAATGACGGTGTCGGGCGCGCATGGGGCCGCCTGCTGTGTTGGCCGGACGATGATGGGCGCCAGCACGATTGGGCCATGCCGATGGATATGCTGGCCGGCGAAGATACCGGCATTCGGGCGCGATTGTTGGAGGCCGGATTGTATGTGGCGTCAACCAAAGTCGCGCGCGAACGCCTGACGGCATACATCCAGCACTCGAAACCAAAGGACCGGGTGCGCGTCGTCTCCCGGATCGGGTGGCATGGCCCGGGCGCATCTCGCGTTTTCGTGCTGCCTAGTGGCGCCATTGGTGCCGATGGTGCGGATCACGTCATGCTTCAAACGAACCGCCCGGAAGCCATGCCACCGCTGGCGAAATCGGGAACGCTGGCTGATTGGCAAGACAAGGTGGCACGGCTGGCAGTCGGCAACTCTCGGCTCGCCTTCTCTGTCGCCACCGCCTTCGCCGCGCCCTTGGTCGGGCTGATCGGCGCCGAGGGCGGCGGCTTCCACCTTCGCGGCCCGTCATCGGTCGGGAAATCCACCGCCCTGCAAGCCGCCGGTTCGGTCTGGGGTGGCGGCGGGTTGCGCGGATGGGTCCGATCCTGGCGGACAACCGACAACAGCCTGGAAGCCGTGGCCGCCTCCCATAATGACCTGCTGTTGGTCCTCGATGAAATGGGCGAGGCCGGCCCCGAAACGGTGGCCGCATGCGCCTACATGCTGGCGAACGGAGTGGGCAAGGGCCGCGCGGGCCGCGACGGCAGCGCCCGCCGGGCCGCAGAGTGGCGCTTGCTGTTCCTATCATCGGGCGAAGACGGCATAGCGGGCCGGCTGGCCGAGGCGCGCGGCGGGCTGATGCGGGTAAAGGCCGGGCAGGAGGTGCGCGTGTTGGATATCCCTGCGGAAGCCGGGCCGCACGGGCTGTTTGAGACCTTGCACGGCTTCCCATCGGCTGGCACTCTGGCCGATTCGGTGAAGGCCGGTGCCGCGTCCTGCTACGGCGCGGCAGGGCGGGCATGGCTGGAACGCTTGGTCGCTGATCCGGACGGCATGGCTGCGGCGGCGCGTGAGGTCATGGCGGAGTTTCTCAAGAAATGGCTGCCAGCCGGCGCCGATGGGCAGGTGGGCCGGGCAGCCCAACGGTTCGCGTTGGTTGCCGCTGCCGGTGAACTGGCCGCCGATGCGGACATCCTGGCGTGGGAACCGGGCGAAGCCGAGGGAGCGGCGGCGGCTTGCTTCCGTGCCTGGGTTGCCGCGCGGGCGGGTGGCACTGGCGCGGCCGAGGATGCGGCCGCGATTGCGGCGGTGCGGCGGTTCATCGGCGCTCATGGCGAATCACGCTTCCAGACAGTCGGGTCGGATGATGGCCAAGAGGTAAGGGTGATCCAGAACCGCGCCGGGTGGCGCAAGCGGGACAACGGCGTTTGGCGTTACATGATCCTGCCGGAGGCATGGCAGACCGAGGTGGTGGCCGGGCTGGAAGCCAAGGCCGCTGCAAGAGCGCTCATGCGGGCAGGACACCTTATCCCGCAATCCGAGCATGGCCGGCTTCAACGTATGGAACGCGTGGGGCTATCCAATCCAGTCCGGGTCTATGTGGTCCGGGATACCATCCTGACCGGCGCCAGTCCGGATGATGGCGACGCATCGCCATGACGGCGGCGCGTCCCGATCCGCTGGCCAGGTGGCGGGCATGGCGGGCGCCGTTTGCCGCCACCGGGACCGATGCCGCCACACACCAAGAAATTGCAACGCCTGGAACCCATGGAAATCCGCCACCGTCGCCAGCGGCGCCATCTGAAAAAGCCGATGCTTGCGCGGATACCCAGGCAATCGACCTCGGCGAAGTGCCGGAACGCCCGTGCCAAACGTGCGACGGGCGGATGTTCTGGCGGGCCGCTCCAACATTGCCGAACCGGGCAGCCGCCCCTTGGTTGTGTGAGACATGCCACCCACCCGACCCGGATCAGTGGCGGGATGCGACGTGCGTTCCGGAGGGCTTACCAAGATAGGCCCGCGTTCGTATGGCGGGACGCCGATCGCTTCATCTTTGCCGCACTTCACAAACAGACCCTGGCCAAAGCCGCGCGTATGCGGGCCGACCGGGCTTCACGTTTGCACGGTCACCCGAGCTGCATCCGGGGTCAAACCGTCCAGGTGCTCCACCAAATCGCTGACTTTCATGGCCAGGAAATAGTCCCAGCGGCCAAACTCGCCTGCCGCGTTGACGGCCGAGCACCACCGTTTAGCGGCCTGCGCTTTTACCTCTGTCAGCCCATCCCAGTCCGCACCCTTTAATTCCGTGACCAGGTATCGCTCGCCGTCACCCGCCAACCGCGCCACGAAGTCGGGCACGTAGTCACTGGGCTTTCCATTGTGCAGATACGGTATCGTGAAATTCAGCCCGTGATTTTTTATGAACGCCATCACCATGGGGTGCTTGTCCAAATGATACGTCGCCGTCTGTTCCCAATTGGCCGTGTCATGGACGGCAAGGTTCACGTGGCTATGGATCACCTCGCGCACGTCCTTGGTGGTGAACACGCTAATATCGACGGTTGCGGCGGGGCGATCCCGATCGATATCCGGCAGTTCCGGCGCCTCGCCTGCCGCCGTGTCGGGTTGGATCGCCGCCACCAGTCGTTCGATGATCCACCCCCAGTAGGGGCTTAGGAACGCGTCCAGCTTCGCGGCCGGCGGTAGCGGCTGCACCTTTTCAGCGAGGTAGCGGCACACAATCGCCAGCACCTGCGGAAACAGAACGTGCGGCGGTGCCTCGCAAGTCGCCTGCGCCACATACTGCCGGGTTAACGCGGCAGCCATCTGGAAGCACAATTCCTGTTCCCGGTGGCCTGCACGGAACGCGATCAGGTTGGCATTGCGCACGCCGCCCGGCCCGCCGACCGATGGGCGCCCTTGGTTCAGCATCGCAGCAAGCTGCGACTCCGGTGGGATCGCCATGGGGTCGATCGTCAGACTGGCCACCGTTGACCAGTCTGGAACCGTCACCCGGTTGCGTACCCCTATCGCGTAGCCCATCACCCGTGGGATGGTGATCGCATACGCGGCCTTTTCCGGCACAGCGTAAATGCGCCGCTGTTTCGGCTTCTCCTTCGGTGTGCTGCCGGTGGCTTTGAACGGTACCACCTCGAACGGAACGCCGAACACATAGGCTTTGAGGTGGACCCCGGAAACTGGACAGGTCGCTAAGAGAGAGTCTTCCCTTGGAACGGCCGCCTGGCCGAAGGTGAGACATGACCAACACACGGAAGAAACACGGGCCTGAGTTCAAGTCGAAGGTTGCGCTGGCCGCGGTGCGGGAAG
>CAMATI010000372.1 GCA_945861095.1 Asaia bogorensis | reverse complement strand
CGCGGCGATGCTCTGCTCTTCCGCGCCGACGGCGTCGGCGTAGATCGCGGTGGTGCTGAGCTGGGCGTGCCCCAGCCACTTCTGTACCATGTTGAGCGGGATGCCGGCGGACACCGCCGCCACGCCGAAGCCGTGCCGCAAACCTTTGGGGCAGGCATGGACGCCGTCCAGACCGGCGGCCTGCATCACACCATGCACCGCCCGCCAGCCATGCATGCGGCTCCACGGCCAGAGCAGAACACCTTGCCCTCTGCCGCGCCGGCCCTGCTGTTCGCGGATGCCATGCACCAGGTCGAGGGCGTCGAGCAGCGCGGGCGGAACCGGCACGGCACGATAGAGACCGGGGCGGCGTTTTTTGAGGCTTTCGAACACCAGGACACCGCCGGCCAGGTCCACCCGGTCGACGCTCAGCGCCGGGGCTTCCGACAGACGGCACCCGGCATAGGCCAGGGTCATGCACAGGGTGCGCGCGGGCCGGTCGGCGCGTTCCGCCGCGCCCAGGAAGGCGGTGCGTTCGGCGGCGGTCAGGTATTTGCGGCCGCCATCCGCGGCATGGAGTGTCATGCCGGTCTGCGGGGCGGCAGACGGTCTGTCCGCCGGTGCTTTCCGGATGGGCCTGCTCAAGGGGCCCGGTCCTGATAACCCCGGTGGCGTTTCTGGCGGGCCAGGTCGGCCAGCGCGTTGAGTGCGGCGCCGGGATCGGGATGCGGATCGAGGCGGCGATGGCCTTCGGTGCCGATGCGGCCCCACTGGCGGACCAGCAAGGCGCGGCCGAACAGGTCGGGCCAGATCTCCATGCGGTAGTAGCGCCATTCATTGTGCTCGGGGCGGACGCGGATCAGTGACACCGCCTCCGCGAAGAGCGGCAGCTGGACCGGGGCGGCCCGTTGCGGGCGGGGGGAAGCACATCTGGGCATGTTGTCACGAGAAGTGTAACGCGCCGGCAAGGATTCGTCACCGGAATTGCGTCCCGGCGGGCGATTTCGGGCGTGGGGAGGTTACATTATTAGCAATAGTGTAACAGGCTGGGGATGAAACCGGCGGAAAAGCACGATCCCCTGGGACGAATCGGCGCTGCCGTGTTACACTTCCCACGAAAACATGCCCAAACACCGCCCCCATCGCCCGAAACGGGCCGCCCCGATCCAGCTTCCGCTTTTTGCGGAAGAGGTGTCGTTGATCCGCGTCCGGCCCGAGCGCAATGAGTGGCGCTATTACCGCATGGAAATCTGGCCCGATCTTTTTGGCCGGGCGTTGCTGGTGCGGCAGTGGGGCCGCATCGGCACCGAAGGCCGCCGCCGCCTCGATCCCCATCCTGATCCCGGGGCCGCCATCAATGCGCTTGCGCATCTGGCGCGGCAAAAACGCCGCCGTGGTTATCAGGACCGGGCCGCATGACCAGACCTGCGCGCAAAACATCGGCGGAAATTCCGTCCCTCGCCCCGCAGACCGGCATGACACTCTATGCGGCGGATGGCGGCCGCAAATACCTGACATCCGGAGAGCGGGCCGCCTTTCTTCGCGCGGCCGAACAGGCCGAGCGCCAGGCGCGGACCCTTTGCATGACCCTGGCCTATGCCGGTTGCCGCCTGTCCGAGGCGTTGGCGCTGACCGTGGACCGGGTGGATATCGCCGCCGGTGTGCTGGTGTTCGAGAGCCTGAAGAAACGCCGCAGCGGCATCTACCGCGCCGTGCCGGTGCCGCCCAAGTTGCTGGACGCCCTCGACCTGGTGCACGGCATCCGGGAGCAGCAGAGCCGACGCGGCAACGGGCAAGGTGTTTTGCTCTGGCCGTGGAGCCGTATGAGTGGCTGGCGGGCCGTGCATGGTGTGATGGAGGCGGCGGGACTGGACGGTGTCCACGCCTCCCCCAAGGGCTTGCGGCACGGGTTCGGCGTGGCGGCGGTGTCCGCCGGAATCCCGCTCAATATGGTGCAAAAATGGCTGGGGCATGCGCACCTCAGCACCACCGCGATCTATGCCGACGCGGTGGGCGCGGAGGAACAGAGCATCGCCGCACGGATGTGGTGACTGGTACCTGTAGCGGCGCGCAATCATAACCGCCTTGTGCGCGGGAGCCTGCGTCAGCGTGTTCAATCGGGTCTTTGCCATCCTCGCCGGAGAAGATCCTAAACTGAACGAATCATGATTGATTCCAATCATTTGAAAGCGCGCCAGACTGCGGTGAATTCTTCTCCCGCTCGATAGGCGTTCAGCATTGCCCAAAAATTTGCGGCAACTCAGAGGTCGTGATACGAATAGCTGCGTTTCCGTAGTGGGAGGCGTTCAGGAGATTAGGGTTCGGCACCAAACCATGAAATGGGCGGCATTAGCAGCGATTGGGATGTTACTGGAGGGTTGTTCAAGCCCCATGGATAATATCCCTGCGTCTAGCAAGGTGAGAAGCGTGGTAGCGTTGGACAATTTTCCAATGATATCAGCGAACGTCCATGAAAACACACACAACATCACCGTATATATCACTCCATCATGCCCTACTTGTATGAATTTATACTATGATCTTGTAATGCAGGGCCTCATTAACAAGAAAATATTCGATAACTATAGTGTCTCATTTATCGCGGTTCCGCGAGTTAATTATGACCATAAGATAATAAAAGATTTGTTCTGTGTTCAAACAAAAGACCGGTTTGCCTCTCTATCCAAGTATGCCAGTTCAGCATATCAGTCTATGCGAAACATTGGAGGCATCCCCTATGACTTGCCTTCTTTGTCAGCCAGTACTGCCCGCGCGTTTGGTTTATCGGACGAGGACCTTTCTAGGTGTCAAAGAAACGCAGAATTTGATTTAGCTATTCGGGCAGCTTGGGAGCGAGGTTGGCAGCACAACCCGGAGAGAGACTGGCCCCTGATTATGATTGACAACCAGTCAACAAAACTAAAAACAGCGGACGCGCTAGCGGCTGCTGTGAAGGAGAGACAATGAAGAATCTTATAATGGCCGTTATTTTTGCCACTGTCTCATCTGGAGCGTTTGCTTGCGGCGGTGGTGGCTATTCGCCAGACCTCGCAGTTGGTCAGCTGACCAGTGACCAAATTGCACAACAGCTTGCACGACTTGACAAAGCATATGCCATAGCAAGCGCGATTGATGTGGTTATCGGTCAGACGGTATCTCTTGTCCCCTATGGCGGAGCTGCTTACAATAGTGGCAAGACCCTTGGCTACACTGTTATGGGTGATGTCCCGAGTGCGACCAAGGCGGCAATCTCAGGTGCTGTTGGCGTAATGGGGCAGGTACCTGGAGTATACGGCACGATCAGCAAGGCGGTAGACTTTGCTATTGATGCATCACAGGCTGTCGAAGTTGGACAGCAGGTAGGTGGCGCCTTTGGAAGATAAGCTTATGCCTTGCAGAAATACCGCGCGCTTAAGCACCCAATCTTGAAATCGTTGCCCGCCCTACGTTGTAGCTCTCCGCCAACTCCTTCAGCGTCGCCCCTTTCCGCACGGCGGCGGCGGGCTTCGTCCTGCTGCTGCGGCGTAAGCTTTGGAGGGCGTCCCATGTGCTGCCCGCGAGCCTTGGCGTGGCCTCGTCCTTCTGCCGTGCGGGTGCGAATGCCCTTGATAGTTTTGCTTCTGGCCGTGATCGGCTGTGCCGAAGTGGACGACGGTGGAACGATCACGTGGGAACAGGCGGAAAGGGCGCGGCGGGCGGATGCCGCCGTGCTGATCGACGTCCGCATTCCGTCGGAGGTTGACGCTCCCGTCGCAGGCGCCATCGCGGTTCCGTATATGCACCCGACCAAGGGAGGCGACGATGACGCCTTCACGATGGAAGTCGAGATGGCGTCATCCGGCCGGCGCGTTATCCTGGTTTGTCTCTACGGGGTCCGGTCCAGGTGGGCACGCGATGCCCTGCTACGACGAGGCGTCGACAGTGTCAGCATCCATCGTGGAACCCGGCAGCGTGCTGTGCCGCCAGGCGTGCTCTCGGATCGCTGATCCGGCGGCTTGAGAGCATTCGAGGTTCAGCATCGCGCAAGGCGGAGGCCGGCGTCCCTTGGCCGGCCCCGATGTCTTACGCCGCCTGGACGCAACGCCGACAACTGATCTGACCGTGCTGCATGCGAAGATGGGGTAGACCCAACAGTCGTGTCACCAGCCTGCGCGTTCCGGTGGATCGTGAACACTGATTCCGTTTGATCGTGAACGCGGTCGGGAGCGTTATGTGTAGCGACCTGCCATGAGGGTTTACAAGAAAATACCTAAATGTAACTATTCCACTATTGATATTTTATCCATCACCCCCGCAGGGGGAGAAATGACTATGCTTGGCCGCCCAGAACCGCATTCGTCCCCCCATGTCGGAGGAACAGCGCCGGAAGCTTTCCGATGCACAGAAAGCCTATGTCGCCACTGATCCTCGTTGGGTGGCGCATCGGCAGAAGCTGGCGGACGCGCAGACCGCCCGGCGCATGACCCTTTTGGCTGACGAGTTCGAGGCGGTGGTGGTGATGCGATCCAAGGGCCGAACCTTTTCCTACATCCAGGAGGAAATCGGCGTCTGCCATGACGTGATCCGGCGCGAGCTGGCCGAGCGCGGCTATTCCACCGCGCCTATCAGGCCGGAACGGCGGGCCAAGCGCGGCTCCGGCCCGTGGCGTTCCTTCGATCCACCGTGAGGTCACCATCCCGGCCGGCCCTCATGTGGTCGGCTATCAGGCCCGGCTGGCCGCGTATCCGAAAAGGCCGCCAAGGATGAGGAAGAAGCCCAGGGGTTGGGAAGGGCCGGGCGGTCCCCATGCCAGTAACGCACCGCCGATTAGGACACATATGATGCTCACGATTTACGTCCCTTCTTCGCGGTCTCGATCGCGGTCTCGGCTAGCTTCATGAAAGCTTCCGCTTCCGCGATCCATGCGCCGGCCAGCGTCTCCCGCTCAGCGAACAAGCGCTCCCGTTCCCGCGCGGCTTCCTCCTTCGTCCATCGCGGTTCCCGATCGGGTTCGAACAATCCGAGGAACTCGGGGGAATCGTAATAGTTGGCGCGAGCCAACATTTGCGGGTGTTCGCCCTTGATGCTGATGATCTGCGTCATCGCTTCGCGCTTGAAGTGCCGCTCGATTTCATCGGGCAGCAACAGCCTGGTGCGCTGAATCTGCTGATTGACCGCGCTTGTCGTAGTCGCGCTTTGCCCCGTCGATTGGGGGTTCATCATCGCGAGAAAGGGGTTGGCGAACAGGCTGAACTGCCCGCGATTTTGCACGAGGTTCGCGGCCTTCTGAAATTCTCCTGGATCGTTCGATGACGCCGACAGGCTCGACGTCGTGTGCATGATGGATTGCATGACCTCGATCTCGCCCAGCCGCTTGGAAAGATATTCCAGGGTGGTGGCATCAGAGTTGCCGAATGCCTGGATGACGCCGGCATTGCCGATGAACGTTTCCCACCCGTCCTTGTAATGCCGTTTCAGCTGGGCTAGGTCCTGGATGATAACCCATAGCTGCACCCCGAATCCCGCGGCGTAGCCGGCAGCGGTTTCGATGATTTCCATGTGGCGCAGGACCGGGAACTCTTCCAACAAGAAGAGGATCGGATGACCGGTCGCGGGCGGCTCATCGATCGCGTAGCACTGCTCCAGCGCGGCCGTGACAACCAGGCGAAGCCACTTGTCACAATCATGCATGCGCTGCGGGGGTAGGCAGAGATAGGGGTGGCGTGAGGAAACGGAAATTATAGCACGTTAAGGCTGTTGGAATGGCCTCAGAGGCCGGAATTTCCCGGCACCGACCTTGCTGCTGCTGCGCCACAGGTAGTCTCCGGTCAGGTTGATGTGTCCCCATCCCAGTGGCGAGAG
>CAMATI010000371.1 GCA_945861095.1 Asaia bogorensis | reverse complement strand
CGAACAGTTTCACCAGCAGAGCTTCAAGCTCTGGACGGCTTAGCGCGGAAACGGGCGGTGGCGATGGCACATGACGTATAGACTCGGTCGCGCCGAATCGCGGCAAGAAAATAATGCGCGGCCGCCCACGGTTTTGCCCCTCTTACGATCGATCCTGTTGGTTGCCCTGGATTGCTTCGCTGCGCTCGCAACGACAATGGCCGGTGTCGCCATGGATCACCGGTTCGGTCGGTTAGTATGACACCAACCGTCTGAAACAATGACCCACTGGCAGTGCCCCCCTGTAATGCCGGCCTGCGTCGGCATAACGGAATGTGCCGGCGGGAGGGTCTAACTTTCCGCCGCTTGGACTGACACGCGGGCAGGGAGTGCCCTTCCGCGAGACGTCGCGGAAGGACGACGGGCCTACGCTTTCGCGTAAGCCGCCTCGTGGCGTCCCACCTGGATCTGGTAGTTGGCCCGATACCGGTCATTGGCTTCCTGGTGCACCGCCAGGGCGGCCGCGTCGCATTCGGCCTTGGGCGGCTCGATCAGGTCGAAATGCCCGTATTTGTCCTCGCCCCGCACCAGCATCGCGTTGCAGCGGACCGGCCCGTCCACGCGCACATGCGTCGGAATGTAGTTCAGCCCGATCCCGACCCGGCGGTGGGCGGCATTGTTCGGTGCCGAACGATGCAGCGAAAATTCATGGTGCAGGGAGAACGATCCCGCCGGCAGCGCCATCGCCACGGGGGCGGAATCGTCGAACGGCTCCATGATCGTCTGGCCGGCGCGGTTGATACTGTGCGCCAGACCCAGCGGTGCATGGTGCAACTGGCGCAGATTGCCCTTGCTGGAGACATGCTCCATGCAGCCGGCCTCCCGCGAGGCATCGGTCAGGGCGACCCAGGCGCAAATCTGTTCCTTCGGTTCCAGACCGAAATAGGTGCCGTCCTGATGCCAGGCCGCGAAGGTGGGTGAATGCGGCTCCTTGATGAAGAACGTGCTGGTCCAGACCAGGATGTTGGGCCCGATCACATCCTCGACCGCATCCAGGATGCGGGGGTGGCGGATCAACGCGTTGAACCACGGCGAATGGGTGTGCCCATGCGAGCGCCATTTGACGTCGGCATCGGCCACCGCACTGCCCAGGGACGCTTCCAGGCGGCCCAGTCCGGCGAGGCAGGTGGCGATCTCGTCGGGAGAGAGGGCCGGGACAGGATAGAAAAAACCGTCGCGACGATAGGCGTCTACCTGTTCCTGGGTCAGTGCCTTCATGGTTGTCCTCCCTTCCTGGATCGTAAAACAGCGGGTCGGCCGAGCCCGGGTGGAGGCCCGGGCTGGGGCTGTTACCCGTTCTTGGCTTTGTTTTCCAATGCCTCGGTCAGGCGCTGCGGATCGACCTTGATCTCGACCCCGGCGCGTTCCGTCTGCAGCACCATGATCGATCGGGAATCCCGATTGCCCCAGCCACGGTTCAGCCCTTCCGACAGGTCCGCCAGCGCCAGGTTGGCCAGGCGCATCGGCACGTTCAGTTCCCGCCCCAGGGCGGTGGCGAGCGAAACGTCCTTGTGCGCGAGGCGCAGCGCGAAGGCCGCGGGTTCGTATTTGTCGGGCAGGAACTGATCGGTCAGGCTGTCGAACGCGCCGCGCCGTCCGATCGCGCCCTGGCGCACGGCTTCCCAGATGGCCAGCGGCTCGATGCCGGCTTTCACGCCCATGCTGAACACTTCGGCCGCCGCCGCGGTTGCGATATAGCCGTAGCAGTTATGCACCAGCTTCGCGACCGACCCCGCGCCGATCGGTCCGATATACTTCGCCTGGTCGCCGATCGCATCCAGCACCGGCTTCCATTTGTCGAACGCGTCGGCATCGCCGCCGCACCAGATCGCCAGTTTGCCGGTGGCCGCACCACGCGGTCCGCCGCTGACCGGCGCATCGAACAGGAAGGCGCCCTTCTTCTCGTAATCGACATGCGCCTTGCGCACCGTGGTGGGCGAGTTCGTGGTCAGGTCGAAATAGGCCGCGCCCGCCTTGATCTTGGACAGCAGGCCGGTGTCGCCATAGGATACCGCCTCGAATTCCACCGGTCCGGGCAGGGAGGAGAAGATCACGTCGCACTCGGCCGCCAGTGCCGCCGGGCTGTCGGCCCAGACCGCGCCGTTCTTGATATGCGGCGCCGCGGCGTCCTTGCGCATGTCATGCACGACGACCGTATGGCCGTCCTTCTGGATGCCCTTTTGCAGATTGGCGGCCATATGCGCACCCATGGTGCCCAGGCCGATGAATCCCGCTTTCATGGTATGATCTACTCCGTTCCACGAACGTCACGACAGGGTCCGGATCGGGTCCCGTCGTGACGGTTGAAGCGTGAGCACCCCGGGCGCAACGCCGGCCGGGGTGTCAATCACGCCTTCACACAAAGAGTAGGAGCGCCGCACCGTTTCCGGTCAGGGCGCCAGCGCTCCAGAGCGTGCCGGTTGTCGAGCGACAGTTCCAGCGTATCAGGGATTGGCTTCGAAAACCTCACGCGCGATGTTCGCCGCCGACATCGATGCCGGCCAGCCGCCATAGAATGCGACATGCGTGATCATCTCGGAGATTTCGTCCTTGGTCAGGCCGTTGTCCAGCGCCCGCTGGAGATGGCCCTTGAGCTGCTCCGGCCGATAGGTCGCGGTCAGCACGGCGCAGACGATCAGGCTGCGGTCGCGCTTGGACAGGTTCGGCCGTTCCCAGACATCGCCGAACAGGACCTTCTCGGTCAGTTCGATCATCTTGGGGACAGTGTTCCGGACGGCATCGCGTGAGGCCGACGAGGGTGTCTGAGCCATGGTTTCCTCCTGTGGGGTAACGATACGCCTATTGCACACCAGACCGCATCGCCTGTCCAATCGTGGATGCCCGTTTGCGTGCCGACACCGTACGCAAATACCGCGCACCCCACACCGTGCGCCGACACCGCGCAACGACGTTGACAGGAGGATGAAGCATGGCGGATGAACGCAAGGTCGCGCTAGTGACCGGGAGCGCGCTGAATATCGGCCGAGCGATCGCGTTGGCACTGGCTGACGACGGGTTTCGCATCATGACCACCGCCCGCCAATCCGAATCCGACGCGCGGGAGACCGCTCGCCTGGTGCGGGAAGCCGGTGTCGATGCCGAGACCCATATGGCGGATATTTCCGATCACGCGCAGGCCAAGGGTCTGGTCGAGGCGACGGTCGCCCGGTTTGGCCGCCTGGACGTGCTGGTCAACAACGCCTCCATCCGCCGGCAGACGAAGTTCGCCGACATGACGCCGGAGGAGTGGCGAGAGATCATGAGCACGACCATCGACGGGGCGTTCTACTGCGCTCATGCCGCGGCGGCGCACATCATCGCGGCGGGCGGCGGCACGATCGTCAATCTGGGCGGCATATCGTCCCATGTCGGTGCCATCGGGCGGGTGCACGCGATCACCGCGAAAGCCGGGATGGTCGGCTTGACCCGGGCGTTGGCGAAGGAGTTGGCGGGGGACAATATCACCGTCAACACGGTGGTACCTGGCTCGATCGAGACCATTCGTGGATTCGCCGCCGGGGGCAATTCAGGGCGGGCGGCGCTGCCGGATTCGCCGTTGGGGCGGCGCGGGAAGCCCGAGGAGATCGCCGCGATGGTGCGGTTTCTGTGTTCGGATCAGGCGCGGTACATCACCGGCCAGTCCATCCACGTGAATGGCGGGGCACATATGACCTAACGCAGCGCACCCGCTCGGCCTCCTCCACGGCGACGGACAGAGCCGTTCGCGCCCGGAACCTGACCGCGGGGCGATCATCGCCGCGATCCCGATCGGACGATGCCAGACGTGGCGCCGCCCGATCCCATCGCATGCTTGCCGAATGGGCGGGTCCTGCCTGTCGCCTTATGCCCAAAGGTTAGGAAGAACGGCGGCGGAATAGCCGGATACGAATTCATTCGCCGCCCCGGTCGCGGGATCGAAGCTGTGGCGATGAACGGTACCGATATTGCCGCCATACAGGTGGATCGAAACCGACGGCCTGTCCGCCAGGGCGTTGGAGACGGTGTGAATATCGCCGATATGGGGCGATACCGCCTCGACCATGCTCGGCAGCAGGCGGGACTTCGGTCCGGCCATCATACCGCGGCCATCCGGCAGGTGGGTGTAGGACATCGCATCCTCCGCCCCGCGCAACATGCCAACGAGACCCCACATCAGATGATCGTGTACCGGCGTGCTTTGTCCGGGCCCCCAGACAAAGCTGACCAGGGTGAAGCGTTCCAGCGGATCGCCATACAAGAGGTACTGGCGGTATCGACTGGGGCCGGACGCGGCGAATTCGTCCGGCTGCCAATCGTCATGCGCGACAAGGCCGGTCAGCAACGCGCGGGCCGGGGCCAGGATTGCGTCCTCGGTGTTTCCATGTCGTTCGACCTCCCGAGTCATGGCGCCGACGAAGTCGCGAAGCCGAGCAATGGTCATTGGCAGGGTATGCTCCCCGGTAGGTGATTTACAAAATTTATACCTACATATTCCGATAAATACAGCAATTATGCCGCGTCTATGCCGCCTCGGTTCAAAAAATATCCTCGCGGTCCGCCTTCACCTCGCATGTGTCTCAAGGCATCTCTTTGACCGCCTTGCCCCGCCTGGCGGGTGTGCGGGTTCGGCATGTGCGTGTGCAGGGATCCTCCTGGATCGTCCCCCGGATCGCCCCCCGGATCGTCCCCCGGATCGTCCCACTGGTCCCCCCAAAGTCGCTCGGGCCTCATTCTGTCCGGCTTGCACACCCCGGCGAATTGGATACGCTCCCCGGGTCCCGCCCCAAGAGCGCGACCAACAGGAGGATTGCCCATGTCCGTCGAGGTCATCCCAACCGGCGCCAGTGCCGGTGCCGAAATCCGCGGTGTCGACCTGTCCCAACCCCTCGACGCCCCGACCTTTGCCGCCATCGAGCACGCCTACAACGAACACGGCGTCATCTTCTTCCGCGACCAGGATATCACTCCGCCGCAACAGGTCGCCTTCTCCCGCCGCTTCGGAGAAATCGAGTTCAACGTCTTCGGCGAACGGTGGAGCGTGCCGGGCAGTCCGGAAATCGTCGTGGTGTCCAACATCACCGAAGACGGCCGCCCGATCGGCATCCGGCGCGCGGGGGAAAACTGGCATTCCGACATGTGCTACACGGCGCGTCCGCCCCGCGGGACCATGCTGTATGCGCTGGAAATCCCCGATCTGTGCGGCCTGACCCTGGGCGATACCGAGTTTGCCAGTGCCGCTGCCGCCTGGGATTCTCTGCCGCGGACGCTATGTCAGCGCATCGAGGGGCGCCATGGCGTGTTCGACTTCACGGGCCGCAAGCGCGCCTTCCCGCCGTCCCAGTCCGAGATCGACCGCAACCCGCCGGTGCGGCATCCGATCGCGCGCACCCATCCGCACACCGGCCGCAAATGCCTCTATGTCATGCGCGACGACTGCACCGGGATCGAAGGCCTGGACGCGGACGAAGCCGACGCGCTGATCGCCGCGCTGGCCGACCATATCGTCAAGCCGGCGCATATCTATCGCCATCAGTGGCGCAAGGGGGATGTGCTGATGTGGGACAATTGCACGGTGCAACATCGTGCCGTGCAGGACTACGACATGCCGCAACGCCGCCTGATGCATCGCACGACGATGGGGGGCGCGGTTCCGGTCTAGTGCCCCGAGTCGTTCATAATGTGGGGTAAAGCCTCTTCAGCTTAACGCGGGCCTCGGCAGTGGTGAATTGCCAATCCGCCTTGGCGTGGTGTTTGTTTCGTCTGGCCTCCCAGGCGGCGACTTCCTCGATGAGGTTTTGCTTGT
>CAMATI010000370.1 GCA_945861095.1 Asaia bogorensis | reverse complement strand
ATTATACTCGAACGCGTCGAGGTCGATCACCAGGGCCGGCGTATCGATCTCGTCCTCACGCATACCGGGTTGGGCAGGCGGTGTTTGCAGCATGGGGTCATCCCTTCGATGGGCGGTGCGTGCCACCCGGAGCGATCCAGGCTCGCCCGCAGTTTTGCCGCTTGCGGTGCGGACGACAACCCGGGTCAGACGGTGCGCCGCGGCCCCGGTAGCCCCAACTGGCATTCCCCGGTATTGAACGGCCAACGAAGTCGTGGAGCGAAACCTGTGGCCCAACCGATGCTATTTACCCCGCTGCAAATCCGGGACGTCACCCTGAAGAACCGCATTGTCCTGGCGCCGATGCACCGATACGCCTCCAATCAGGGTTTCGCGACCGACTGGCACCTGATGAACGCGGGCAAGTTCGCCGCCGGGGGCTGCGGGCTGGTGATGGTGGAATACACGAAGGTGGAGCGGCGCGGCTGCGGCACGGTCGGCGATCTCGGCCTGTGGAAGGATGAGTTCATTCCCGGCCTGAAGCGCATCACCGATTTCATCAAGGCCCAGGGCGCGGTTTCCGCCATCCAGATCGGCCATTCCGGCCGCAAGGCCCGCCTGACCCGGCCGTGGGAAGGCCAGCAGCCGCTCACCCCGGAATACCCCGAGCTGTTTGACTGGGAGGGTTGGGAACTGGTCGCGCCAAGCGCGATCGCCCATAGCGACCGGATGCCCACACCGCGCGCCTTCACGCGGGACGAAATCCCGACCCTGGTGTCTCATTGGGGCGAAGCCGCCGCCCGCGCCCACAAGGCAGGGTTCGAAGTCCTGGAAATCCACGGCGCGCACGGCTACCTGATCCACCAGTTCCTCTCCCCCGTCGCCAACCGCCGCAACGACGAATATGGCGGGTCCGACTACAACCGCATGCGCTTCGCCCTGGAAGTCGCCGAATGCGTTCGCGCCAACTGGCCGGCGGAAAAGCCCCTGTTCATGCGCCTGTCCTGTGAGGATGACGCCGGCTGGGGCCCCGAACGGAGCGTCGCCCTGTCGCGAGAATTGAAGACCAAAGGCGTTGACGTGATCGATTGCAGTTCCGGCGGCGTCATGGAACGCTCCCCCATGGACAGCGTCCGCGCCCGCAAATACGGCTACCAGGTCCCCTATGCCGAACAGATCCGGGCCGAGGCCGGCATCATGACCATGGCCGTCGGACACATCGTCCACCCCGACCAGGCCGAGGCCATCCTGCAAGCCGCTCAGGCCGATCTGATCGCGATCGCGCGGGAACTGCTCTACAACCCGAACTGGGCGTTGGACGCGGCGCAGAAACTCGGCGCCGATCCGGACTTTGCCTGCGTGCCGCCCAACTACGGATATTGGCTGGGCAAGCGCGCCAAGGCGGCGTTCGAGGGTGTGCCGTCGACCTTCAAGCGCGGCCTGATGGCGGATGTGGAATAGTACGCTGAGTTCAGCAAACCGAGATCGAGACGTCGTGACTTGCGGCGTTCCACCGCCCGGGACTACGGAGCCATATGGCACAAGACCTTGAAACCGACGTGGCTATCGTCGGCGCCGGCCCGGTCGGGCTGTTCGCGGTGTTCGAACTCGGCATGCTGCAATTGTCCAGCGTGCTGATCGACGCATTGTCGGAGGTCGGCGGCCAATGCACCGCGCTGTATCCGGAGAAGCCGATCTACGACATTCCCGCCCTGCCGGCGATCGAGGCGGGCGTCCTCATCTCCAACCTAGAGCGCCAAATCTCCCCCTTCCCCACCCCCCGCCTGCTCGGCCGGCGCGTCGAGGGACTAAGCGGGGGCCCCGGAGCCTTCGTCCTGACCACCGACCAAGGGGACACCATTCGGGCAAAAGCCGTGATCGTCGCCGCCGGAGCCGGTGCATTCGGTCCCAACCGGCCGCCGCTGGAGGGTCTGGAATCCTACGAGGCGTCCGGCGCGGTACAATACTTCGTGCGCCGGCGGGAGGATCTGCGCGGCAAACGCGTCGTGATCGCGGGAGGCGGCGATTCCGCGGTGGATTGGGCGCTGGCGTTGAAGGATATCGCGCAGGTCTCCGTCGTGCACCGCCGGCCCAAATTCCGCGCGGCCCCGGAAACCGCCGCCCAACTGGACGCCGCCGCGGTGAGCGGGGAGATCGAGATGGTCATCCCCTATCAACTGCACGGCTTGCGGGGAGCCGACGGGGTGCTGACCGGTGTGGAGGTGGCGACCCTGAAAGGCGAGGTCCGGACTCTGCCGGCCGATGTGCTGCTGCCGTTCTTCGGCCTGTCCATGGACCTCGGCCCGATCGCCGCCTGGGGTCTGGATCGCGACATGCACCATGTGAAGGTCGATCCGGCCACCTACCAGACCAGTCAGGAAGGCATCTTCGCGATCGGCGACGTCGCCAGTTATCCCGGCAAGCTGAAACTGATCCTGCAAGGATTCAGCGAGGCGGCCATGGCGGCGCATGCGATCTTCGGCGTGGTGCGGCCGGACCAGGCGCTGCATTTCGAGTATTCGACCACCAAGGGAGTGCCCACCTGAACGCGCCTCCCCGTCTTGCCGGCTTGTGGTCAGCGTGCTTGGAATCGTCCACGGTGGTAGCGCGACCATGACGCGACAACTCGATCGGGGGAAACGATGAAAATCAAGACGGTGGAGACCCTGCAGGCCGACGCGGGCTGGCGGATGTTCTCGTTCCTGAAGGTCACCACCGATGACGGCATCGTCGGCTGGTCGGAATTCAACGAGAGTTTCGGCTCGGTTGGCCTGTCGGACGTCATCCGCGGCCTGTCACCGGCGCTGATTGGCCGCGACCCCCGCAAGTTCGAGCAGGTGACCCAGCACCTGCATGTCATGACCCGGCAATCGCGCGGCGGGTTGAACCAGCAGGCCATCGCGGCGATCGAGAACGCGCTGCTGGACGTCACCGGCAAGGCCTATGGCGTGCCCGTTTACGCCCTGTTCGGTGGACCGATCCGCGACCGCATCCCGGTCTACTGGTCGCATTTCGCCACCTATCGGGTGCGCAGTGCGGCGATGATGGGCGTGCCGGCCCTGACCTCCTACGACGACCTCGCCCGCCATGCCCAGGAGGTCCAGAAGCTGGGGTTCCGCGCGCTGAAGACCAACATCATTCCGCTCCAGGACGGCAAGCTGTCGTCCTACGTCCCCGGCTTCGGCCGCACGCCGGGCTGGCCGGAGCTGAACTGGGACAACCGCCTGACCCGCGGCGTGACCGAACAGTTGGCGGTCATCCGGGACGCCGTCGGGCCCGACATGGGCATCCACCTGGATATCAACTTCAACTTCAAGACCGAGGGCTTCAAGCGCATCGCCGAAGCGGTGGCCGAGGCCAACCTGACCTGGCTGGAAATCGACACCCATGACGCGCCGGCACTGGCAGAGATCAAGCGCGGTGCGCATTGCCCGATCGCGTCCTGCGAAACGTTGCACGGGCGGCGGGAGTTCAAGCCGTTCTTCGATAACTATGCGATCGATGTCGCGATCGTGGATGTGATCTGGAACGGATTGCTGGAATCCTCGAAGATCGCGTCCATGGCGGATGTCTATGAGATCAACGTCGCGCCGCATAATTTCTACGGCCATCTGTGCAGCGCGATCAGCGCCACGTTCAGCGCCATCGTGCCGAACTTCCGCGTCATGGAAATCGACATCGACAGCGCCCCCTGGCGTGACGAATTCTATACGGTCGTCCCGACGATCGAGAACGGCGAGTTCGTCCTGCCCACCGGATCCGGCTGGGGTATCGACGTGAACGAAAAAGCGGTCCGCGCGCGACCGCCGCAAAACTGAGACTAGAGCATGATCACGCTGAGCGGAACGTAACAGCGTGTGAATCATACGATTAAACAAAGAATTAGAACGGTTTGCCGTTTCCAGTCAGGATGAAACCGCTCTAGGCGAAACCGCAACAGGAGACAGTCCTTTGGCAAAATTCAAAATCGCGACCCCGGCCGGGGCCAGCTTCACCGTCGCGGGCGGTGGCTATGACGACGAGATGGCCCCGCTGGAAGGCATCGACGCCGAAATCGTCGAAGGCCCGATCGATGAGGACGGGTTCATCGCCTTCGCCCAGGATGCGGATGTGGTCTATGCGAAGGGCATACGCTTCAGCAAAAAGATCGTCGACGGCTTGCCCTCGCGCTGCCGAGGCATCGTGCTGGGCAGCGTCGGGGTCGACAGTGTGGACGTGGTGGCGGCAACCGAACGCGGCATCCCCGTCACCAACTGCCCCGACACGTTCATCGAGGAAGTCGCCGATCACGCCATGATGCTGCTGCTGGCGTCGCATCGCCGCACCTTGGAGCAGGACCGCATGGTCCGCGAGAACCGTTGGCGCGAAGGCCGTCCGGCGCTGCTGCAAGTCCCGCGGCTGATGGGCCAGACCCTGGGTCTGATCGCCTTCGGGCATGTGGCGCGCGCGGTGGCCAAGCGCGCCAAGCCGTTCGGCTTGCGCGTCATCGCCTATGACCCGTTCATCGAGGAACTGGTGATGGTCGAGCATGGCGTGCTGCCCTGCTCGCTGGAAGAAGTGCTCAGCCAGTCCGACTTTGTGTCCATGCACGCCCCGGCGACGCCGGAAGCGGAGGGCATGCTGATGGAGAAGCATTTCCGCCAGATGAAGAAGACGGCGGTGTTCATCAACACCGGCCGCGGCCCGACCGTGCAGGAAGCCGGCCTGATCAAAGCGTTGCAGGAAGGCTGGATCGCGCATGCCGGCCTGGACGTGCTGGAGATTGAGCCGCCAGGCGACAACAACCCGATCCTGGGCATGCCGAACGTGACCCTTTCGGCGCACACGGCCTCGGCGTCTTCGCGGTTCGATCCGGCGCGCAAGCGTCACGTCGGGCGGGAGCTGGCGCTGCTGCTGAACGGCAAATGGCCTATGAGCTGCGTCAATCCCGCGGTGTTGATGAATTCGAAGCTGCGCCGCTGGCAGCCGATTTCGATGGAGCGCGGGCCGAACAGTTAGAGCGGGTTTACGCTGACGCGAAACGGCAACCCGCTCTGTCTGATACCAACCCGTGAAAAGATCGCCTCTCCGGTCGGTGTCTCCTCGTCATGCCGGCGCAGGCCGGCATCCACGAATTTCCCAAGCTGCAATGATGGCAGTCGTGGATGGCGGGCCCGCGCCCGCCATGAGTGCGTCCGTGAGGATGCTCTGTCAGCGGGGGCAAGTCCCCGTCTGGGTTGGTCGCAACCCAGAAATCGAAGGTAACTGCGTCGCCGCAAGGCGGCGTGGGGAGCAACCGGAGGTGAATCTTCAGTCCATAGGATAGCGAACCTGTTTCGGCGGGATTACGCGGCGAGCCTGCTCATGGATGGTGAAGCCTGGAACAACCCACTGCGCTGTTGCGACGGAAAAAGCGACCGGGGGGCGGATCACGTGGTTGAGGACGGAATGTCCGGACGGCAAGGCGGTGTAAGCGGAGGGGTGCGAACCAAAGTTGTGGGATCAAGCGGCGGCGTTCGACGATGCGTCTGGCTGGTTGAGGTTAGCGGGTGCCGACGCCCTGGAGTCCGTCCGCAATTCTGTGTGCGGGGCATAACCAACGCCAAGGAGGCGTATTCTGCCAAGCCGAGCCAAACAACTGGACCGCGCCGTCGCGAAGCTGCCCTCGATCCCGAAGGAGTTGGTCGCTCAGTTCCTGACCGGCCCAATGACCGGGGAGGCGATCAACGCGGCGGGCATCGCCTTCAAACAGGCGCTGATCGAGGCGTCCCTGAACGCCGAGCTGACGCACCACCTGGGCTACGCGCCAGGCGCGGAGAAACCGGAGGCATCGGCCAACCACCGCAACGGCGTCACCGCCAAGACGGTGCTGACCGGCGACGGCAAGATGCGCATCGCGACGC
>CAMATI010000369.1 GCA_945861095.1 Asaia bogorensis | reverse complement strand
TCGGTGTCGGTGGGTGTGCTGGGGGCCTATATCGGCATGGTCATGGCCGGTTTGACGTTGGACCTTTATGCGCAGATCGGCATGGTCGTGCTGATCGGCCTGGCCGCCAAGAACGGCATTCTGATCGTCGAGTTCGCCAAGGCACGCCGGGAGGACGGGGTGCCATTGCTGGAGGCGGCGACGGAAGGGGCCAGGCTGCGGTTCCGGCCGGTGATGATGACCTCGTTCGCGTTTATCCTGGGGCTGCTGCCCCTGGTCATCGCGGAAGGGCCGTCGCAACTCGCGCGCCGCGATGTCGGCACGCCGGTGTTCGGCGGGATGATCGCGGCGTCCTTCATCGGAATTTTCGCCATCCCGTTGTTATACGTCACGTTCCAGGCGTTGCGCGAACGGGTCCGAGGCGCGCCGAAGCCGAAGCACACGGATATTAAGACCGACCATCCGGCGACGTGACAGGCTCGGTCCGGATGTCGATCTGGCGGGCGGTATCGGGTCCTGACCTGTGTTAGCATTTGGCTGAAACCGCGACAGGCCGTAGAAGGTTTATACCAACTGACCTGACCATCGACCCGCAGGCGTCCGTTGACCGTCATTGCCGGGCTTGATCCGGCAACCCGCCCCACGCCGCCGATGCGTGGGTTTCCGGGTCAAGCCCGGCAATAACGGTGTGCGTGGGAGAGCCATGCAACGGTCAAGCCCGGCCATGACGCTGTGTGTGGGGAAGCCGAGCAACGGTCGAAGGTTATGGCGGCTGGTAGGAGACCGCGGGATTCTGGTTGCCGCGCCGTGAAACTTGCCGTTGGGAGAGCATGATGCTGAGACGTGGTGCCATATCGAGTGGCCGGGTTGCCGCGAGTTCAACATATTGCGCGCTGTTCGCCAGCACCATGCTGATAGTGGCGGGCTGCAAACCGACCAACCAGTTCGCGGCGCCGCCGCCGCCCAAGGTGCTGGTCGCGACACCGACGTCTCAGAAAATCACGCGCTATGTCGAATCGACCGGCAATACGGCCGCCGTCAACCAGGTCGATCTGGTTGCCCGGGTTTCCGGCTTTCTTCAGGAAATCGGCTACCAGGACGGCAAGATGGTCAAGAAGGGCGATACGCTGTTCACCATCGAGCCGCTTCCTTACATGAGCAAGCTGCAGCAGGCCCAGGCGTCGCAGGCGGCGGCGGATGCGCAGGTCAAACAGGCCGAAGCGGAATATGTCCGCCAGTCGCAACTGGGCCAGAGGGACTTCGCGTCGCAGTCCGCGGTCGATCAGGCCTTGGCGAAGCGCGATTCGGCCCGGGCCGAGGTGCAGCAGACGAAAGCGGCGACGGAACAGGCGGCGATCGAATATACCTACACGCGCGTGAACGCCCCGTTCGATGGCGCGGTCACGGCGCATATGGTTTCGATCGGGGAGTATGTGGGAGGCACCACACCCACCAAGCTCGCCACCGCGATCCAGGTCGACCCGATCTGGGTGAATTTCTCCCTGAGCGAAACCGACGTTCTGCGAATCAAGGCCGAACGAGTCAAACGCAAAGTCACGACCGATCCGGTCGGCCATGTTGCGGTCGAGATCGGGTTGCAGATCGAGACCGGCTATCCGCGCGACGGATTGATCGATTACGTCGCGCCGAATGTCGACACCTCCACCGGCACGCTTTCGGTCCGGGGGATATTCAAGAATGCCGATGTCGCGCTGCTGCCCGGCTATTTCGTGCGGGTGCGGGTGCCGATCGAGCGGGATATCGACGCTCTCCTCGTTCCCGACATCGCGCTCGGTACCGACCAGCTTGGCCGCTATCTGCTGGTGGTCAACGACCAGAACGTGGTCGAGCAGCGGCGCGTGACGACCAGCGATCTGGTCGGCGACATGCGCGTGATCGAGACGGGCGTGACCCTGACGGACAAGGTCGTGGTCACCGGGCTGCAACGCGCGGTGCCGGGTCAGAAGGTGGCGCCCGAGGCGGCTCCGGCCAAGACAGCCACCCCCAAGACAGCCACCCCCTCTGGCTCTCGCTGAGCCGCCATGATCTCCGCATTCTTCATCAACCGCCCGGTTCTGGCCAATGTTCTGGCCATTCTGATGGTGGTCATTGGTGCCGTTTCGGTGTTCTCCCTGCCGGTGGCGCAGTATCCGAACGTGGTGCCGCCGACGGTTTCCGTTACCACAAGTTATCCGGGCGCCAGTGCCCGGGATGTGATGAACACCGTGGCCCTGCCGATCGAACAGCAGGTCAACGGCGTGGAGGGCATGCTCTATATGCTGTCCACCAGCGCGTCGGACGGCAGTTACAACCTGACGGTGACATTCCAGATCGGCACGGATCTGAACTTCGCGCAGGTTCTGGTGCAGAACAAGGTGTCCGCCGCGCTGGCGTCGCTGCCGGCCGCGGTGCAGACGCAGGGCGTGGTGGTGCAGAAGAAATCCACCTCCATCCTGCAAATCATCGCACTGACCGCCGATCAGGCCCAGTACGACAGTTTGTATATGGCGAACTACGCGACGATTTCGCTGCAACCGGAACTGGCGCGCGTCCCCGGGGTTGGGCAGGTCAATATTTTCGGAGCCGGCCAGTATGCGATGCGCATCTGGCTCAATCCGGATCAGTTGAAGGCGCGTGGCCTGACGGTCGATGATGTATCGCAGGCGTTGAAGCAGCAAAGCCAGCAGGTCACGGCCGGGCAGGTGGGCGGGCCGCCGGCCCCGGCCGGGACATCGTTCCAGTACACGTTGAACGTCGCCGGGCGTTTGGACCAGGCGGACCAGTTTGCCGATATCATCGTCAAGACCGGCGACGGCGGCACCGTCACCCGTGTCCGCGACATCGGACGGGTGGAGTTGGGTGCTCAGACCTACAGCCAGGGCTTTACCTTGAATGGCAAGGCGGGCGCGGGCATGGCCATTTATCAAACGCCGAGCGCGAATGCGCTGGATGTGGCGAAGGCGGTGGATGCGAAGATGAAGGAACTGGCCAAGACCTTGCCGCCGGGTCTGTCCTTTTCCGTGCCGTTCGACACGACCACGTTCGTGAAGGCCTCGATTTCGGAGGTCTACAAGACCTTGCTGGAAGCCGGCGTGCTGGTTTTGGCCGTGATCCTGGTATTCCTGCAAGACTGGCGGGCGACGTTGGTGCCCGCGACCACCGTGCCCGTCACCATCATCGGCGCGTTCGCCGCGATGGCCGCATTGGGCTTCACGGTCAATCTGTCCACGTTGTTCGCGCTGGTGCTGGCCATTGGGATCGTGGTGGACGACGCGATCGTGGTGGTGGAGGGCGCGGCGCATCAGATCGAACAGGGGCTCAGTCCGCACGACGCCGCGATCAAGGCGATGGGCGAGTTGTTCGGGCCGATCATCGGCATCACTTTGGTGCTGATGTCGGTGTTCATCCCGTCGGCCTTCCTGCCCGGGTTGACGGGACAGCTTTATGCCCAGTTCGCGCTGGTGATTTCGGCCACGGCGCTGCTGAGCGCCATCAATGCCGCGACCCTGAAACCCACCCAGTGCGCCATGTGGCTGCGCACGCCGGTGCCGCCGGATCAGCGCAATTTCTTCTTCCGCGGGTTCAACAAGGCCTATGCCCCGATCGAGAGCGGTTACGCCCGCATCATTGGGGGGATGGCCGGGCATAGCGGCATCACGGCTCTAGTCGGTCTGGCGTTGATTACCCTGGCGTTTGTCGGGTTCGCTCGGATTCCCAGCAGTTTCCTGCCCTTGGAAGATCAGGGGTATGTAATGATCAGCGTTCAGCTTCCGGACGGGGCGTCATTGCAACGCACGCAGGCCGTGGTGGCGAAGGTCTCGGCGCTGGCGTCCGCCGTGCCGGGCGTGGCCAATGTGGTGGCGATCACCGGTGTGTCGGCCATCGACAACAATGCCACCCTGGCCAACGCCGCGGTCGCCTATGTGACGTTGAACGACTGGTCGGTCCGCGACAAACACCCCGGGCAGGATCTGATGGGGATCTACACCGCGCTGAACAAGATGCTGGAGGATGTGCCCGAGTCATCCAACCTGGTGATCGTGCCGCCAGCCATTCAGGGCATTGGCGCGTCCGGTGGCTTTACCATGCAGGTGGAATTGCGGGACGGGTCCGGCGACCTGGCCAAGCTGGGGGCGGTGACCGAGGCCATGGTCGCCACAAGTCGCACGCAGACAGGTCTAAGCCGTGTCGCGACATCCTTCCGGGCCGGCGTGCCGCAGTTCGATGTGGAGGTCGACCGGGTCAAGGCTCAGACCCTGGGCGTGACGGTCGGTCAGGTGTTCCAGACCATGGCTGCCTATATCGGGTCCAGCTATGTCGGTCAGATCAACAAGTTCGGCCGCACGTTTCAGGTCTATATCCAGGCGGACGCCGACTTCCGCGGGCGCGTGACGGATCTGGAGCAGTTGCCGGTCCGCACGGCGTCCGGGACGATGGTGCCGTTGGGGACGATCGTGTCGGTGAAGCCGGTCATCGGACCGTCGCTGATTACTCTGTACAACCTGTATCCGAGTGCCACGATCCTTGGGACGGCCGCCGCTGGTTTCAGCAGCGGCGAGGCTTTGTCGTTGATGGAACAGACCGCTGCCGCAACCCTGCCGCCGGGCGTGAGTTACGACTGGTCCGCTATGTCGTACCAGGAGAAAGTGGTCGGCAACCAGATTTTCTTCTCCTTCGGGATGGCGATCCTGCTGGTTTATCTGGTGCTGGCGGGGCAATACGAGAGCTGGTTGTCCCCGATCACGGTGTTGCTGTCGGTGCCGCTTTCGTTGCTTGGGCCGGTCGCGGCGTTGACGTCGTTGGGGTTGTCTAACAATCTTTACGTCCAGATCGGGCTGATCCTGCTGATCGCGCTGTCGGCCAAGAACGCCATTCTGATCGTGGAGGTGGCACGAGAACGTCGGGTGCTGCATGGGCGTGCAATCGTCGATGCCGCGGTCGATGCGGCTCGGGCGCGGTTCCGTCCGATCATCATGACGTCCTTCGCGTTCATCCTGGGCGTGCTGCCGCTGGTTTTGGCAACCGGTGCCGGGGCGAGCGCTCGGAAATCGATCGGCATCACCGTGTTCAGCGGCATGTTGGCGTCCACCTGTCTGGCGGTGCTGTTCGTGCCTTCTTTCTTCGTTGTCATGCAGCGGCTTGAGGAATGGCTGGGCAGTGGAAAGCCGAAAGTTGCCGCTTCGGCTTCGCCGGTCGGCCCTACGCACTGAACGGGAGATTGGGATCGTGAGCTGGGTGTATCTGGTCGCGGCGGGATTGTTTGAAATCGGCTGGCCGTTGGGTCTGAAATGGGCGCAGGAACCGGCCAAGACGGTCCAGGGCGTGGCGCTCGCCGTGGTGTCGATGGGGATCAGCGGGTATCTGCTTTGGCTCGCTCAACGGGATATACCGTTGGGGACGGCTTATGCGGTTTGGACCGGGATTGGCGCCGCGGGGACGTTTGCGGTGGGAATTTGGTTGTTTGGGGATCCGTCGAGTTTGGGGCGGTTTCTGGGGGTTCTGTTGATTGTTGCTGGGGTGGTGACGTTGAAGTTGGCGCATTAGGGGGGGGGCTATGGGGCGCACCAGTCGGTCCGGTTACAATTTTGACGCTCCGAGGTACCTGACGCAGCGTATTTTGACGGTTTGTTAGCCTCGTTTTTGACGCGCCTTCTGTATTGCTGTCCTCCGCGATGCCTATCGCGTCGTGAGAACGCAATAATTGGGGGCGGGAATGGAAGGCACGAACCAATGGCGATCAGAGTACAGATTCTCCACAAAGATCAAGTACGTGGCAGGTCTGGCTTTCCTGATGGCTACGGTGGGCTGTAGCCTCATGACTCCCCTCATTTTTGACTCCTGCATTACTATGTCCAAGCGGGCCGCGACTCTCCTGGACACCGCTTTTTGTATCAGGCTGGGTTACGTGACTCGGGGTGTGACCCGGTCAGCTGGCCCAGCTTCCGGTTGCAAATGGCGG
>CAMATI010000368.1 GCA_945861095.1 Asaia bogorensis | reverse complement strand
TTCATCGATAGACGGCGGCATCAGGAAGCCGGTTAGGCGATCGGTGGGGCGGAAGTTGCTCATTGGCGGCATCCGGGGAGGGAGCGAATCGACGTTACGATTCTAACATGAGCCTCCGGTGGGCGTAAGTCCGACAGGCTGCTAGGAAGTAAGGTCTTTTGCCGCATGTGAATCGTCGCACCGCACGGGACGCCTTTCATCCAGGTGGGTCAGCGGAACGCCGGTGGCGAACGAATACCAATGGCCCTAAGTGTCTGTCCGGAAACATAATACATCTTTTCAGCGGGTTACCATGGGCGTCTGGTGCGTTGCGGCCTCTCATCAATGGCCCCGCATCGCTTTCGGGGCCGCGTCTGCCAGCCGCCTCATGGTAGCTCACTGAAAAGGCGCACTATGTCTCAGGACAGACTCTAACCAATTACCGGTAGCACCCCCTCACCGACATTGGGACCGAGGGCATTGTTGCGCTTGACCCGCTCCACCGCCGTCCAGGGCCGAGCCCGGCAAGGACGGTAAGGCGGCCCAGAGGTCAACGGTCACGGCCACTGGTATGAGAGCCATACAACGATCCCGTTCGCGGCAGTTCCCCGCGAGCCAGGCGGGAGGCTCGATCGCCTCTGTTCACGCGTGTGGAAGGCGCACCACGAATCGAGCGCCCGTGGTCGTCCCGCTGGCATCCTTACGGTTCTCCACCGAGATGTGGCCACGCAAGGCCTCAACGATCTGTCGGCTGATCGACAGACCCAACCCAGAATGTTGCCCGAATTTCTCTCCCTTGGGTCGTTCGGAATAAAATCGGTCGAAAATATGCTCAAGATTGGCTTCCGGGATGCCGGGCCCGTCGTCCTCGACGCTCAATTCGACGATTTCACCCTGTTCACGAACTCGCACCAGGATACGCCCGCGCGGGGGGCTGAAGGACTGGGCGTTGCCGATCAGGTTGCGCAACACCTGAACGAGGCGATCTTCGACGGCCCAGACAGCGACCTCGCCCGACGGTGCGACGACTTCCAGCTTCGGATCGTTCTCCGCGTCGCGCGTGGCCTCGTCCAACTCCGCCAAAGTGCGCAAAATCGGAACGATGTCGACCCGTTCGGTCGTGACACGCGATAATTCGGCATCCAGCCGGGATGCATCGCTCACGTCACTGATCAGCCGGTCCAGCCGCATCACGTCCTGGCCGATGATCGCCAGAAGCTGACGCTGGCGGGCGGGATCCTCGATGCGACGTAGGGTTTCAATGGCGCTGCGGATGGATGTCAGGGGATTCTTGATCTCGTGCGCCACGTCGGCGGCGAACCGCTCGATGGCATCCATCCGCGCCCAAAGAGCGGTCGCCGAATCAGCCAAAGCCGTCGCCAGCGTACCTACCTCGTCTCTGCGGACCAGCAGGGACGCCGGGACACTGCCAGTGCGGCCCTGACCCTCACGCATATCGGCGGCGACGCCGGCCAGGCGCAGGATAGGTCGGGCGATGGTGAGTGAGAGATACCAGGACAACAACACGGTCAGCGCCAGCGCCATGCCGAACAGCGCCAGGATCGAGACCCGTACGGTAAACAGACTGGCGTCAACCTCCCGCGCCTCTCGCGTCAGAGCGATGATACCGACGGTCCGGCGGTCGCGCTCCACCGGGACCGCGACGGTGACCAACAGGCGGTTGTCCCGCGTGCGGCGGATGTAAGGTGGCGTCTCACGGCTCTGATTGGAGCTATTAAGCCGCAACTCCTCCTTCACATCTGGTTGCCAGTCAGCGGATCCGCCGCCAGCCGCCATATCGACCAGCAAGACCGGACGCTTATGCGGGAGAAACCCCATGACCCAATCATAGATGGTTCCGATCCATCCCAGGATCGGGCCATGGTCGAGCGGTGGTGGAAGGGGATCCGTGGTGACGGTTCCACCTGGCCCCTCCCGTATGCGGGAATCGGCCATGATCGAACCGTCCGGCGCATAGAGCTTAGCCTGGGCGTCCGGGGTCGGCTCCGTCAGGCGACGCAGCAGGGAACGGGCGACTTCCGGCACCAGGCGCGGGTTCTCCGGATCGGTGGTTCGCACCGCGCTTTCACCCAAAGCGCCAGCGAACACGCGCGCCTGCTCGCGCAGGGCGCCCACCTGCGCTTCCAGAAGGCCGTTCTGGTATTGATCGAGATACAGCAATGCCACGACGAGCAGCGCCAGCGGTAATGCGTTGACAAGCAGAATCCGCCGCAGCAGCGGTGACACCCAGCGCTGGCGAAACCGCGTGCGCGTGGCCGTCGGCGGAACCAGACGAGCCAACTCGGTGCCGTCGGGCACTCAATGCTCCTTGTAGCGATAGCCGATGCCGTACAGAGTCTCGATGTGGTTGAAGCTGTCGTCCCCGGTGCGGAATTTCTTGCGGATGCGTTTGACGTGGCTGTCGATCGTACGATCGTCCACGTAGATATTGTCCCCATAAGCGGCGTCGATCAATTGGTCGCGACTTTTCACCATGCCCGGGCGCGCCGCCAGGGCTTTCACCAGCAGGAATTCCGTGACGGTGAGTTGAATATCCTGACCGCGCCAGAGGCATTGGTGTTTGGTGTCGTCCAGCACCAGGTCCCCGCGGGTCATGACACCGCCGGGCGATGCCCCTGACCCCTCGGCACGTCCGACCTCATTGCGGCGGAGCAAAGCGCGAATGCGCTCTATCAAGAGACGCTGGCTGAATGGCTTGGTGATGTAGTCGTCGGCTCCCAACCGCAGGCCCATCAATTCATCCACTTCCTCATCCTTCGAGGTCAGGAAGATCACCGGGATCGAGCTGCGCTGGCGAAGCCGTTGCAGCAATTCCATACCATCCATGCGAGGCATCTTGATATCCAGCACGGCCAGATCGACCGGGCGCGCTGTCATTCCCTGCAACGCGCTTTCTCCGTCCGTATAGGTTCGGACCTGGAAGCCTTCCTGTTCCAGGGTCATGGACACGCTGGTGAGAATATTCCTGTCATCGTCGACCAGAGCGATCGTCTGTTTCACCGAACTGTCCCTTGGGGCTACGGTCATGGGGTGCTCCGCTGCTCTAACCTGAGTGGCCTTGGCCGATATCGGTCGCCCGATTCCTGCCGTGAGATCACGTTGGCAGCCAATTGTGGCGCATTGCGGACGGGAGGTGAACGAAAGATGGCAACCAGAGAAGAATTTGACCAGGCTATATCACCGGCGCGGGAGGCTCGGAAATTGCTAAGGGCCATCCGGGTGGGAACGCTGGCAACGGCAGTGCGCGACGAGGGACGCCAAGGCCAGCCGTTCGCGTCACTTGTGACACCGGCATGCTCGCCGGACCTGTCAGTCTTGCTGTATTTGTCCGATCTGTCGGAGCACACTCGCCATTTGATGGCGGATCCACGCTGTTCGGTGTTGGTGACCGGTGCGCCAACCTCCGCAAATCCGCAAACCGCTCCACGGGTAACCGTGACTGGGTTGGCGGAGGCGTCAGATGATCCCGCAATGAAGGCGAGATTCCTGGCCGTGCACCCATATGCTTCGCTGTATGCCGGCTTCGCGGACTTCAGAATCTGGCGCATACGCCTGATGGGCGCGTTGTTTATCGGAGGGTTCGCGCGTGCCGTGCGCCTGAAGGCCGACAACCTGCTACCTGACCCTGTGCCCGTGGGGGCAATCGCCGCGGCAGAGGCTGCGATAATCCACCACTGCAACCAGGATCACTCCCACGCGCTATCGGCGATCGCGGGCAAGTCTGGCGATTGGCGAATGGTAGCCGTCGACGTGGACGGATGTGACCTGGCATCAGGTGATCAGGTCATCCGTGTCCCATGGTCGACGCCAGCCCTAGATGCCGGTGGCATCAGGACTGAACTCGTAAATCTCAGTGCCGCGGCCAACCGCGGCACCAATGGATCGGGTTGACGCGCGTGGCATAAAATATCCGCCGACACTGTCAGAGCGGTTCAGAGAAACCATTTTTTGGAGCAGCACCATGAAGCGTTGCCAGGATCCGCTCTTCAGGGGCCCCGAGGGACTGAGTTCGATCGCGCTCACGGTCGAAGGGCGCCCGGAACGCCGCGCTAGTACTGTTGCGGAAATGTCGCCACCATATTCACGAATGCTCCCGCGGGTCGGGCGCTGTGAGAGACGGCAAATGCCAGAGGGGGCGGTTGCGACTTGCCGTAGCGAGTTTGGGGAGTCTGACGATGGGCAGAACGCACCAATATCACGGTCCGCAGCACGAGCGTTGGCGTGTCCACGGGTGTGGTGGTCCATCCGCACCACTGGCGTCTATATGCCCTCGAGGCAGATGTGTCGCCAACGTTGTCGGGCGCGGCTTGCTGCCGTAGATCAGCGCGACCGGACTGGGATAAAGCGCTAGATTTGTTAGGTTGATCTGCATGAACGAGGTCACGTATCGGGCTCAAGGTGGCGGACATATGATGGTGAGGGTAGTAGGTGTCATTCGCATTGTCGGCAATATCCGCGAAGTTCCGTACGTTGGCGGCGTCAACGCCTCCCGTCGCTCACCATTCCCTTGCCACACGGGACATCGACCGTCTGCTCGAGTAGCCTCGAGAAGTTTGTGGACATGACCCACCCCTCGCCTCCTGTGCTACCGCCCGAATTCGAAGTTGCACTTGATCCGCCCGACCTGAGCCGCTGGACCGCGGGAAATTCCGGTATCCCCGGCGTTACGTCATTGGATTCAGGAAGAGCAGGACCACATGTCGCGCTCCTCGCCCTAACACATGGCAACGAGTTCGCGGGCGCGATCGCGCTTGACCGTCTGCTGCGTGCGGATTTCACACCGATGATCGGGCGCCTGACGGTTGGTTTTATCAATTTGGCTGCATTCGAGCGGTTCGATCCTCGCGACCCAACCGCGTCCCGGTTTATCGATGAGGACCTGAACCGAGTCTGGGATGAGGCTGTGCTGAACGGCCCTCGCCATTCGATTGAGTTGGATCGCGCGAGGGAAATTCGCCCTTTGATCGATACTGTCGATGTTCTGCTGGACCTCCATTCCATGCTATGGCCGTCCTGCCCTCTGAATTTATGCGGGAGTACTGAAAAAGGGCGGCGCCTGGCTCAGGGGATCGGTGCTCCGGATCTGGTTGTCGCTGATGGTGGCCACATAAATGGCAAACGAATTATAGACTATACCCGGTTCACCGACCCTGAAACTCTATGCGTCGCAAATTTGGTGGAAGCCGGACAGCACTGGTCGGGCGCGACAGTTGCGACTGCGATGGACAGTATAGCAGGCCTCTTGAGGTTCCTCGGGCTGGCAGGGCCACGACACGCAATGCTGCCGAATCCGACGGACGTAAGACCTAGATGCGCGATTGTTACCGCCGCGATCACAGCCGCGACCGCAAGTTTCCACTTCCTACAACCATACAAGGGGGGAGATATCATTCGGACTAGAAATACGCTGATTGCTCAAGATGGAGACGCCGAAATTCGCACTCCGCATGATGATTGCCTGCTAGTGATGCCCAGCTTGCGACCAGCCAAAGGACACACCGCGGTGCGGCTGGCACGATTTGAGAATTAGTAACTCCCCAATAGCCAATCACAGAAAACTCCTTGATCGCTCTCAGGTCGATAAGAACGAGCGGCCGAAGCGTTCGCTATAGGACCTTTTTGTCTACGCATTCCGTTGGCAAATCCTCACAATACGGCATCAAAGCGGTGCACTCGAGATAGGCACATGTACAAGGGTCGCTGCCAGAGGATAATCCTGATTCCAGTCCTCGCCTAAATGTTGCCCGACGTCCCACCAATAAGCCTTTGGCACGATGGAATAGTTGTCTGTGACCTCAGCCATCCCCTCATTTTTTCTCCTGTGATTCCAAGGCAGTAGGTTTGGATGCCAAGTCGCCCCGCCACCTGCAACGGGAAGCTGGCCCAACTGACCGGGTCATACCTCGAGTCACGTAACCCAGCCTGATACAAAAAGCGGTG
>CAMATI010000367.1 GCA_945861095.1 Asaia bogorensis | reverse complement strand
CGCCACCTGCAACGGGAAGCTGGCCCAACTGACCGGGTCATACCTCGAGTCACGTAACCCAGCCTGATACAAAAAGCGGTGTCCAGGAGAGTCGTGCCTGCTTGGGCATAGTAATGCAGGAGTCGAAAATGAGGGGAGTCATGAGGCGGCCGCCAGCTTTTCCTGGCAATAGGAATCGCGGGTCGGAACGTTGTCGGCCAGCAGCTTCGACATACCGGTCGTGCGGATGCCGGCGGTGTCGTAGATGTCCTTCAGGCAATACGGAATGCCATGCATCCGGCTGACCGGACCGCCGGCCATGATGGCGGCCTCGGCTGCCTTCGCCTCCGATCGCGCACGATCGGCGGTCAGCGTGACGAAGCTGTCCAGCAGGTGGTCCAGCGCCTCGATCCGCTTCAGATAGGTCTCTGTCAGTTCGACGGGCGACAATTTGCGTGTCGCGATCAGCGTCGATGCCTGGGCGATGGTCAGGAATTCCAGTTCGGCCATGGTCTATTGCCCCGCCGGCAGGAACTTCGTCGGCACGAAGACATGCGCCGGCTCATCGCCGCGCGGCCGGCCGGTCGGGATGCGGTCGATCATCTGCCGCACATTGCCGTAGGCATCGACCAGTTCCCGCAGATACTCCACCGGCAGGTCCAGGCCGGCCTGGCGCGCGAGCAGGACGATTTCGTCCGGTGTTGGTTTCGTGGTCATGCGGAAGCTCCGGTCTGAAGAAGGGGGCGGCGTTTGTGCCATTCCGTGGCCTGTTCGTAGGCGTGGCCGATGCGCAGGACCGTGGCCTCGGCGAAGGGCGCGCCGGCGACCTGCATCGCCAGCGGCAGGCCGTGCGCGCCAAAACCGATCGGCACGGACAGGAATGGGACGCCGGCCAGCGAGAACGGCATCGTGACGTTGCGGCCCCGGCGGAAGAAGTCCGATCCATTCGGATCGGCTGGATCGGCGGCGTTCAGCCAGCCCGCCGTGACCAGCGCGTCGAACCGGCTGAACCGGGCGATCAACCCGCGCGCCAGATCGTTCCGCTGGCGTTGCGCGTTCAGGTACTCCTCGGCCCGGATAAAGACCCCGCCCATCACCCGCTGGCGCAGCTTGGCACCGAACATCTCGGGCCGGGTGCGCAGGTCGGGGGCGTGAAGGGCGAACAACTCGCTGATGGAGATCACGGTCTTCGCATCGCAATAGAGGCCGATATCCGGCAGCGTGACCTCCTCGACGATGGCGCCCAGGCTGGCCAGTTTCGCGGCGGCGCGATCGACGGCGGCGATGACCTCGGCCGTCGCCTCCGGGTCGTACCAATTGCGGATCAGGCCGATGCGCAGGCCGGTGATGTCGCCCGTCAGCGCCGCGGCATAGTCTGGAACCGGTTCGTCGGTACTGCCGGGGTCCAGCGGATCGTGGCCGGCACAGGCCGACAGCATCAGCGCGCAATCCCGCACGGTGCGTGTCATTGGACCGCAATGATCGAGCGAGTAGGTATTGGGCTGAACCCCGCGCCGGCTGATCCGGCCATAGGTCGGCTTCAGGCCGACAATGCCGCAGCAGGCGGCGGGCCAGCGGACCGATCCGCCGGTATCGGTCCCGATCGCCGCCGGCACCAGACCGGCGGCGACGGCAGCCCCTGAACCCGAGGATGACCCACCGGGGAGGAAAGCGGTGTTCCACGGGTTCAGCGGCGGCGGCCAAGGCAGGTCCCAGGACGGACCCCCCAACGCAAATTCGAACGTCCCCAGCTTCCCCACCAGAATCCCGCCCGCTCGGCTTAGCATCTCGGTCACATGGGCGTTGCTGGCGGCCGGAGTGTCGGGCATCAGGCGCGAATGCGCCGTGGTCGGCACGCCCTGCGCGTCGACGATGTCCTTCAGGGCATAGGGGATGCCATGGAAGGGACCGCGGTCATGACCGGCGGCGAGTTCCGCCTCGGCGACCCGCGCCTCGGCCAGGGCGGTTTCGGCGGTCACCGTGATGAAGCTGTGCAGCACGCTGTCATAGCGCGCGATGCGGGAAAGGCAGGCTTCCACCAGGGTGACGGGCGACAGGCGGCCCGCGCGCATGGCCGAACCGAGTTCGGCGATGCCGAGGTCTGTCAGGGTCGTGTCGTCGGTGCCGGTCGCGTCGTGTGCAACGTTCATGCTCAATCCCCGTGCCGGCCGTCTGGCCATGCCCTGAACGCTGTTTAAGCAAATCCGATGCCAAACGGGATCGGCTGGGTGTGTGGGCGGGCATTCCACGTCAGGCGTCCGGATCAATGACCGAAATTAGATCATATTGAAGTCACACGTCGATGGCCGCGCGGATTTTTGATCAATTTAAGACCATGTTACGTGCATAAAGCATAAATAACAGTCATATATGAAACATCATGATTGTCAGATGGCAGAGATTTGTGGCTAAATAATTGGCATAATGGTTGCACGACCCACCCTGCGACCACCCAAAGGAGCCTCCTTCCATGATGCCAATCGGGCGACGACGCCTCAGTCACTCCCTGCTCGCGACCGCGACCGCGGCGGCCCTGCCCGGACAGGCGTTTGGCGCCGAAAAGACATTGCGTGTCGCCATGACATCCGCCGATATCCCCCTGACCACCGGTCAGGCAAGCCAGGGCGGTGAGGGCATCCGCTTCATGGGGGTGACCGCCTATGACGCGCTGGTGAACTGGGACCTCTCGCGGTCGGATGTCGCCGCGACACTGCGCCCCGGCCTGGCCGTCGGTTGGTCGGCCGACCCCGACCGCAAGATGGCCTGGACATTCCGGCTGCGCGATGGCGTCAAGTTCCATGACGGGTCCGCCTTCACGGCCGACGCGGTGGTCTGGAACCTCGACAAGCTGATCCGCCGCGACTCCCCGCAATACGACCAGGCCCAGGCGACCCAGGCGGCGACCTGGACGAAGACCATCGCGAAATACGTGGTGATCGACAAACTGACCGTGGGTATCGAGACCAAGGAACCGAACGCCAATCTGCCCTACGACATGGCCAGCATCTTCATGTCCAGCCCCGCGCGGTGGGAGGAGATGGGACGCGACTGGATCAAGGTGGCGCAACGCCCGTCCGGCACCGGGCCATGGCGCGTCACCCGCGTCGTTCCGCGCGAACGGGTCGAATTCGCCCGCAACGCGGATTATTGGGAAGCGCGCCGGATTCCGCGCTGCGACCGGCTGGTGATCATCCCCATGCCCGACGCGGTCACGCGCGTCGCGGCGCTGCTGAATGGGCAGATCGACTGGGTGGAGGCTCCGGCGCCCGACACGCTGAAGCAGCTTCGTCAGGCCAAGATGCAGGTCATTCTGAACCCGTACCCGCATGTCTGGCCCTATCTTTTGTCCACCCTGCCGGACAGCCCATTCCGCGACGTCCGCGTGCGCAAGGCCATGAATCTCGGGATCGATCGCGACGGCATCTGCACGTTGCTGAATCAGACGGCAATGCCGGCGAAGGGCATGGTGCCGCCAGGTCACCCCTGGTTCGGCAAACCGACATTCGACGTGCGCTACGATCCGACGGAGGCGCGCAAGCTGCTGGCCGAGGCCGGCTACGGCCCGAAGAACCCGTGCAAGGCGACGTTCCTGATTTCCACATCGGGGTCCGGGCAGATGCAGCCCTTGCCGATGAACGAGGCAATCAAGGAATCGCTGGAAGACGTGGGCTTTGCCGTGACGTTGCAGGCGATGGACTGGGAAGCCCTGCGCGCGCGCCGGCGGGCGGGTGCGGCCGCGCCGGAAAACAAGGGCGGGCATGCGCTGAACAACTCCCTGGGCACCGCCGATCCCATCGCGATAATCCAGGTCGCGTGGTCAAAGCTGGTGCCTCCGATGGGGATCAACTGGGGCTGGTACAAGGACCCGGAAACGGACGCGCTGTGCGAGGCGATCAATGTCGCGTTCGACCCCGAGGCTCAGACCGCCCTGATCGCCAAACTGCATGCGCGGATCGTGGATCAGGCGCTGTGGTGCTTTGTGGTGCATGACCTGAATCCGCGCGCGCTGTCTCCGCGGGTAAAGGGCTTCGTACAGGCCCAAAGCTGGCAACAGGACCTGACCACGGTGGACCTGGTGTAAAGCGGAGCGGACTGGGGAGCGCTGGGAGGACGTCGCTGTCCGGGCGAGAGGCAAAGGTCTGGCGCGCGCACGCGAACGGAAGCGTCCGTTGCGCCCCACGCCAGACCGAACACGAACAATGATCTGGCGCGCGTACGCGAAGGGAAGCCGCCCGACGAGGCCACTTCGCGTCCGCATCGCGCGCAAGCGAGGGCTCGCGCCACTTCCCTGCGGGTAAATCCAGTGCGATGCTTCACGTCGTGCAACAGGCGGGGGGGCCATCCATGGACACCAACACCACGTCCACATCCGGGCGCATCATCCAGGTTCACCAGGCGATCGCCGAGGAGATCCAGGCCCTGGGTGTCGACACCGTGTTCGGCCTCATGAGCGACGATACCGCCGTCTTCTGCACCTCCCTCGACAGCCTCGGCATCACCTTCCACGGCGCTCGGCATGAAAACAACGCCATCGCGATGGCCGAGGGCTATGCCTTCGCCACCGGCCGCCTGGGCGTTGCCATCGTCGGACGCGGCCCCGCCACCGCCAATGGGCTGCACGCCGCGGTCGCCGCCAGCCGCATGGGATCCAAACTGCTGATCATCTATGGGGAGCAGGCGCAGACGACCGGCGCGGTGAACCCGATGGGTCCGGATTACAAGGGCTTCAATGCCACCGGCGTGTTGCAGGCAGCCGGGCTGAAGACGTTCGTCGCGACCTCCGCCACCGCCGCGCGCGCCGCCTTCGCCGATGCGGTCGCGACCGCCGAACAGGGCACCGCCGCCGCGCTGCTGCTGCCCACCAACGTGCAACATACCGAAATCGACGCGCCCGTTCCGGCGCCCCGCGCCCCGGTGCCACCGCGCAAGCCGGCTGCCCCGCGTGCCCAGGCCATCACCGCCGCGGCCGAGATGCTGCGCGCCAGCCAGAAACCGATCATCATCGCCGGGCGCGGCGCTCATCTGGCCGGCGCGAAAGAGGCGATCGAGGCCCTGGCCGAACGCACCGGCGCGCTGCTCGTCACCACGGCCAAGGGCAAGGATATGTTCCGCGGTCACCCGTCCAACCTCGGCATCCTGGGGTCGTTCTCGCATTCGATGGCGCGCCGGATGGTGGACCAGGCGGACTGCGCGGTTGTCTTCGGGGCCGGATTGAACTTCCTGACCATGAGTTTCGGCGCCTCGCTGCCGCCGGTGCCGCTGATCCAGGTGGACTCGAACCGCGCCAATATCGGTCGTTACAGCCATGCGGACGTGGCCGTGGTGGGCGATGCGCGCCTGGCCGCCGAAGGGATCCTCGCGGCCCTGCCGGCCGGATCGAATGCCGAAAAACCGTTCCGCTCGGAAACCGTGCGCGCGACCCTGGCCGCCTACGACATCGCCAAGGATTTCCAGCCCGCCAACACCCCGCGCACGGTGGACATGCGCAGCCTCGGTGCCGAATTGAACGCACTGCTGCCGGAACAGAAGAACATCGTCTACGACGCTGGCAACTTTCTGGGGATCCTGCCCTATCTGTCAGTGCCCGGGCCGAGCCATTTCAAGATGACCAGTGAGTTCGCGTCGATTGGCCTGGGCTTCGGCACCGCGCTCGGCGTGGCGCGCGGGCGGCCGGATATCCCCACCATCCTGGTCATCGGCGACGGCGGCTTCCTGATGACGATGGGCGAGTTGGAAACCGTGGTGCGAGAGGATATTCCGCTGGTCATCATCGTGATGAATGACTGCGCCTATGGAGCGGAACTGCATTTCCTGCGCATGCGCGGCCTGCCCGAGGCGAAATCGGTCTTCCCCGACGTCGATTACGCGCCGGTGGCCGCGGCCTTCGGCTTCGAGGCCAGGACCATCCGCACCCTGGAAGACCTGCACGCGGCGGCGCCCCTGTTGCGCAACCCGCAAGGCCCGATCCTGCTGGACTGCAAGCTGAACGCCGATGTCGCCGCCCCGTTCATGAGCGAATTCTACGCGTTCGA
>CAMATI010000366.1 GCA_945861095.1 Asaia bogorensis | reverse complement strand
ACCGCCATCACCTCCAACTTCGCCATCCACGGCCTGGGCGGCATCGGCAAGACCCGCGCCGCGGTGGAATATGCCTGGGCGCATCACGATGATTACACCGCCCTGCTGGCGGTCGTTGCCGAATCGCCGCAAGCCCTGCAAACCAACCTGGGCCAACTGACCGGCGCGCTCGGCCTGACCGGGTATGAGGCCGCCGACGACGACATCAAACTGAAAGCCGTGCTGGACTGGCTGAACCGCAACCCCGGCTGGCTGCTGATCCTGGACAACGTGGACTCGCCCGAGGCCCTGCAAGCCGCCACCGCCTTGACCGCGCGCCTGACCCACGGCCATGTGCTGCTGACCAGCCGCCTGACCAACCTGCCCGCCGGTTTCAGCAGCCTGGAACTGGATGTTCTGCCATTGGACGCCGCCGCCGACTTCCTGCTGGAACGCACGCAGAACTATCGCCGCACCGCCCCAGACGACGCAGCCCAGGCCCGCGCGCTGGCCGGCGAACTCGGCCAGCTTGCCCTGGCGCTGGAGCATGCCGGTGCCTATATCCGCCGCGTCCGCTGCACCTTCGCCGACTACCGCGCTCGGCTGGCAACGTCGTTCCGGGCGGTGATGGACTGGTCCGATCCCGCAACCACCCATTATCCCCGCGCCATCGCCGCAAGCTGGGCGCTGTCGGTGCAACGCCTGACCCCCGCCGGACGGTCGTTACTTGAACGTCTGACGTTCCTGGCCCCCGACCCGGTGCCAGAATTCCTGCTGGACGTTCCGGTCCCGAATGTGCCGGAGCAGGACCTGCGGGAGGCACTGTCCGACCTGACCGCCTATTCCCTGGTGACGCGCGATCCCGTGTTACCTCGGTTTTCCGTCCACCGCCTGGTGCTGGACGTCACGCGCCGGGGCCTGGACCCGGAAGATGCCCAAATTGTGCTGGAACAGGCGCTGGGCTGGGTGAATGCCGCCTTCACCGGGGAGGCGCAGGACGTGCGGACCTGGCCCCGCCTGGACCCTCTGGCCGAGCACGCGGAAGCGGTCGCGCTGGCCGCGCGGGACCAGGAAATCGCGGACCCGACCGCGCGGCTGATGGGTGACCTCGGCCTGCTGTTCCAGGGGAAAGCCCGCTACGACCGGGCGGAACGCATGTCGCGCGAGGCGTGGGCGCTGATCGAGGCCAGCCGGGGCAAGGACCATCCGGACCTCGCCGTCCACCTCCACAACCTCGCCACGTTGCTGCAAGCCACGAACCGGCTGGGGGAGGCGGAGCCGTTGATGCGGCGGCATGTCGTGATCTTCCTGAAGTTCCAGCGCGCGACCGGGCATCCGCACCCGCATCGCGACGCGGCGCTGGCCAACCACGCCCGCCTGCTGCGCGCCCTGGGCCGCGACGAGGCGTCCATCGCGGCGGAACAGCAGGCGATGCACCAGGAGGCCGGGCTGGCCTGACCCCACCGGCTCGGCTCCGGCGGTCGGGTGGACACGATGCATAAATTTCTGTCTGCGTTCAACGGGGACAGGTGGTTTCTTCCTGCTCTCAAGGCACCCGGCGCGGATTGCCGCAAAGGCGAGGGAGAAGGCTCTTATGGTCGCTGTCCGTTGGTTGCGTCCTATCTCGACCGACGGAAGCAATGACCCATACGCGTGCCCTCACCATCATGGCCGGACTTGCCCCCCAGCCCGCCCCATGCCGTCGCAGCGCGGGTTGCCAGGTCATGCCGGCAATGAAAAGGGGGCGGTGCATCGGTCATTGTTTCGTCCGGTCGATATTATCGGGCACAGCGGGGCCGTCCGTGATCGGTCGAGACAGACATACAGCCGCCTCCCCAAGGGCACGGAAACCGGATCGCTTCTCGGCGCAACTCTGTGTGCACTCGGCGAATTCTGTGTCCCCTGCTGGCTGATCGCACCCCGAGGAGACCCGATGGGATAAAACGTGGCGCGACGGCCCGCCGCGCCGAATCCGGTCCATCCTTGCGCCGGATCCTCCACTGTGCCCCGACATCGAGGCATGGCCCCCAAGGACGGCGGCGCATGGTCGTGGCCCTGCCCCTTGGCCACAAATAGTCCCGCGCGCGGCTCGGACTCCGGGTTCGCCCACCGTCCAGGGCGGCCCTCGTCAGCCGGTCACCGCCTTGGTCCATACATCCGCCCCACCCACGCGGTGGGTGCCAGACCGCCGGACGCCGCCAGGAATCCACGCTTGCCTGGCAGAATCGCGCACGCATCCTCGATTGACGGTCCGCGTCCGCATCGCGTGTCGCCAATCGCGCGCCGAACCCGCCTAGCCTGCCCGAAACCCGCGCTTTTCGGCCTTTGGCATTCCCTTGCGGCATTCCCTTGCGGCATTCCCCGCGGGATTTGCACAATCCGCGCATCCGGGTCTAGGATGATACCTACCAGTAAGCCTTCGCCAGCAAGGAGTGGGACGACCATGAAGTACAATCGGATTTCAGCCGACTGCCATCTCGATATGCCCTGGATGCCGCCGACATTGTTCACCTCGGAATCGTCGGCTCACCTGCGCGATCGCATGCCCTATGTGGCAGACACCCCGGACGGCCCGCAATGGGTCACCAAGGCCGGCGCCAATTTCGGCCTGCTGAACGGCGTCGGTCCTGGCGGCGCGAAGCTGATCCCCGGCCAGAACAAGCGCGTCGACATCATGGCCGAAACCGGCATGTTCGCGGACGGCAAGATGGGCCTCCCCGAAGCCAAGACCGCCATCCAGCGCCCGTCCGACCCGCATCTGCGCGTCAAGGAGATGGAGCGTGACGGCGTCGACGCCGAAGTGATCTTCGGCATCCTGGGTGGCGCGTCCAAGATGCAGGACACCGAAGCCGCCAACCACATGCTGGAAATCTACAACACCTGGCTGGTGGATTTCGTCAAACCCTATCCCGACCGCATGATCGGCCTGGGCTGCATCCCCTATGGCGATGTCGAGGCGGCGACGCGCGAAGTCTATCGCTGTGCGAAGTTGGGCCTGAAGGGCGTGGAACTGTCCTGCTCCTGGGACATGGACCCGATGTGGCACCCGGTGTGGGAGCCGATGTGGAAAGCGGTTTCCGATGTGCAACTGCCGCTGCACTTCCACACCTTCCCGACCACGGCGCCGTCCGCGCGCGAAATGACCTCGGCCCAGGTGCGGCGCGCGGCCATGTTCACCGGCGTGTCGTCGTTCCAGATGGGGCTGATCCATATCCTGGCCGCCATGATGGGCGCCGGCGTGTTCGAGCGTTATCCGAACCTGCGCGTGTCCTTCGGCGAAAGCGGCATCGGCTGGATCCCCTACGCTCTGGACCGCATGGACTTTGAGTTCGAGGACCGGTTCCGCGACCTGATGAAGCTGAAGCCGTCGGAGTATTGGCAGCGCCAGTGCAAGGCGACGTTCCAGTATGACGTCATCGGGCCGAAGCTGATCGGCACCAACAACCTGATGACGGTGGATACCCTGATGTGGGGGTCCGACTACCCGCACACCGACGGAATCTGGCCTGAGTCGACCAAGTATATCGACGAGCAATTTGCCGGCCTGTCCGCTGACGACATCCGCAAGATCACCTGCGACAACGCGGCGAAGTTCTATAACCTGACGAACTGAGCCTTTATAAACCAACGCCGCCCCCGTTCCGCCGATGCGGAACGGGGGCGGTTTTGTTTTCCAAGGACCGATTGAAACCGAACCAGGTGTGGTGCTTTCGTTCCGGCCAACGTCGATCAGAGTTGTCCGGCGGTCGCCATGAACCCTGCATTGCGGCCCGACTGACCGGAATCGGGCATCCCCAGGGACGGGATTGCACCGCGGCTCATGACAGCAACCGATCGTCACGAAACCATAATCGGGCGCCAGGAATGCTGAACAACGAAGGGCAGGCAAGCCACCAGAATGGAATGCAATGCGGGTGCCTCGGACAACGCGGAATGCTGGCCTCGGTTGGCGCATTCAATGCACGATGACTGATCGCTTGCAGTGCCCCGGCCACACCGCCCACACCCGCCGCTGTCCAGCCACTGACCAAGGCACGGCGCGATGCCATCACACCCGATGACGTCATCGGCGGGATAAAGCGCGGCAACGAACGCGCCCGCACCGCTGAGCGCATGAATCGGGACTGGCAGGCGCAACAGCGCATCTCCTCCAAGGGCCAGTCCCCGATGGCGGTGCTGTTGAGCTGCATCGACTCACGCGCCCCGCGGAAATCCTGTTCGACCTGGACCTGGGCCTGGGCCACATTTTCAACAATCGCCTCGCCGGCTATGTCGTCGATCCGGCCGTGCTGGGCGGCATCGAGTTCGCCTGCAAGCTCGCCAGCGCCAAGGTTCGTCCCGGTGCTCGGCCACCCCTCCTGCGGCGCGGTTGCGGGCGCGATCGCCGGCGCGATGTACGACCTCGGCACCAGCGCCGTCGAGCTCCCGAGCTGACCGGCTGAAACGACGCGGATCCGCTGGCGGTCCCAGGCGGACCGCCCGCGTTGGCAAAACCCGCGCCGACCAGACTGCCTCCCGCGCGCGGGCAGGACCATCTTGCATTCCCGCACACGCTCCCGGCGCCGCGCGACCATGCCCCGTTCCTGACCGTGCGGACCGCGGATCACCCGCCCGGGCTTGCCGCGCGCCGCGCACGCACGCATGGTGCGGCCCGTTTCCACCCCCCCTGATCTCCATCACGGATCGCAACGGACCAAAGCATGGTTACCCGCAGTGGCTTTTCCCGCCAACGTACCCGTCACCGGCGACAATTTTGGGGACGCGCCATCCTATGGTTCGGCATCGCGGCCGTGTTCGTGGGCATCGGATACTCGTCCTACCGATCGGGGACCCTGCTCGCGCGCATGGAAGTCAGCGGGTTGGAGGATGAAATTCGTCGCCTGAGCAGCCAGGCAGAGGGGCTGCGGGTCGAGAACGATCGCCTGCGCCTGGACCTGTCGCAGGTTCGCCAGGCGGCGGACGGGATGAAGCGGCGCTATGACACCGACGTGCCCAGCGGCGGCATGGCAACGCTGGTGTCGCTGATGCGGGAAAGGCTGGGGGCAGGCGTGCGGGAAGACCGCATGGCGCAGGTGCTGCGAGAGGCGGAGAACACGCGCCCGTGTGAGGGGCGCTTCATCCGCAAGCGCTTCGCGATCCATATCGCCGGACAGGGACCGGAGGAGCCGATCACATTGCTGGAAGGCCTGATCCAGGTCTCGGCGTCGGCCCCCGCGAGCGGCGAAGACCCGGCCAAGGCCGCGACCGTCACGATTTCCCGCGCCTGGGCGACGCAGCCGATCAAGGTCACGGGGATGCCGGTGCGCCAGTCCATTCCGCTGAACAACGCGGAACTGCGCCTGGTGGTGGAGGCGAGCGAGCTGCGAGGATACGGCACCGCGACGTTGAGCTTGTGCGGACGGGGATAGAACCGGTGGTGGTTTCCATCCGCACGCCGATCGGAATGAAACGATATCGGCCAGCGCGGACACATGGATGCGTTGGGAGCCAGGCGCCAGAGTCGGATTCGATATCCGAACATAATGCATGGACATTGAAACGACCGTGCAGGCAGGCGCACCAGCCGTAACGGCGCCAGCGCACGCTGATACGCGCGGGCCCAGTGCACTAGCCCCCAGTGCACTAGCGCCCAGTGAACCAGGGCCCGGTTGAACCAGGCCGGGTTGAACCAGGGCCGGGCGTCCTGACCGGGCAAGCCGGCGGGGTCCGGCGCGGTCGATGCGATCCGGCGTGGTCCCTTCTGCCTGCCTGCCGTCACGGTCGCGCGCCATCGGATCATTCGACTTCCGGCACCGGCGCCGCTGCCTGCCAGAGCGGTTTCAGCCTGACTGGAAACGGCAAACGGAAAGCCGCTCCAGCGCCTTGTTTTGCCGCATGATCACGCCGTTAAGTTCCGCTCCGCATGATCATGCTCTAGCAGCCTGTCGGACTCGGGATTTTCGATCAATAACGACGGCTGTTCGGCTGCGCCGGCGCGGTCATCAGACCGCCGGCGGCGCCCCGATCACGTCCTGACTGGCTTCATATCGGCCCGGAGGTGGCGTCACGGCCGACCCATC
>CAMATI010000365.1 GCA_945861095.1 Asaia bogorensis | reverse complement strand
CATTCATCGATAGACGGCGGCATCAGGAAGCCGGTTAGGCGATCGGTGGGGCGGAAGTTGCTCATTGGCGGCATCCGGGGAGGGAGCGAATCGACGTTACGATTCTAACATGAGCCTCCGGTGGGCGTAAGTCCGACAGGCTGCTAGGTCGTCGGACGGCCCGTCGGGGCGTCGTGACCGACCGACGTCAGCCATTCCAGAAGCTTCGCCGTCAGCGCCGCGAGGGTCAAAGGCTTGGTCAACTGATCGTTCATGCCGGCGGCCAGACTCGATTCCCGGCTTCCTGCCATGGCATGCGCGGTGAGTGCGATGATGGGGGTCGTGTAGCCCTTGAATACCTCCATCTGGCGTACGGCCCGGGTGGCTTCGTACCCGTCCATCTCCGGCATCTGGCAGTCCATCAGGACAAGGTCGAACCGCTGTTCGCGGTAGGCGGCGACGGCTTCCAAACCATTATGGGCCTGCGTCACTTCGCAGCCCAGGGTTTCCAGCAGTGCCTGCGTGACTCGCATATTGGCGGGGTTGTCCTCGACCAGCAGGATGCGGATGTGCGTCCGGCCGACCTGCCGCAACGCCGCCTGGAAATCCCGGCTGGCCGCCGACACGAATGTCGGCCTTGGAAGCGGGGCAAGGACCTCCGGGCGTTCCACGGCTTCGATCCGCACGGGGGGTGGCGAGGCCGGCACCGCTGCCGGCAGACCGGACTGGTCGGGCGCCTTTTCCAGCGGCACGGTAAACCAGAACGTCGATCCCGCGCCCACCGTGCTGTGGACGCCGATGTCGCCACCCATCATCTGGCAAAGCTGGCGTGCGATCGATAGACCCAGGCCGGTGCCGCCATAGCGCCGCGTCATGGAACTGTCGCCCTGGGCAAAGGCGTCGAAGATAAGATCCAGCTTGCCGGCCGGAATGCCGACCCCGGTATCCGCCACCTCGAATCGGACCATTCTGCGGAGCTCGGTGCTGTCGGACGCCGAGACGCGGATCGTGACGCCGCCTGTCGCTGTAAACTTGATCGCGTTGCCGACCAAGTTGCCCAGGATCTGAAGCAGGCGGTGGGCGTCGCCGATTAGCATGACGTTAAGCTGATCCGGCACGGCGACCACCAGATTCAGGCTTTTGTCTCGGGCCTGGTCGGCGAACAGTATCCTGACGTCATGGACCAACGACGGCAAATGGAACGGTGCGTTTTCCAGTTCCATCCGACCGACTTCGATCTTGGACAGGTCCAGGATGTCGTCGACCAGACGCAGCAAGGACTGGCTGGACTGGGTCGCTTGTTCCACGTAGCGGCGTTGCTGGGCGGTCAGATCGGTCAGTTGCATCAGTTCGATCATGCCGACCACACCATTCAGCGGCGTGCGAATTTCGTGGCTCATATTGGCCAGAAACTGTGTCTTGGCCTGGTTGGAGCTCTCTGCCTGACGCAGGGCTTCCCGCGTTTCGGCCGCCTTCTCGCGCAATCCGCCGAGCATGGTGTTGAAAGCCTGGCCGAGGCGGCGGATTTCGGTTGGGACCCAGCCGTGGAAATCCGGGACTGACACTTCGTCATTGCCATCCAGCACCGCCTGTGCCGTGGAAGCGACTTCCTGCACCGGCTTGGCCAGATACAAGGCGATCAGCCAGCTCATGACGGCCGCGGCAACGAAGGAGGCGATGGCGACCACGATCGCCGCCTCGGTCACCTGGCTGGCGCGGCGGCGCAATTCCGACATGGGTTGTGGGACCATCACGCCCCAGCCGGTTTCCGGCACCACCGCATAGCCGGCGATCATGTCGTCCTTGAAGGCTGGCGAGAAAAACAGTCCGACGCCGGTTTCCCCCCGCTTCATGGCGGCAACGACGTTGACGCCGGAAATATCGCGTGAAGCGGCAACCCAATCCTTGAACGGGTGGGCGATCACCTGGCCCCTGGCATCCGTGATCACGGCGTGACCGTTATCGCCGAACGCGATCGCCTGCTGCAACGAGATCAGGTAGTTCGTGGAGACGACACCGAACCCGATACGCCCTTCGGCCAAAGACTTCATCAGGTAGAACACCGGCTGGCCGCTGGGGTGCTGGTAAAGCTGAGACAGGACTGTCTCGGACGAGCCGGGGGGGATGAGCGCTTTCAGCGCCTCGAATATCTTGGGATCAAGCGGCTGTGCCATCTTGTCCGGGAAGCCCTTCATCATGGCTTCGACCCGCCCATCCGGCCGCAGAATGCAGACATGTTCGACATTCAGGGAGAGCAGGAGTTCGGCCAGACCGGTGACGGGCGTGCTCAACGCGCCGCTTTCGAATGCCAGCGAAAACACAGCCTTGACGTCTCCGACATAGCGGGACGCGGTGGTGGTCAGGTTGCGTGCGACGAGGAGATGGCGTTCCCGAACGGAGTCGATTTCGGTCTTAAGCGCGGTGTTGCTTTCCCAGATTGCCAGCACGGCGCTGGGGATGGCGGCCACCAGGGTAAAGGCCATGAACAGCAGGTGGTGCAGGCGCAATCCAAAGTGCCAGCGTCCCGCTGATCGGACCTGCCCCTGAGGCGAGCGGGGGGTATCGGGCGGGTTCATCGGATCAGCCTCTGATGTCGCGGCAAAAATGCTGGGTCAACGCCCCATATTAGAGGCTCTTGGTTCGAATGCCAGAATAAAAAAAGCAAACTGTCCGATTTTTTGACGCGCCTCCTGAGCCGGCGGCCCTGTGAGGCGATCGAGCGTAGCGGGCGGTGGGATAAACGCGGCGGAGTCGGGTGTATGCGCGCCGGCATGATCGCCGAGCGATCCTGGTGGTGCCCCTTATGCTCCCCCTTATGCGCCCCTTGGGAGCAAGCTGTCCCGGGCGGAAACGACCGCTCGGCGGCACGGTTTCCGTCTCGAGATCGGCATGCATGGCTGGCCGTGGCCCACCGATATCCGCGGCTGGGCCGGCCGGCTAGAGGTGTCGAACCTGCCATCAATGTCCAGGATCGTCGGTCAATCCATCCCCTTCGTGAAGTCAATGTCCACCCCGCCATGGACAGAATTTGATAACGGAGCCGGACTGGCCTGGCAATGCGAGTAGCAAGTGGGATAATAGCGGCAATCAACCAAAATCTCCGAAATACACCGTAAAATTAGCGATAAATCGGAAATACTCAGCGGCATCACCCCATTGCCACGATCAGAAACACACCGAACACGACCAGGACCAGGCCCGCCACGTCGGTCCGTTTCAGGATTTCCTTCAGATAAAAGCGGCTGAACAGCAGGGTGAACACGATCTCGATCTGTCCGACGGCGCGCACCAGAGCCACGTCGGCCATCGCAAAACCGGTGAACCAGCAGGCGGACCCGCAGCCGGACAGAGCGCCGACCCACATCGAACTGCGCCAACTGGTGAACGCCTTCTTGAGCTCCTGCGGTTCCCGCCACCACAGCCAGGCACCCTGCATGACGATCTGCATGGAATTCGTCACGACCAGGCAAAACAGCGCGCGGACCACCAGGCTGTCGCCGATCAGGGACAGATTGGCGAGTTTGATGAAGACGGTGGTGAACCCGAAAATCAGCCCGGATCCCAGGCCGCACAGTGCGGCTGGCTGGATCGTCGCCGCCAGGAGGTCTTTCGGCTTGAAGCCGCGCCCCGCGAGCGAGAGGGTCATGACGCCGATCAGGCCGACACAGATGCCGATCCAGGCCATCGGTTGCAGCACCTCGCCCAGGACGATCAGGGCGATAATCGCGCTCTGGACCGTCTCCGTCTTGGTGTACGCGGTGCCGACGGCGAAATTTCGATAACCGAAGGACATGATCAGCAGATTTGTGGCCAGGATCTGACCCAGGCCGCCGAGCGCGCACCACAGCAGGAAGTGTGGGTTGATGCCGGGCACTGGTGCCCCGGTCCAATACAAGGCGATGCAAAACAGGACGACGGCGGTTGGCCCGCCGTAAAGATAGCGCACAAATCCCGCGCCGTTGACCGACAGGATTCCGCGCAGTTTCTGCTGCATGGCGGTGCGCCAGCATTGGAACAGCGCCGCGGTGACGGCGATCGGAATCCATAGAGGCATGGGGTTGGCTCCTGCCGCTCCTGATGTCCGGCGCGGACCGGTGGAGGCGCATGCAGGGTAAGGCGGGCGGAATCGCGGTCAAGCCGGGTTCATTCGACGATGCCGAGTGGCAGCCATGCGGGCCGCCACCCGGTGCGGTGTCAATGCCTGGCCAGGAACGCGAGCAGGATCTCGTTGAAAATGGTCGGTTGTTCCCAATAGGGGCTGTGGCCTGCCTCGGCGATGGTCACGACTTCGGCATGTGGCATGTGCTGGGCCTGCATTCGCAGCAGGGCAGGGGGCACATACAGGTCCGATTCTCCGGTCAGCAGCAGGGTTGGGTGCTTGATGCTCTCCAATTTCGCCCAGGTCAGCACGTGCCGGGTCTTTGGCGTAAGCCGGGTCCCGGGGACCGCGGTGTGGTCCAGTTCAAGCCACGCGGCCAGCCCAGCCGGATTGCCAGCGCGGTAGGATGGCGACAGTTCCTGGAAATCATGCGGCAAGGTGGCAAAGAATTTGGGGCGCAGGCGTGCGTTGACCTCGACATAGTCGGGGTCGGTGATCCCCATCAAGGACGCGACGACCGCCAGGGAGCGGACCTTGTCCGGATGGGTCAGAACGTAATCCACCGCGAAGAAGCCGCCCTGCGCCGTTGCCACCAGATCGACCTGGGACAGCTTCAGGTGGTTGATCAGATCGTGCAGATCGTCGGAAGCGATGCCGGGATCGGCGGGGTCGCCAGGGTCCGACTTGAAGTAGCCGCGGCGGGAATAGGCGATCACGCGGTAGCCGGCCTTGGCCAGCACAGGTTGTTGATAGGGCCATCCGGCCGCGCTTTGGGTGCCGGCATGCATCAGAATGACCGGGCGACCTGGCCCACCCGTATCCCAGTACCAAAGCCGGGTGCCCGACAATTCGGCGACATCCTCATGGACCGGGACCTGCGGCGGAATCGGGACCGGCGTCCATACCGGCCCCGACGCGCCGCGCGCCGCCCCACTACCGCCGGCATTCAGACCGGGGTCGACCGTCAGCGTCCCGCGGAACCGCCAAGGGCGGTCCATGGCCGTGGATCGGGCGTCTGGATTGTTATGATCCATGTCGGCTCTCCCCATCGTCGCTACGAGACCATCGCGTCACCGTTGGCCGATCGCGCCAATCAGGGTTTTCCCCAATGTCAGGCCGATATCGCGGGCCAGTGCCTCGGTGTCCGCCGTTTTGACCGTGCATGCCAGCGACCCGATCCAGAGCTGTTGATACGCCCGATTATCGCTGACGATCACCGTGAGATTGAGCGAGTTGCCGGCAAGCGATGGATCGTTCGCCGCCGACCCCGGCGCTGATTTCGGTCGCCACTCCAGATCGTTGTAGATACCGGCCCTGGCGGCCCCGGCTTTCGCATCGCGGCCAGGGCTGATCGAAAACACCACATTCAGGGTCGCCGGCCCCTGGGGATCCAGGACGAGGCCCGCCGTTTGGAGACCCGCCCGGAACGCCTGGCTGCGCGCCTTGCTGGTCGCGCTCGTCTCTCGCAACGGCACGTTAAAGCTGACGCCGGCGGGCCACGGGTGAACCTGGGAGGTCAAAAAATCGCCGGCACACAGGCTGGATGCGCGGGCAGGGGCGGTGATGGCACATATCAGCGCCGCGGCCACGTAGACAGGCACGCGAAGCCGGGACTGAGACGATGGTTTCACGGAAACATCTCCTTGCCGACGTGTCTCGGCGCTTATTGGCCAATAGCGGGGAAGCCCCAAACGCGGCTGGTTCGATCAGGTCCAACGCTGGCGGCAGCGTTTGGCCACGCCGCATGGTTCGACCATTAACGCAGGTCTCTAACATTGGGGTTGCTGGGCCGACAAGCGGCGCCCAATCCGCGGGCAGGGCAATCGCTTGAACGGGAGGGGGATTCCGGCGCGGGCAAAAGTACGATTCTTAGGGGGCCTCGTATCAGGAGGCCCCGATGTCCGAGCCAACACCCCCACCGTTTCTGGCGCATTTTGCCGCGCTACGCGATCCGCGTCAGGCG